>JAXHUR010000023.1:0-43126 GCA_034189505.1 Thermodesulfobacteriota bacterium | reverse complement strand
AATTTCACCGCCCGAAACGGCTTGCAAGGCGCACCTGTAGCGCCGATCTGCTGTTTTGGAGGTAAAATCGAGCAATTTAGGGGGGCGCAGCGTCAGTGCCGCAGTGGCATCAGTTGGATGTCTTATAATTTTAGGGGTTTCGAGAACTTGAAATCTGTACGCCTGAATGGATAATGAGAAACGTCGATATAAGATATCAGACTCGGATCGGTCCCTTCGGGATATTGCCATGGCGAACTTCTTTAACCTGTAGGACAGCCTTGACATAGGTGGTCCATTGGATTACAATGCAGGCAAATGCTGTTAATTTTATGCGGAGAAGATGTGCAAACCGTTGCGGAGACTGGCGAGTTTTCCCGGCAAGCTGAGAAGCTAATCGGTGAAAAAGAAAAAGAGGCCCTAGTCGCCCACTTGGCCGAGCATCCAACCGCCGGTGACCTAATCGAAGGTACCGGCGGCGTGCGCAAGCTTCGCTGGGCGCGGCCGGGGATGGGTAGGAGAGGCGGTGCCCGGGTGATCTACTACTATCACAGTGAGGCGATGCCACTCTACCTGCTCACGCTCTACGGCAAGGGCCAAAAGGACAATCTGACCGCCGAGGAGAAAGCAATCCTCAAGGTTCTAGTAGGAGAACTCAAGAAAACACGAGGCGTCCAATGAGTGAGATTTTTGAGAGTATCAAGCGCGGCCTGGAAGAGGCGATTGCACACAGCAAAGGCGAGAAAACGGAGGTGTTGGAATTTCGGCCTCGAGCGGTTGATGTTAAGGAGGTCCGCCGGAAGACTGGCCTTTCCCAGCGCCGCTTCGCCGCCACATTCGGCATTTCTGTCAACACTCTGCGCCATTGGGAACACGGAGACCGGCAGCCTCAGGGCCCAGCCCTGGTGCTGCTCAACGCCGCGGACGAGGACCCTGGCGGTCTGCTCCAGATCCTCACCCGCTCCGGACGGGTCCAAGCCGCAGACAACGACGTGACCAGAGCCAGAAAAGAAGAGCGGGCGTAAGCAAGAACGCGCCCCATGAATATTGATCAGCCGGCTGGGCATTTTGCCGGCGGTTTCGGTATCTCAACTTTTCAGGGAAATAAGGGACACTTTCCTATTTCCCATAAGTCACCACATCCAAAACACACAAAGGCCCAACCTGTTTTTTCAGGCAGGGCCTTTCTTAAAAGTTGCTCTTCAATCGACCAGGCAGCGAGCGATGGCATAATCGCGTAATCCGACAGGGTCAGTGCAATCGAAGGACTGCAGGAATGTTTCTAGTTCTGAGCTCGAAAGTGTTTTGGGTAATGTTGCGCGACGCCAGTTTGCAATTCTCGGCAGCGCTGCCAATAGAGACATGGTCAGATCACCCTGCAGGGCTCTATAGCGGAAGTAGCTTCGCAAGCAGTCACAGATGACACGAAGTGAAGCCGGTTGCACATGCGTAAGCGTCAACTGACCCCATCTTGATCGGCGGACTGTTTTGCGGCATCCTCCTGCTTGGCTGCCAACCATCGATCCGGGAGAAGTTCACGGATACGCCGTGCGGGATGGCTCATGATGCGGCGCAAGACATCTTCAAGGTAGGTTTGCGGGTTGATCCCCAGGTTTCGGCAGGTCTGTACCAGGGAGAGCAGGACCGCACTGGCCCGACCGCCGTTTTCGCTGCCGACGAACATCCAGTTCTTGCGCCCGATGGTCAGCGGGCGGATGGCGCGCTCGGCAACGTTGTTGTCCAG
The DNA here is from genome assembly GCA_034189505.1 of Thermodesulfobacteriota bacterium. Classification (GTDB taxonomy): domain Bacteria; phylum Desulfobacterota; class Desulfuromonadia; order Desulfuromonadales; family Geoalkalibacteraceae; genus Geoalkalibacter_A. The sequence goes on along the minus strand of JAXHUR010000023.1, from coordinate 41,403 downwards.
CCGGGCATCGGGATGATTGAGATAATTCTCAAAATGCGGGGCCAGGCTCAGATAGTAGTTCAGCGCCTGGTGAAATTTGTCGGGCCCAAGCCGGGTCGGACCTGCGCAACATATTGTTTCTACGCCTTTATCTTTAAAAATAATACTTGTCAGAAAACCTTAGAGCACGCATTTTGATGGCAAAATGACGCATTTAAGCTCGCCATTTGGTACGTTCCACCCCCCCCAAGTTTTCTTTAACCGTCCAATTTTATAGCTGAAATGGGCGGTTTAAGGCCCGAATCGGCACATAAAATCAATTTTTTTCGACATAGATTCAGGCACTTGGGCAGGTCCGACCCCGCACCACGCCTAGAATATTGTCTTTGAGCTGGTCGGGTCGCCTGGCGCCAATGATGACACTGGTCACAGCCTCTTGGTGCAGCAGCCACGCTGGATGAAACGTGATGTTGAGGTGCAGGCCTTGACAAAGTAATGATCGCTTGTAATATACATAACGAACGTTCGTTTTTCCAGGAGTGCGTCTATGCGGGACAAGGGGGCTGTAACCCGAGAGAAAATTCTCCGGACCGCTCGACAACTTTTCCACACCAAGGGATTTAATGCCGTTTCCATCAGCGACCTCGTTGATGCGGTTGGGATGCAAAAGGGGAGTCTTTACTACCACTTTCCCAGCAAGGAGGATCTGGCCCGGGCCGTTTTCGCCGCGGCGAGCGACGAGTTCATGGCCTTTTTGGATCAAACCTTGACACCGGAAGGTTCCGCCGCAGCTTTGGAACAATTTTTTTCGTCTGTCCTGGAGGGTCATATCGCGACCGGTTTTGTCGGTGGTTGTCTTTTCGGCAACACGGCGCTGGAAATGAGCGACTCCAATGCGGAGTTTGCCCGAATGGTCCAAGATGTCTTCGAAACCTGGATCCGCAAACTCGCATTCGTTGTGGAGGTGGCTCAACGGCAGGACCAAATCAGCAAGGAACTTTCCAGTAGAGCCCTGGCGACCCAAATCATCGCAACGATCGAAGGAGGCATCATGATGTCTCGCCTCAAGAAGGACGAAACTCCCCTGCGCCAGAGCCTTGAAACATTGCGGAACCTCATCGGCCTGAAGGCCCATAGCCAGATCGACGCCGACTTTCCCGACGCCGCAGCCACGTCGTAACGGCGTTCAGGAACCAGTGAGCCCAGCAACGGCCTCGCTGTCGGCCTTGAGCGCAACTTCCCCCGCTCGGCCGGCGCGAGATAGAGATAAAGGAATCCTGAGAGCCTCGCCAAGGGGCTTTCGTTTTAACGAAGCCGAGGAGATTGTTTTATGAATCAGATACAACTGGGACAAACGGATCTGGTCGTCTCGGAGGTGGGATTCGGCGCCATCCCCATCATCCGGCTCGATCCGCAAACGGCGGCGCGGGTTCTGCGCCATGCCTACGATCGGGGGATCACCTTTTTCGACACGGCCAACGCCTACCGAGACAGCGAAGAGAAGATCGGGCAAGCTCTCGGAGATGTGCGCGAGCGCATCGTGCTGGCGACAAAGACCCTGCAGCGCAGCGGCGACGGGCTGCGCGAGCATCTCGAGCGCAGCCTGCGGATGCTGCGGACCGACCGCATCGACCTGTACCAGCTCCATCAGATCGCCCAGGAGGCCGACTGGGAGGCGGTAACAGCACCCGGCGGCGCTCTCGAAGAGGCCGTCCGGGCCCGGGACGCCGGCAAGATCCGCTATCTCGGCGTCACCTCCCACAGCCTGTCAATGGCCCTCAAGATGATCCGCACCGGCCTGTTCAGCACCGTCCAGTTTCCCTTCAATTTCATCGAGGAGGGCGCGGCCGACGAGCTGTTGCCCGTTGCCCGACAACTGGGAATGGGCTTCATTGTCATGAAACCTTTCGGCGGCGGCGCCATCGACAACGCCGAGGCCGCGTTCAAATACCTGCGCCAGCACCAGGGCATCGTACCGATCCCCGGCTTCGAATCCACCGACCAGATCGACGAGGTTCTCTCCTTCTACCGCAGTCCCAACGCGGTCTCGGAGCAGGATCGGGCCGTCATGGAGCGCTACCGTCAGGAGCTGGGCAAACGCTTCTGTCGGCGCTGCGAATACTGCCAGCCCTGCCCGCAGGGGGTCATGATCACGCCGGCCATGGGGTATCGGATCCTGGTCAACCGCATGTCGCCGCAGGTGGCGACGGAGTTTCTCAAGGATCCGATGGAGAGTGTTCCGCGGTGCACCGAATGCGGTCTCTGCATTCAGCGCTGCCCTTACGATCTTCAAGTACCAGAGATCATCAAGGGCCATTATGAACTCTACCGCCGCCATCTGACCGGAGTGGATTCTTCCGGGCCGGAGACGGCCGGATAAAAGGGAGCCGCGTCTGGGGCGTTCCGCTCACCGACATTCTGACCAATGATGAAAAACTTATTACAATATAACCGGTTGCGCTTAAATTCAGAACAGAAAACCACCTTCGAACATATGCAGGTTCACACCGGGGTTTTCAGTATAAATCCCGGCGTTGGACATGTGCTGAAGGCGGTAACCCAAGCGGTAGCGCTCCCGGAAATGAACGTAAAAACCGGCAAAGCTGGTGAATTGGAGCGGTCCGCCGAAATCTTCATTTTCGAATTCATGTCGGCTGATCAAGCTTGGGGCGATGCCGATATCGAGCGAAAAAGTTTCGTCAAAAGTGCGAAAAGATAGGCGTGGGCCGATGCTTCCCACGAAAGCCTCTTCATCATGGCCGGAAAGGACCCCGGCGGTGATGTCCAGGCCGGTTCTTATCAGGAGCTTCGGGCCTGGTCGCCATTGCCAGGGCAGCGTCAGGGTCAATGCCCCCTCATATTGCTGAAAATTTTTGTTGCTGCTGGCGCCCCGGTCTTCGGAAAAACCGCCCCGCAGAGAGAAGAATCCCTTATCCGGTTTCCCGGCTAAAAGCGTAGAAGGCGTTGCCAGGGATGTGACCACCAGACAGATAATCAGAAAGACCCTCAACGCGACCATTCTCTCTCCTCATCATTTTTATTAGAAGAGGCAAATTCAATGACTTACGGTTGCTTTTGGCCAGATTGCGCGGCTGGTCGACGTCCGTTCCCTTGAGGACGGCGATATGGTAAGCAAGGAATTGCAGGGGGACCGCCGTCAATACCGGCATGAACTCGTCCAGGGTCTCGGGAACGACGAGAATGGCATCGGCCCGTTTTTTCACAAGTTCAAACAACATCCTGAAAAATCAAAAATTGAGCTGCTCGCCAGGTTTTAGGACTGCGACCTTGCTATCTGTTTCACTCTCCACCCGGGTGGCCCAAGCGTTGGCATCCTGTTTGAGAAGGTCGAACGTATTGTAGTGGATCGGGACTACCGTCTTCGGCTGGAGCATTTTCACCGCTCTGAGTGCATCGTCAGGCCCCATGGTGTAATTGTCGCCGATAGGGATCACCGCAACCTCTAATCCCTCCTCGCCGATCAGTCTCATGTCGCCGAACAACCCCGTGTCTTGGGCGAGGTAGATCTTCTTTCCATTATTAGTCGTCAGCAGGAATCCGCAGGGGTTGCCACCATCTGAACCATCTGGCAACTGTGAGCCATGCAGGGCGAGTGTGAGTTTCAGGTAGCCGAACGGGTGCTGGAAGCCACCACCAAGGTGCTGTCCATGCACCTTTTCAAGCCCCTGTTTTTGCAACCAGGTGGCAATCTCGTGGTTGCTGATCACAAGTGCGCCTGTGCGTTTGGCGATGCTGAACGTGTCGCCAATGTGGTCTCCGTGACCATGGCTGATAAGGATAAATTCCGCCTCGATCTGATCCGCCGTCGTCGAGGCAGCCGGATTTTCAGTAAAGAATGGGTCTATCACCAGTTTGTGCGCGTCGGTTTCCAAACCAAGGGTAGCGTGCCCGTACCAAGTCAATCTGTTCATTTTTTGGTTTCCTTTTCAGTGTCGTATCACCCTTTTCCATCAAACTTGTCGATGCATCTTATTTCAATGCTCCAGTCAAAGAGCGTTGCATCTGCCTTTGAGGTTGTTGTGTACAGATTAAATTTATCATACAGAGAATTATCTTCAAGCCATCATCTGAATTTTCTGCGAGTGCATCAGGATTGACTTTGTAGATTCAGCCGATCAACTTTTCGGAAAAATTGCAGCCGTGATTTTTGAGCACGACCGCTGAGATATGGTAGCCTTTTATATGACCGCATTCATAGAAAGGAGACGTGGCTATGGCTGAAATTCATTCATACATCACGAATCACGATCACGCGAGAATCTGCCGGTAAGCCGGGTCGGACCTGCGCAACATATTGTTTCTACGCCTTTATCTTTAAAAATAATGCTCGTCAGAAAACCTTAGGGCACGCATTTTGATGGCAAAATGACGCATTTAAGCTCGCCATTTGACAGGTTCCACCCCAAACCAAGTTTCCTTAAACCCTCCAATTTTATAGCTGAAATGGGCGGTTTAAGGCCTGAATCGGTACATAAAATCAAGTTTTTTCGATATAGATTCAGGCACTTGGGCAGGTCCGACCCCGCACCACCCGCACCAACACCGCATTTCTTTAAGATCGTAAAATCAGTATGGCCCCAGTGCCAGTGCATCGCCTATCAATGTCCCGAGGATAACTTCCTGTGCGCGGTCTTGTGTAAATTTTCCAGACATTTTCCTGTCAGGGTTGTTTTTTACATTGGATTTAAGGGTATACTGAAATAGTATTTTTTTTCATGGTCATTCTTTTCTGAAAGGATAAACAATTATGTACACGCTTTACACGCTCCCAGGAAGTTGCTCGACCGGAATTGTTGTATTGCTGGAAAAGCTCGGTGTTCCCTATCAACTGATCAAGCGCAATGATGTCGTTGACTATCAAAAGATCGTCCCGACAAACCAGGTCCCAGCTTTAAAGACGCCAGAGGGAAGGATACTCACTGAGGGGGCTGCTATTGCTCTCTATCTGCTTGAAAAGCACGCTAATACAATGCTGCCGGAAGATATTGAGGAAAGAGCCGAGTTCTATCAGTGGTTGAATTTTGATTATTCAACCATGCACCCGGCTTACGGCAGAATGTTCGCAATTGCCTACAAAGTCAAAATCAGTGATGAGGTCAAGGCAGAAATACTGCAACAGCTTGCAGACACCGTTTCCAGCTTGTGGAAGATTCTGGATAACCGGCTTGAATCCAGAAGGTTTATTCTCGGAGACCAGCCGACCCATGTCGATTATATGGCCGCTGTCTATTCCAGTTGGAATGCTGGTTTTGCTGATACGAAAATTGAGATGGGGAAAAACGTTAAACGTTTTATAGTCGACGTAACGTCCCTACCGGAATTTAAAGAGGCTTACGAAAAGGAGCAGGTAGAGTTTAAAAAAACTTTTTAGTACCACAGGAAACCCCCCGGCTTTGCCGGGGGATAGTTACTGAGTTTCCAGTCCCACTGTCCCCTGCTGCCGAACAATACCAAATCGTCACCGAAATCGAAAGCCGCCTCTCCATCATCGCCGATGCCGAGGCCCAGGTCGACGCCAACCTCCACCGCGCCGACCGCCTGCGCCAATCAATCCTCAAACAAGCCTTCTCCGGTCAACTCGTCCCCCAGGATCCAGACGACGAACCGGACAGCGTGTTGGTGGAGCGGATAGGGGCAAATGCCGATGGTGCAGGGGCGACCCGTCGGGTCGCCCGGAAACGGTCACCTGAAGGCGGGTGGGCATCTGCCGGCAAACGCTGCGATCGACCGAATCCGTAAGGGCAATTCATGAATTGCCCCTACAAGGTGAATTCAGCGAACGGGATGAAGGAGAGCAAGCCTTGATCATCTTTCTCGACGAATCCGGAGATCTTGGTTTCAATTTCGAGAAGCAGAAAACTTCGCGAAAGTTCGTTAGCACTCTTCTGGTTTGTGATGGTGCGGATGGGGCGGACGGGTTCAAACGGGCCGTCCGTCGCACCCTGAAAAATAAGCTGAACCATAAAAAAGGAAAAGGTCGCGTGGTGCAGGAACTCAAGGGAACGGGCACCACTTTGACCATTAAAGAGTATTTCTTTCGACAGATTTCGGCTAGTGGCTGGGGTATTTATACGGTAGCCTTGAATAAGGTTCGCGTGGAGGAGCCGCTTCGATCAAAGCAGGGAAAAAAGAAGCTTTACAAGGTGAGAAAACAAAAAAAGACGGTCCCTGTCAGGCCGATGTTCCCGGGGTTTGGCCAACCGATGGAAGGAAACACCCCAGGCACCTGACAACTATACAAAAACACCTTATGTCCATCGGAGGCGAAAGGCGATGACCCCCGCAGCAATCATTTGGCACGTTCCACCCCAAGTTTTCTTTAACCGTCCAATTTTATAGCTGAAATGGGCGGTTTAAGGCCTGAATCGGTACATAAAATCAAGTTTTTTCGGAATAGATTCAGGCACTTGGGCAGGTCCGACCCCGCACCATCCCCTTCCCCGCACCATCCCGCACCATCAGATCAGGGTTAGGAACAGATTGCGGCTGCAACCTTTGAGCACGGTCGCTGAGATGTGGTAGAATTTTACGTGTGGACATTTATAGACTGAAAGGGGGCATTGCTATGGCGGAGATTATTCATACATCACGAATCACGATCACTAGGGACCGGGGGCCGGTCAGGATAGCTCAAATCGAAGGTTTTTCCGAACCGGTCTTCTATGGCGTCCACGGAGGGATACAGAAATTTTACAAAGTGGATCCTATCGAAGAGCATGCAGCGACCTTAGACCACATCGTCGGCGCAGTTTCTGCGTGAATGATGGGCACTTTCGCCAGCGTGCTGGCGACCAAAAAGATAAGAACCCATACCGACCGTTTTCGAGCTGATGTCGAAGGCGATATTGAAAACGTCGATGGTGTACTCAAAATTACTGTGATTCGTGTTCACTATGTCCTGAAACTGAGCCACGAAGAAGAAAACGATGCTTATTGGGCAATGGAGAATTACATCGAAAAGTGCCCCGCAGCCATGAGCGTAACTGGCTGCATCCGGATAGAACATTCTCTTGAGATTGATTCGGATTAAATCAACAGAGCTTTTTTATCTGCGTTTTTCGGTGTATGGGACTGGATCCAGCCAGGAGAAACGACATGGTCTATCTGCAAATCACCCTCAAAATCGCCGACGCCAACCGGGCTGCAGCCGCCGGAATCTATCAGAAGTACAGGGCGCCGTTTCTTAACACCATCACCGGTGCGAAGTCGAAGGAACTGCTGGTGCGCGACGAAGACGTCCAGGTGCTGCATGGTTTCGACAGCAAGGAGAACGCGAATGCTTACCTGCAAAGCGAGCTGTTCACGACCGATGTGGTCGGCGGTCTCAAGCCGCTGTTGGATGCCGCACCCGACGTGCGCATCTACCAGGTCGTGTAATCCCTGATATCCGAGCGGCACCGGCCCGTTGGCCGACATATTGCCCCGGCTGCGGACCGAAGCGCGACAAGCTGTGCCTGCGCTGATTTGGGATGGCAGGGAGGGCTCGTTGACAAAGAAAAGACAGCATAGATCTTCTGCCGATTTCGGCCAGGCGGCAGTGAAGGAGTTTCTTGAGCTGCAGGCAGGGCGGATGGCGGTACTGCAATCCTCTGTCCGAGCTGATGAAGATCCCGAAGCGCTTCATGATTACCGCGTGGCTCTGCGCCGCATACGTGCCGTTCTGCAGTTTATCCCGGAAATTGCCTCCGTAGAAGATCTGACACATTTCAGAGAGGAATTCGGGTGGTTGGCGGCAGAGACTTCGGCCCTGCGCGACCTGGATGTGCTTCTTGAAGCGACCCGCGATTTACGCCCTTCGCTGGAACCTCTTCTGCGTGATGATCTCAATCCATTTTTTGCTTTTCTGGAAAAGAAGAGACTGCAGGTTCGAGAAGAACTCTTTCAGGCCCTGGACAGTGAACGCCTCCAGAATTTGCAGCGCGATTTTAATCTTTTCTGTACTGCTGACCCCAAGCTTGAGGGGAGTGGAGCAGCCCCGAATTTGTCCAGGGGAATGGGACGGAGCCTGCGGCGACTGAGAAAAAAACTGCTGCGGCAAGGTGACGGCATCACTCTCGAGTCGCCTGCAGATCAGTTTCATCAATTACGCAAGACAGGCAAGAAGTTCCGTTATCTTTTCGAGTTATGCCAGGAATTTTGCCCCCGGAAAAAACAGTCTGCTGTTATCGACAGTCTAAAGCGTCTGCAGAACGTTCTGGGAAGGGTGCAGGATGTGGATGTCCAGCAAAAAGTGATCCTGGACTACTGTCAAAGCAGCGACTGTGCTGAGACGGTCAATCCGCGCACCTGTCTGGCATTAGGAGTGCTTTTCGCTGAGCTGAGCCGGCGCCGGGAGGTCGCGCTGGCAAAGTTTGATGAGGCCTACAAAGATTTTGCACGGCGGTGCCGTCCCGAGTTATTTGACGATCTGCTCCCCTGAAGGCTGCCGACCGGCGATACGGGTCCGAAAATGGCTGGCCATTACAGCCATGTGTTTTTGCCGCCAAAGCCCTTGGTTTTGCGCTTCTTGAGACGGGTGACATCCTTGTTGCGTTTTTCCGCCCATTCGATCAAGAGCTGATGCACGCCTTTTGCCGTCCCTTCTTTTTCCGGGCGCAGGTGCTGGTAGCTGCCGTCGGACCTCATCTCCCAAGCGCTGAAGCGATCATTGGTCTGCATGTCGAGGAATGTGCGCAGATCCTGCTGGACCCGGGGATCCTCCACCGGGACCAGCACTTCCACCCGGTGCTCGAGGTTGCGTGACATGGCGTCCGCCGACCCGATGAAGTATTCCTCCTGCCCGCCGTTGCGGAAATAGTAAATGCGGGCGTGTTCCAGAAAACGGCCGACGATTGAGATCACCCGGATGGTCTCCGAAACTCCGGTGATGCCGGGGCGCAGGCGGCAGCTGTCCCGCACCAGCAGGTCGATGGAGACGCCGGCCATTGAGGCGCGGTAGAGAGCGACGACGATGTCGGCGTCTTCCAGGGCGTTGACCTTGATCTGGATCAGTCCCGGGGAGGTTTCGCTGTGCAGCTCGATTTCGCGCTCGATGCGGGAGAGAAGCGCGTTTTTGAGCATTTTAGGGGCTGGCAGCAGCTTCTGGTAGTTGCGCCGGGGCGTAAACCCGGTGGTGAGATAGTTGAACAGCTCCGTAGCGTCGGCGCCGATCCGGGCGTCGTTGGTCAGCAGCCCCAGGTCGCTGTAGATGCGCGCGGTGTCGGCGTTGTAGTTGCCGGTGCCGATGTGCATGTAGCGTTTGAGGCCGTTGTAGTCCTGGCGGAGCACCAGGATAATCTTGCAGTGAGTCTTGAGGCCGACCACGCCATAGGTGACGTGGATCCCCCCCTCCTCCAGCCGGTTGGCGAAACGGATGTTGGCGGCTTCATCGAAGCGGGCCTTGAGCTCGACGACCACCGCGACCTGCTTGCCGTTCTGGGCGGCGGTAATCAGGGTGTCGATGACGCGGCTTTTGTTGCTGGTGCGGTAAAGGGTCATCTTGATGGCCCGCACCTTGGGGTCGTGGGCCGCCTCGTGCAGAAAGCGCTCCACCGATGTGTTGAAGTTTTCGTAGGGATGCTGCAGAAGCAGTGAACCGCTGTCGCGAATAATATGAAAGATGTTGCGGCTGCTCTGCAGCGCCGGATGATCGATGGGGTAGTGGGGGGGATCCTTGAGGTGGGGAAGGTCGAGGGTTGTCAGCTCCATGAGATCGCGCATGGCCATCATGTCCGTCACCTCGAACACATCGCTCTGCTCATCGAGACCAAGCTCGGCGGCCAGTCGGCCGCGGTGGAGAGCGGGCATCTCCGGCATGATCTCCAGGCGGACGATGGGGGCGAATTTGCGCTCCTGAAGCTCGGACTGGATCATGGCCAGCAGGTCGTCGGCCTGCTCTTCGCTCTTTTCCGTGTTGGCATTGCGGGTGACCCGGAACAGATGACAGGAGACGATCTCCATGTCAGGGAAAAGGAGGTCGAGGTTGTGAGCCATCACCTCCTCGAGCAGCACATAGCTGTGCTGCCGGTCCACACGGATGAAGCGGGGGCAGCCGGCGGCGACAGGCACTTTGACCCGCGCCAGAGAGTGCTGGGTCTCCCTCGGATAGCGCAGGCTCACCAGCAGATTCAGCGACAGATTGGAAATAAAGGGGAACGGATGGGCCGGGTCGATGGCCTGGGGCGTCATCAGGGGGAAATAGTTCTGCAGATAATCCTCGCGAATGCCGGCTTTCTGCTGGCAGGTGAGGTCGTCATAGCGACACAGGGCAATTCCGGCCTCTCTCAGCTCATCCTTGAGCGAGTGAAGCAGGCGCTGTTTACGGCTCTGCATTGTGTGGATGACCTCGTGACATTGCTCAATCTGCTCACGTGGGGTACGCCCGTCCACCGTGCGCTCGGTGATCCCGGCTCCAAGCTGCTGTTTTAGACCGCCGATACGCTTCATGAAAAACTCATCCAGGTTGCTGCTGGCGATGGCGGCGAATTTGACCCTCTCCAGCAGCGGGATGCGGCGATCCTCCGCTTCGGCGATGAGCCTCCAGTTGAATTCCAGCCAGCTCAGCTCCCGGTTCAAAAACAGCGCCGGATCAGCGAGAACAGCCGCCGCGGGGGATTCGGGCGCCGCCGCCTCTGCCGCCTCTGCCGCTTTGAAAGGCTCGGGTTGCTCGGGATTTCTCCCGTCGTCGTGGGGTACGGCTGAAGGCATAATCAATATTCCTCGGATTCCAGGGTGATTGCGGCATTCTCCACCATTGGACGCGCTTTTTGTTAGCGGCGCGTTAGCTTTTATCCTTCTTCCCGGACTTTTTCTTTTTTTGGGCTTTTTCCGGATCGCACACATGCTTTTTTTTGTCGGTAAAGGCGCCGCACTTCTGGCACTTGAAAGAGGCGTCTTTTTTTCCGGTCTCCGAAATTCCTTTTAGGCATTTGCTCATATTTCAACCCTTTCCGCTGTCAGCCCGCCGGCGTGATAGGTATACTCTTCTGAAAGATGATCTAGCCCTGAATAAAAAGCTAACAAGAAAGTGGCAAAAGGAAAGGTCATTCATCAGTGCGGGGGCGCAACCTCCATCAGGGATGACGCCGGGCAGGGGGAGACGCCGGGTGTTTGTTCCTTGTCCTGGGAACTGAGAACCCATGTTGAACAGATTACAGAGGATCATGTCTTTATGAAACAACAGCCGATGACCAAACCGGTAAAGGGGGCAGGGGGGCGGCGCCTCGCCGCCATCGACATAGGGAGCAACTCGATCCGGTGCATCGTCGTGGAAACCGGTCCGTCTTCAGCGTTCAGGATTCTCGACGATGAGAAGGCCACGGTGAGGCTGGGGGAGGGGCTTTCAAGCACCGGCCGCATCTCGGTGCAGGCGCAGCAGCGCGCCCGGGACGCGCTGCTGCGAATGAAAAAGATCACCGAAGGTCTCGGCGTGGAGGTGGTGGAGACCATCGCCACCAGCGCCATACGAAGAGCGGGCAACGGGAAGGCGTTTATTGAGGCCATCCGCGAGGACTGCGGGCTCGATATCCGCGTCATCAGCGGCGAGGAGGAAGGAGAGCTTGCGCTGGAGAGCGCTCTGCACCAGTTTTCCCTGGAGAGCGGCCGCAATATCGTTTTTGATATCGGCGGCGGCAGCGTGGAGATCGTCTGTGCCGCCGGCCAGCATGTGGAGGAGACCGCCTCACTGGAGCTTGGCGCTGTCGTGATGACGGAGAGATTTTTCAGCGAAGACCCCATCCCCGACAGTGAGTTCAAGGCCCTGCGCCGGCATGTGCGCTCCGAACTCAAAAAAGTGTTCGGCGGGCAGGCCGCCTCCTCCTGGGTGATTGTCGGCTCGGGGGGGACGGTGACGACGGTGGGCGGCATGGTGATGGCCATGCGTAACGAGCAGTATGATTCGCTCAAGGGCTACGAGGTTCTGCGCTCGGAAGTCGTTCATCTGCTGACCATGCTGCGGCGCAAGAGCATCGCGGAACGAAGCCAGCTGGCAGGCCTGGGCTCTGATCGCGCCGATATCATCGTCGCAGGGGTGGTGCTGGTCGATGAGCTGATGCGCCGTTTCGGAGCCAACGTCCTGCGCATCAACGACCGCGGCATCCGCGAGGGCCTGATTCTCAAATGCCTGGTCAAGCATGGCCTGCTTGACTCGCCGGAGCCCTACCGCGACTGGCGCGGATCGGTTCAGTCACTGGCGCGGTCCTGTCACCAGGAAGGGGCTCACGGCGAGACCGTCGCCCGCCTGGCCCTGAATCTTTTTGACGGTCTGGCTCAGGAGACGACCCTGCTGCCGCGGGACCGGGAGCTGCTCGAAGCCGCTGCACTGCTCCATGACATCGGCTATTTCATCAGCTACGCCCAGCATCACAAACACTCCTATCATCTCATCCGTCATGCAGAGCTGTTCGGCTTCACGCCGCGAGAGCGGGAAATTATTGCCAATCTGGCTCGCTACCACCGCAAGTCTCTGCCGAAAAAAGCCCATGACAATTTCAAGCGGCTGCTCCCGGAGGATCGGGACCGGACCAGACAGCTGGCTGGCATGCTGCGTCTGGCCGATGGGCTGGACCGCCGTCGCGGCGGAGCGGTACAGCGCCTGGAGTGCAGGGTGCAGTCGGACCAGCTGACCGTGTTCTTATACGGGGAGGGCGATTTCAGCGTTGAAGTCCATGGAGGCCAGGTCAAGTCTGATCTTCTCGCCAGCGCCTTCGATCGCCGTCTCGATCTGCAGGTCGCCACCTGAGGTTGTGAAGAATCTGTTCGGCTCTTACTTTACATCCGGCGAATCGATTCGCCGCAGGAACTGCACATGATTTTTTTTCTCGTCAGTTTTTTCGCCGTCTACATCGGCATGCACGCCCTGGTCTTCTGGGGCATGCACCCGCTGCTTTCCGGCCATCGGGCACTGCCGACCCTAACGTGGGTGTGGATGGCACTAATGATTCTGGCGCCACTGACAGTGCGCGCGATTGATAAAGCAGGACATGATCTGATCGCCCGGGCCATAGCCTGGGTCGGTTATAGCTGGATGGGGTTTGTCTTTCTCGCCTTCAGCTTTTTCACCTTTGTCGGGCTTTGGCACCTTGCAGCCCTTTTCCTCGCCCACCTTGGGGCCCCCAACCTGACCCTCCATGGACCGGTGTGCGGCCTTGTCGTGCTGCTTTTGGCTCTGGGGGTGGGACTGTACGGTATTTACGAGGCGCACAATCTCAGGGTGGAGCGGGTCCTCTTGAAAACGGCCAAGTTGCCCGCCGGCGTCGAGCGACTGCGCATCGCCCAAGTAAGCGACATCCACCTGGGACTGCTCCATCGCGAGGAGGCCCTTGCCTCTATTATCTCCCAGCTGCAGGAACTTCAGCCCGACTTAGTGGTGGCCACCGGCGACATCGTCGACGCCCAAATTGATCACCTTGACGGAATGAGCGAACTCTGGCAGCGCCTGCAGCCACCTCTGGGCAAGTTTGCGGTTACCGGAAACCATGAGTTTTACGCTGGGCTCGGGCAGGCATTGCGGTTCCTGGAACGCAGCGGCTTCACCGTGTTGCGCGGCGAAGTGGTCACTGCCGCCGAAACCATCACAGTGGTGGGCATCGACGATCCTGTCGGCAAAAATCAGGACGAAGCGAACCTTCTCACTCGACATCAAAGCGATCTTTTCACTCTTTTGCTTAAGCACCGACCACGCGTCAATGAAAAAGCTGCTGGCCTTTTTGACTTGCAGCTCTCCGGACATGCTCATCGCGGGCAGATCTTTCCCTTCAACTATGTCACCGCTCTCGAATATCCCCAACAGGACGGCCTCTATTCCCTGCCTGGCGGCGGCCAGCTATATGTTAGCCGCGGCACAGGCACTTGGGGCCCGCCCATGAGGGTGCTGTCACCACCGGAGATTACCCTGGTCGAAGTCGTTCCGGAACAGCCGTAGTTATCCAAAAAGATTCGCATTTCTTGCGCCTTACTCGATACCTGCTAGTCTTTTTGAGAGGCAACTGCTTCACCCCCGCGAGGTGAATAGTTGCTCTGAGAGAAAGGTCATCACCCTTTTTACAGGCCATGAAGGAGGTGATCATTATGAAACGGTGGCTTAAATCCGGGCTTCTCATCGCACTCGGCATTGTTCTTTGCGTTCCGTTGATGAGCATGGGTTATTATACCATGGTCCGAACATCAACGCCTCAGTTCTGTGCCATGTGTCATGAAATCCAATTCGCTTACCGAGCATGGAAAACATCCAGTCATGGATTCAATGAATACGGGGTCGTTGCCGACTGTATGGATTGTCACCTTCCAGCACCTCATGACACTTTCGAGTTCTTCTACGCCAAGGCCTACCACGGACTCAAGGACGTCGTGGCACATATTTTTCTTGATGAATACGATCGTGAAACGAATCGTCAACACGCCTATAGAGACATCGAGAACGCACAATGCATGAAGTGTCACCGCAATCTGCTTTACCTGCCATACCAAAGAGGCGCGATGCTGGCTCATCGCTCCTTGATTTACGCCAGAGAAGGCTATGAAAAAAAATGCACTGACTGCCACCGAGAACTTGTGCATTTTCCTAAACCCTATTACAGCCATTCACAGGAACTTTAAAAATTCGGATGCGGGAACCCGCGACCGACAACTGATGGTTTTATGGAGGCACAATACAAAAGCAGAAAGGAGAGAGGGATATGAACAGGGGGATTTTGCTGACTGCTCTATGCACGGCACTGACACTGTTGTTATGCGGAACGGCACTGGCGCAAACAAATAAAAACAACCCCAAGTTGGTAGATTTTCGGCTTGAACGCAGCATATCACCGCAAGCCCAGGCATGTCTGGAATGCCATAAACAGGAACACCCCGGGATCTTTACCGACTGGGCAGAGAGCCGCCATGCCAATGCAAACATTACCTGCCTTGATTGCCATCTGGCTGAAAGCTCTGATCCGGACGTCAGCAAAACTCACTATAAACAATATGAGCGGACCGACTCTCCCTGGGGACGTTCGAAATACCGCGTTCCCATTACGGAAGTCGTGACACCCAAAGATTGTTCACGCTGCCATCCGGACGAAGTAAAGGAATATAGCCGGAGCAAACATGCCAATACCATCGAAATCATGTGGAAAATCGATCCGTGGTTGAACAAGGGAATGAATTCAGACGTCGAACGTCAAGCGGGCTGCTATTATTGCCACGGAACTGTTCTCGAGATGGATGATCAGGGGCGTCTGTCTTCTGATACCTGGCCCAATGTTGGCGTTGGCCGTGTAAACCTTGATGGAAGTTTAGGAAGTTGTACCAGCTGCCATACACGACATCGTTTCTCATTGGCTGAAGCACGCCGGCCGGAGGCCTGCGGCCAGTGCCATCTCGGGCCCGACCACCCGCAGATCGAGATATACACCGAATCCAAACATGGTGATATTTACGACAATTTCGGTGATGAATACAATTGGGACGCAGCTCCCGGTACATGGACCGCCGGCGTAGATTACCGCGGCCCTACATGCGCATCCTGCCACATGAGCGGCGCCGGCGACCAACCGACGACTCATGATGTTACAGAGCGATTGAGCTGGGAATTACAGGCTCCCCTGACCGTAAGACCGCAGGATTTTGGACCGTTCCCGTCCGGAAGCAATTGGAACGTTGAACGTGACAAAATGAAAAATATCTGCAAACAATGTCATGCAAAGAACTGGGTTGAAGATCACTATTTAAAATTGGATAAAGTTGTTGAGGAATACAACGAAGTTTACTATAAGCCAGCCAAGGCAATGCTGGACGACCTCTACAGCCAGGGGCTGCTGGATAACACCAGGTTCTTCGATGAGCATCTGGAGGTTGAATTTTACGAACTCTGGCATCACGAAGGCCGTCGTTCACGCATGGGCGCGGCAATGATGGCTCCAGATTATTCATGGTGGCATGGTTTCTATGAGTGCAAGCATCGCTACAACAGTTTCATGACCGAAGCTCGCCGCCTGATTGATACTGGAGAAAAAGCCCACGTATATGAAGATTTCCCCAATGCCACGGGCGATACCACCAAACCTGCAGTAATTTTTGATAAAAAATAATTCGCATAATACATTTTCGCACTGACACAAACAAACACCCTGCCGAATAACGACAGGGTGTTTGTTTGCTGAAAACAACTTAAATGAAAACTTATAAAAAACGTATCTGATCACATCGCGGAATCCTTAATCTCAAGTAGAAGAACTTCGTTGGCTTTATATCTCTCTGTTCCATTCATGAAAGGAGGCCTATTTGATGACGGCCGTCGGCTTTGTCTATCTGGCCGTGATCCTGATCGCTTATATGATCGCTATCCGCCTGGATAAAACAAAAACCCGAGATTCCCTCGATATTGCCAGAAAATCCTTTATCAAAGTCCTACCGCTGTTGTTTGCAGTTTTTCTTTTAGTTGGGCTGTTCCAAGTGTTTCTGCCTGCCGAGTTGATCGAACGGTGGCTGGGGGAAGCTTCAGGGCCGGCTTCGCTCCTGATTGCGACAGTCGCGGGAGCGGTGGCGATTGGACCACCATTGACGGCTTTCCCGCTAGCCGGGTCACTACTGCAGGGTGGTGCCTGGCCGCCGGCCATCGCCGCCTTTATCGTGTCCTGGATCTCCGTCGGTTTGATCACACTGCCGTTTGAGGCCTCGGTCTTCGGGCCGCGTTTTGCTGTGACGCGAAATATTCTGGTTTTTCTTTCAGCCATGCTGATCGGCCTGCTTGCCGGAGGAATGCTGTGAGGGCGCTGGCACGATTTGTGCGACATCAGTGGCTGCTGGTTCTGGCGCTGTTTCTACTGGGGTGGGTTTTCAGCGTGGCTCCCTCAAAAGCCTTTGAGGCGCTGGAAGTCTCCGTACGTTCTTTTCTCCAGGTATTGCCGCTGATTACAGCCATTATGGGCCTGGTCGGCCTGATTCAGGGGTGGCTCAGTCGCGATTTCATCGCGCGGGTGCTGGGTCGGGAAGGGGGGACAAAAGCTCTGTTCCTGGCCGCGATAAGCGGCATGGTTTTGATCGGGCCTGCTTACCTGATATTTCCGCTCCTGATGACCATTCATCGCCAGGGAGCGCGCTGGGCAGTGATTGCCACGGTTCTTTTCAGCTATGCCGTCAAAATCCAGATGCTGCCGCTTGAAGCCGGCTATCTCGGCTGGCGATTCTCGCTGGCGCGAACTCTGTTGACGCTGCTTTTCGCTGTCCCGGTCGGACTTCTGGTCGAGTGGATGATGGGGGGAGAATGATAAAGAATAACCGGCCATTCTTTGCCCAGCTATTTGATATTATTATGTTGAGTCGCATAAGATATATTATGTAAACTTTGATATCGATTTATTCTGCAATAAGCGGCTGGGAAAAATTCTGCTCTCTATCCGATACTGGCGAGTTCGAGGCGGCTGCCCCAGCGATCGAGGAGTGCCTGGCGGGTGCCGGCGTATTTGGGATGGGAATCGAATTCGGGATCTGCGGCCAAAGCAAACGCTTCCCGGCGGGACTGCTCCAGAATGCGGCCGTCTCTCAAAAGATTTGCGACGCGGAAATCCGGCAGACCTGCCTGGCGTGTTCCGAGAAATTCTCCCGGTCCGCGGATTTCCAGATCTGCTTCGGCGATCCTGAAACCATCAGTGGTCTCCGACATGACCCTGAGACGCCTGGCGCCATCCTCGCTGCAATTCTTTGAGCGAACCAGCAGACAATAGCTCTGAGCGCTGCCTCGGCCGACCCGCCCTCGAAGCTGATGCAGCTGAGCCAGGCCGAATCGTTCGGCGTGTTCGACCATCATAACCGTTGCGTTCGGCACGTCGACCCCAACCTCTATGACGGTCGTGGAGACCAGCGCATGGATTTCGCCCGCCTTGAATGCCGCCATCACGCCTTCTTTCTCCGCCGGCTTCATGCGTCCATGCAGCAAACCGGTGCGGAAGCCGTGGAAAACCTCTTCTGCCAGTTGCTCCGCAGCCTGGGTTGCGGCCAGAAGGTCACTTTTTTCGGACTCTTCCACCAACGGATAGACGATATAAGCCTGCCTGCCCTCTTCTATCTGCTTTCTAATGAAGGCATAAGCATCTTCGCGTTTTGTTTCAGAAACCACGCGTGTTTTGACGGGAGACCGGCCGGGCGGCATCTGGTCGATGATTGAAACGGAAAGATCGCCGTACAGAGTCAGGGACAGGGTCCGTGGGATCGGCGTGGCGGTCATGACGAGGATGTCGGGGTTGTTCCCTTTATGGCGCAAAATGCCCCTCTGGACGACCCCGAAGCGATGCTGCTCATCGATAATGCCGAGACCGAGACGCTTGAAATCCACACCTTCCTGAAGCACGGCATGAGTACCGACAACCAGATGAGCCCGCCCTTCCCTGATTTCTTCATAAACGGCCTGTTTTTCCCTGGCCGGCAGCGATCCGGACAGCAGAACCGCTTTCAGGCCGAGCTTGTCGAGCCATTGATGAAACTGAATGTAGTGCTGCTCGGCCAGAATTTCGGTCGGCGCGATCAATGCAACCTGGGTATCGTTTTCAATGGCGACCAGTGCGGCCATGAGCGCAACGATGGTCTTTCCGCAGCCGACATCTCCCTGTACGAGGCGGTGCATGGGATGGATCGACATCATGTCGTGCTTGATCTCTCCCAATACCCTGCGCTGGGCTTCCGTCAGCCGAAACGGCAGCATGGCAGCCAGAGGCTTGGTATAAACATGATTGACGTTAAATGCGATGCCGCGCTCGAGAACAATGCCGCGGCGCTTGAGCGCAAGCCCCAGTTCGAGAAAGAAAAACTCATCGAACACCAGGGATGATCGAGCCTGCTGCGGACCTCGTTCTTCATCGAAAGATTCGTTTTCACCGACCTCAGGCCAATGGCATTGCCGCAGCGCGATATCGAGGGGGAGCAGATTGTTTTTTTGAAGAATTTCAGGAGGGACAGGTGAGACCGTCAGAGGAGCGTAGGCGTCGACCACCTGCTTGAAGATTTTACGGGCGACTTTCTGTGACAGCCCCTCGGTCAGGGGATAGACAGGCAGAACACGTCCGAAACTCAACGGATCGGCAGCCATTATCTCTTCAAGAGTTCGGCTGCCGAGAAGTTCGGCGTCGGGATGATGAACCTCGCGTACCGCACCGAACCGCTTGACTTCACCGGTAAATACCGCCCGGGTTCCAACCGCGAACCTTTTGCTCAGCCAGGCTTTGTGGTAGTGGAACCATTTAAGGCTGACCTGCCCCGTGCCGTCCCCGACAATGACTTCGAAAAGGCGCTTGCGTGCCCGGGGTGTCGTGGTTTCAGCGGCAGCGAGAACCTCACCGACAAACACCTCCCGCTGCCCGTCGCGAAGCTGGGCGATGCGGCGCACCTGGCGGCGGTCTTCATAGCGAAGCGGCAGCGTGTAAAGGACATCCTCGACTGTTTCAAGTCCGGCCTTCGCCAGGGTTTTCTCAAGTTTTGGCCCCACACCCCTGATGCCGGCAAGAGAGGTCGCCAGCAATTCCCGGCTGCGGGCGTAGTTCGGTTTCGGGGGCATCTGTCCTGCCCTTGGTCAGAAGATTATTTCCGCGGCTCGAAGATCGCGTTGAGATCCCGCAGCAATTCCTTGATATCCAGGCCATGTGCCAGGGCACCCTGCCGGAGACGTTCATGACGGGCGCCGCCGCAGCCGGCGCAGCCCATGTTGTACCCGGCGAGAACCTCGGCCACGGCCGGATCCATTTTAAGGATTTCCTGAAAGGTCATCTCTTCATTGATTCTGGGGGTCATATCGATGTGTTCCTCTGTCGTTGTAGCAAATCTGCTCCCGATGTTCTACGGAAAAAGGCCCGCAGAACGGGCCTTCGTATCGTATTTTATTCAGCCGGGAGACGCAACCTATTCATATTTGATATCGATGATTTCGTAGGTCTTGAGCCCCGAAGGGATCTTGATGGTGACCTCCTCATCAAGACGATGCCCGATGAGAGCCTTGGCCACGGGAGAATTGATGGAGATCTTGCCGTGCTTCAGATCCGCTTCATCCTCGCCCACAATCATGTAGGTGACCTCATTGCCTGAATCGACATCGAACAAAGTGACTTTTGCACCAAAAACCACTTTGTCGGTATCAAGCTCTGCAGGATCAATCACCTGGGCACGGGCCAGCTTATCGTTGATCTCCTGAATGCGCCCTTCAACCCATGCCTGGCGTTCTTTTGCGGCATCGTACTCCGCATTTTCGGAGAGGTCGCCGTGGCTGCGGGCTTCAGCGATATCCTGAACGACTTTGGGACGCTCCACGCGAATGAGGTTCTTAAGCTCCTCTTTTAGACGAATCTGGCCTTCACGCGTCATGGGGATGGTCTGCCTCATGGTACGGTAATTCCTCACTGGATAATAAAAATTACGGGCGGGGATTCCCCGCCCGTATGTTTGTTAACGATTATTCCGGCCCAGGGGCCTTATCGGCTGTTCATTGGCTAAAATAATACTCCTGCAGCGGTTTGACGTCAAGACTTTCTCGCTGCACTGCGACAATTCCGTCGACCGCCGCCCTGGTTCCGGCCATCGTGGTGTAGTAAGCCACGTTGTACATCAGGGCGCTGCGCCGGATGGAATAGGAGTCCGCCACCGACTGGGCACCGAAAGTGGTGTTGAAAACCATATCGATTTCATGGCTCTTGATCGCATCGACAATGTGCGGCCTGCCCTCTTTGACCTTATTGATATCCTCGCAGGAAACGCCCTTTTCCCTTAGAAAGGCAGCCGTCCCGCGTGTCGCGACGATCCTGAAACCGGCCTCGGCGATTTTACGCGCCGGATCGAGGATGTGTTTTTTATCCGAGTCCTTCACGCTGATGAAGACCGTGCCCTGGGTCGGCAGCTTGACGTTGGCGCCCAACTGGGCCTTGGCGAAGGCGTGACCGAAATCCGCATCGATCCCCATCACCTCGCCGGTCGATTTCATCTCCGGACCGAGAAGAGTGTCCACTCCCGGGAATTTGACAAAGGGAAAGACCGCTTCCTTGACCGAGACATGGGGCGGCACCACATACCCGCTGACGTTGAGTTCTTTCAGGGTCTTGCCGGCCATCAGGCGAGCCGCGATCTGGGCCAGGGGGCGGCCGGTCGCCTTGGAGACGAACGGCACGGTACGGCTGGCGCGGGGGTTGACTTCAATCAGATAGATGGTGCCCTGTTTGACCGCAAACTGGATATTCATCAGGCCGACGACGTGCAACTCAAGCGCAAGAGCCACCGTCTGGCGCTTGATCTCTTCAACCAGCTCTTCGTTGAGAGAATACGGCGGCAGAGCGCAGGCTGAGTCGCCTGAATGAATACCAGCCTCCTCGATATGCTCCATGATTCCGCCGATGACCACATCCTGTCCATCACACAGCGCATCGACGTCGACTTCGATGGCGTCCTCGAGAAACTTGTCGACCAGGATGGGATGTTCCGGCGAGGCCTCAACGGCAAACTTCATATAATTGCGCAGCTGATTCACGTCGTAGACGATTTCCATGGCCCGACCGCCCAGGACGTAGGAGGGGCGCACGACAACGGGGTAGCCGATCCTCTCCGCAACTTTCTCGGCTTCTTCGAAAGACCGGGCCAGGCCGTTGGCAGGCTGCTTGAGGTCGAGCTTGTGCAGCAGCGCCTGAAAGCGTTCGCGATCCTCGGCGCGGTCGATGGCATCGGGCGTGGTGCCGATAATGGGAACCCCGGCTTTTTCCAACGCGACCGCAAGCTTCAGGGGGGTCTGTCCGCCGAACTGCACGATGACGCCTTCGGGCTTTTCCTTCTCGACGATTTCAAGGACGTCTTCAAGAGTCAGCGGCTCAAAATACAGACGGTCGGCCGTGTCGTAGTCGGTGGAGACCGTTTCGGGGTTGCAGTTCACCATGATCGTTTCGAAATCATCCATGGCGGCGGCGAACACACCGTGAACGCAGCAGTAATCGAATTCGATGCCCTGACCGATGCGGTTCGGGCCACCGCCGAGGATCATGATCTTGCGCCGGTCGGTGGGGGCGGCTTCGCACTCCTGCTCATAGGTGGAGTACAGGTAGGGCGTGTAGGCTTCAAACTCTGCACCACAGGTGTCGACCCGCTTGTAGACCGGCCGCACATGATACTTGTGACGCAGCTGCCTGATATCTCCTTCAGTGACGCCCCACAGGATCGCCAGTCTCTGGTCGGAAAACCCGTATTGCTTGGCCTGGAGCAGCATCGAGCTCAGGTCTTCTCCGCCGCGGGCCACCAGTTGACGATTTTCCCAGAGCGTCGATTCAAAGCGGATGATCTGCTCGATATTGCGCAGGAACCAGGGGTCGATCCATGTCAGATCATAAATCTCTTCAACAGAAAAACCGGCACGCAGGGCATCGCCCAGGTACCACATGCGCTCCCAGTTGGGGATGCGCAGCTTCTGTCGCAGCAGGTCAAGTTCCGATTCGGACAGTGCGCGCCGCTCATCTTCCGGTCCCTGGAAGAAGCGGCTCTCGAACCCGGATGAACCGATTTCGAGCGAGCGCAGGCCCTTCTGCAGGCTCTCCTTGAAGGTCCGCCCGATGGACATGATCTCGCCGACCGATTTCATCTGGGTGGTCAGAGTCGCATCGGCCTGGGGAAACTTCTCGAAGGTAAAGCGCGGGATTTTAGTGACCACATAATCGATGGTGGGTTCGAAGGACGCAAACGTCTCCCGCGTGATGTCGTTGGGAATTTCGTCGAGAGTGTAGCCGACGGCGAGTTTGGCCGCGATTTTGGCGATGGGAAAGCCCGTCGCCTTGGAGGCGAGCGCAGAGGAACGCGAAACACGCGGGTTCATCTCGATCACCACCATGCGGCCGTCCTGCGGGTTGATGCCGAACTGGATATTGGAGCCGCCGGTATCCACCCCGATCTCGCGGATGATGCGGATCGATGCATTGCGCAGGAGTTGAAACTCCTTGTCGGTCAGTGTCTGTGCCGGCGCCACGGTGATCGAGTCGCCGGTGTGGACCCCCATCGGATCGAAGTTCTCGATGGAGCAGATGATCACGACGTTATCCGCCGTATCGCGCATGACTTCGAGTTCGTATTCCTTCCAGCCAAGCACCGATTCTTCGACCAGAATTTCATTGGTCGGGGAGGCATCGATCCCCGCCATCGCCATCTCTTCATACTCCTCGCGGTTGTACGCGATGCCGCCTCCGCTGCCTCCCAAAGTATAGGACGGACGGATAATGGCAGGAAAACCGATCCCGTCGATCACCTCCATCGCTTCCTGATAATTGTGCGCGAAGGCCGACCGCGGCAGACCGACGCTGATGCGCTCCATCGCCGCCTTGAACAGGGTGCGGTCTTCGGCCATCTCAATGGCCGGCAGGCGCGCTCCGATCAGTTCCACCCCGAACTTCTCAAGCACGCCGCTGCGCGCTACCGCCACAGCCGTATTCAAAGCGGTCTGGCCGCCAAGGGTGGGCAGAACCGCGTCCGGCCGCTCTTTTTCAATGATCTTGGCGAGCGTTTCCGGAGTCACCGGTTCGACATAGGTGCGGTCGGCAAAATCGGGGTCGGTCATAATGGTTGCCGGGTTGGAATTGAGCAGCACCACCTCGAACCCTTCTTCTTTAAGCGCCTTGCAGGCCTGGGTGCCGGAGTAGTCGAACTCGCACGCCTGACCGATGACGATAGGACCAGCGCCGATAATCAGAATCTTTTTGATATCAGTACGTTTAGGCATGTTTTTTCTCTTTTTCCATCATGGCGATAAAACGCTCGAAAAGATAGGCTGCATCATGAGGACCGGGGGAGGCTTCCGGATGATACTGCACCGAGAATGCCGGGATGTCGCGGCAGGTCAAACCCTCCACCGTGTTGTCGTTGAGGTTGGTGTGTGTCTGGATGACGCCATCGCTGAGGGACTCGGCATCGACGGCAAATCCGTGATTCTGTGCGGTAATTTCCACGCGTCGGTCGTCGCTGCGCTGAACCGGCTGATTGCCGCCACGGTGACCGAACTTGAGCTTGAATGTTTTCCCGCCCAACGCCAGAGCCAGCAGCTGGTGGCCGAGGCAGATGCCGAACAGAGGGACCTTGCCGAGAAGCTCACGGATGTTCTCCTGGGCATACACAATCGGTTCAGGGTCGCCCGGCCCGTTGCTGAGAAAGACGCCGTCGGGGTTCATGGCCAGCACATCCTCTGCAGGCGTAGTGGCCGGAACGACCGTGACATCGCAGCCGGCTGCGACCAGGTTGCGCAGAATGTTGCGCTTGATGCCGAAATCATAGGCTACAACACGGAATCGAGAAGGCTTGACGTTTTTCAGGTACCCCTCTCCCAGGTTCCAGAGACCTTCATCCCAATGGTAGGGTTTGTCGCAGGTCACCTCCCTGACCAGGTCGCGTCCCACCAGCGGCGGCGCCTTGCGTGCCTTGGCGACAACGCTTTCAGGGTCGAGATCAAGAGAGCTGATGATCCCGTTCTGCGCTCCTTTGTCGCGGATGTGACGCACGAGGGCGCGGGTGTCGATCCCCTGAATGCCGACGATGCCGTTTTCCTTGAGATAAGCATCCAGACTCAAGGACGAGCGCCAGTTGCTGGGAAAATCGCACGCCTCTTTGACGACAAAGCCGGACAGAAACGGCTGTCGGGATTCAACGTCCTCGAGATTGATGCCGTAATTGCCGATCTGGGGATAGGTCATGGTGACGATCTCACCGCAGTAGGACGGGTCGGTCAGGATCTCCTGATACCCCGTCATGCTGGTGTTGAAAACGACCTCGCCGGTCGTCTCTCCCGTCGCGCCAAGCGCGGTGCCATGGAACACCCGGCCGTCGGCCAGAGCCAGAATGGCTTTCATAAGCTGCTATACTCCTTCAAGTCGTTTCAAGAAAAACCCATTTAACGTGTTGTTTAATAACAAGAGTTCACAGATAGCCGAAGGGGCGGAAGGTTCATGCCAAGGGTGTTTGTCGCCAGGGATGGCGACAATCAAGCCCCAGGGATGGGTTCATGCGTCCCTTGGCATGAACCTTCCGCCCCTTCGGCGGCACCCGGCGTTGTTTATAATCATCAACCTTTGCGATAAGCGATCTTTCCGTCAACAATCGTATGGGTGGCGACCCCCTTGAGTTTCCACCCGTCGAACGGGGTGTTCTTGCTTTTGGAAACCAGGTTCACGGCGGAAACCGTCCAGTTGTAGTTGGGATCAATCACGGTCACGTCGGCCGGTCGTCCGACCTCCAGAGTGCCCCCGGGGAGATTCAACGCCCTTGCAGGATTGATGGTCAGCTTGGCGATGGCATCTCTAAGGGAAAGCACCCCGTCCGCCACCAGCCGCAGAGTCAAAGGCAGGGCCGTTTCAAGCCCGACGACACCGTAGAGAGCGATATTGAATTCAACGTTTTTTTCATCGATGTGATGGGGGGCATGATCCGTGGCAATGGTGTCGATGGTTCCGTCCGCCAGACCTTCACGTACCGCCTCCAGGTCATCCGCATCGCGCAGCGGCGGATTCATCTTGGCGTTGGTGTCGTAACCGCGCACCGCTTCCTCGGTGAGGGTGAAATGATGCGGCGTCGCCTCGCAGGTCACCCGCACGCCGCGTTTTTTCGCCTGCCGTACGATATCGATGGCCGCCCGGGTCGACACATGAGCTACATGCAGATGCGCTCCCGTGAATTCAGCCAGCATCACCTCGCGGGCCACGGCCGCCGCTTCAGCCACCCAGGGAATCCCCTTGAGTCCAAGCTCCGTCGCGACAAAACCTTCATTCATGACCCCCTGCCCCACCAGGTCGAGATCTTCCGAGTGGGAAATGATAGGCAGATTGAACGGTTTGGCATATTCCAGCGCCCGCCGCATCAACTCGCCGCTGCCGACCGGGTGCCCATCGTCGGAGAAAGCCACGCAGCCCGCGTCGCGCATATCGCCCATCTCCGTCAGGGATTCGCCCTTGGAACCCTTGGTGATGGCGCCGACCGGGTAGACCCGGCAGACACCCTGCTCCGCCGCGCGGGTTTTAATATAGGTTGTAACGGTGTGATTGTCGTTGACCGGCTTGGTGTTGGGCATGCAGGCAACCGCCGTAAATCCCCCCGCCACCGCGGCCCGTGTCCCGCTGGCGATATCTTCCTTGTATTCAAAGCCGGGATCACGCAGGTGGACGTGGATGTCAATCAGTCCGGGAACCACCAGTCGACCTTTGGCATCGATCATTTCGCCGACGCCCTGCTCCTGGATATCCTTGTCGATTCGACTGATCGTGCCGTCCTCAATCAACAGATCGCGGGTGTCGTCGATATTGTGCGCCGGATCCAGAACTCTTCCACCTTTAATCAGTATCTTCATGGTATTTTTATCTCCTCGGAAATCGACTTAAGCGTTTTCGCCCTGCTCGCCGCCCAGAACCAGGTAGAGAGCCGCCATGCGAACAGCCACTCCGTTTTCCACCTGATCGAGAATGACGCTCTGCCCTCCGTCTGCGACATAGCTCGAAAGCTCCACCCCGCGATTGACCGGACCCGGGTGCATCACCAGCGCGTCAGGTGCCGCCAGAGTCAGGTTCTGCGGGTTGAGGCCGTAAAACTTGGCGTATTCACGCAGCGTCGGAAGGAGCGTTTTCCCCTGCCGTTCCAGTTGAATGCGCAGCATCATGACAACGTCGGCACCTTCGATGGCTTCACGCATATCGTTATAAACCCTGGCGCCCAGGCGTTCGATCCCGGGAGGGATCATGGTGCCGGGTCCGGCCAGGCGCACCTCGGCGCCCATGCGGGTCAGGCCGTAGATATCGGAGCGGGCCACGCGGCTGTGGGTAATGTCGCCGATGATCGCCACCTTGAGTCCCTCAAGGCGCCCCTTGTGCTGACGGATGGTCAGCATGTCGAGCAATGCCTGGGTCGGATGTTCGTGAGCGCCATCGCCGGCGTTGATAATGGAGCAGTCAAGCCTGTCGGCAAGATAATGGGGAGCGCCCGAGGCGCTGTGGCGCATGACGATGATGTCGGGATGCATTGCCTCGATATTGCGCGCGGTGTCTTCAAGAGTTTCCCCCTTGACCACCGATGAGCTGGAAGCCGTGATGTTGATGGTGTCGGCGGAAAGACGCTTGCCGGCGATCTCAAAAGAGGTGCGGGTGCGGGTGCTGGCTTCGAAGAACAGGTTGATAATCGTTTTTCCGCGCAGTGTCGGAACCTTTTTTATGTCGCGGGTATTGATCTCCTTGAAGCTGTCCGCCGTATCGAGAATAAAGCCGATATCCTCTTTGCTCAGCTGCTCGATTCCAAGAATATGTTTGTGTCGAAATGCCATGAAACCCTCCATTCGAGAGGTCGAGGGCGGTTGTTATCTGTTTCCGCCCCGTCGAAGATGGTTATTTTTTCGCCAGAGTGACCTCGACAGGCCGATTGTCTTCATCGAAATGAACCCGGATATCTTCCTCCCGGGAAGTCGGGACATTGCGTCCCACAAAATCCGGGCGGATAGGCAGTTCGCGATGCCCCCGGTCTACCAGAACCGCAAGCTGTATGGAGCGCGGACGCCCGAGATCCATCAGCGAATCCATTGCAGCGCGGATGGTGCGCCCGGTATACAGTACGTCGTCGACCAGAACGACATGTTTGTCATCCAGGGGGAACGGGATTTCGGTTTTACCCACCTCACGGTCCGAGCGCGCCGAAAGATCGTCTCGATACAACGTGATATCAAGAATGCCCAGAGGAATTTTCTCCCCTTCGATATCGGCAATGCGCTCGCGCAGCACCGCAGCAAGGTCATCGCCGCCGGTACGAATCCCGACCAGGACGACATCCCGTACGCCTTTGTTGCGCTCCAGGATCTCATGAGCGATGCGAGTCAGGGCGCGATTGATACCGGCCTGATCAAGAATTACCGTGGTGTTCTGTTCCATATCTCCCCCGTCTAGATTGGTTGTTGGACTGAATCAAAGACAGACCTGAATTAATATACACAGGGCACAAAAAAAGTACCTTGGCGTACTGAACGCCAAGGTACTTTTGACACACGTGTATTGATTTTTTTGATGGATCATGGGGGTCGTCCCTTGCTAATCTCTCGGATTAACTTAAAAGGAGACAAAAAGTCGAGACAAAATGTCGGTGAGCTGAATTTTCCGGACTATATCAGCCCTGGAAATGGTCGTCAAGCTAATCTGCGTAATTTTTTCCTGCGGCACAGAAGGTCAGTGTATCGGGCGACCTATGCGGTTGAAGCGGGGCCAGTTGTTTTCACTGTCCCAGGACCAGTATTTGATAAAAGCCAGGCCTTTGATGTTCTCCTGCGGGACATACCCCCAGAAGCGACTGTCAAAGGAGTGATCCCGGTTGTCCCCCATGACGAAATAATGCCCTTCCGGAACCCGCACCGGTCCGAAAAAATCCCGCGGAGAGGCTTTCTCCGGCAATACGTTCGGGTCCTTGTGGATTTCCCCGGGGATTTCAAAAAGTTCACCGTTTATATAGACCTTTTTCGAACGGACTTCAATTTTATCGCCTGGCAAGCCTATGATCCTTTTGATGAAATCTTTGCGTTGGAAATAGGATTTGTCCTTGTCGCCGGGAAACTCAAAAACAATCACGTCACCGCGCTGAGGATCGCGAATCGGCAGAAAGGAAATGTCGGTGAAGGGGATTTCTGTGCCGTAGATAAACTTGTTGACCAGTAGATGATCGCCGATCAGAAGCGTATCTTCCATGGATCCGGACGGGATCTTGAATGCCTGCACCACAAAGGTGCGAATGATCAGCGCCAGGATCAGCGCAACGAATAAGGCTTCGCCGTATTCGCGATACCAGGGGCGCTTGATCGGTTTAGGCAATGGGCTCTCAGGAGTGGGATTCGGGGAGATATGGGACATCGATTATTCTTTCACCTTGAGAATGGCCATGAAGGCCTCCTGCGGCAGCTCAACGCTGCCAACCTGTTTCATGCGCTTTTTGCCTTCCTTCTGCTTCTCCAGAAGTTTGCGCTTTCGCGAGATATCACCGCCATAGCATTTGGCCGTCACGTCTTTACGCAATGCCTTGACTGTTTCACGGGCCACCACTTTGTTGCCGATCGCAGCCTGCAGTGCCACTTCGTACTGCTGGCGGGGGATGAATTCCTTCATCTTGCTGACCAGCTCCTTGCCGCGATAATAGGCCTTGTCGCGATGAACGATCAACGAGAGGGCATCCACCGTCTCGCCGTTGACCAGAATGTTAAGACGCACAAGGTCGCTTTCCCTGTAATCAAGCGGCTCGTAATCAAGGGAGGCATAGCCGCGGGTCAGTGTCTTGAGGCGATCATAGAAATCGAGCACGATCTCGTTGAGAGGCAGTTCGTACACCACTATCACGCGGTTGGCTGTCAGGTACTTGATCTCGCGCTGAACGCCGCGCTTTTCCTCACAAAGGGCCAGAACCTGTCCGACATACTCGTTGGGCACATGAATCGAAGCCAGGATGAAAGGCTCTTCCATCTTCTCGATATACTGCAGCTCGGGCAGCATGTTGGCGCTTTCAACCTTGATAGTCTCGCCCTTGACCGTTTTCACGTTGTAGACAACGGTCGGCGCGGTCGTAATAAGATCGACGCCGAACTCCCGCTCCAGGCGCTCCTGAATAATCTCCATGTGCAGCAGCCCCAGGAAGCCGCAACGGAAGCCAAACCCCAGCGCCATCGAGTTTTCCGGCTCAAATGAAAAGGATGAGTCGTTGAGCCGCAGCTTTTCAAGGGCGTCGCGCAGGGTGTCGTAATCGCCGCTGTCGATGGGGTAGAGCCCTGAGAAGACCATCGGCTTGACCACCTGAAAGCCGGGCAGCGCCTTATCGGTGGGGCGGTCGACATGGGTCATGGTGTCGCCGACCTTGGCGTCGTGCACCACCTTGATGCTGGCGATTACAAACCCGACCTCCCCTGCGCTCAAAGAAGGCACGGCAAGCGGGTGCGGGGCGAAAACCCCGACCTGGGTCACCTCGTAGTTTTTGCCGGCCTGCATCAACCGAATGCGGTCGCCTTTTTTCAAGGTCCCGTCAATAATGCGAACCAGGGTAATCACCCCCTGGTAAGTGTCATACCAGCTGTCGAAAATCAGCGCCTTCAGCGGCGCCTCCGGATCTCCTTCGGGAGCAGGAACCTTGGCGACGATATTTTCAAGGATTTCGTGAATCCCGATGCCGTCCTTGGCGCTGGCTTCCACCGCGTCGGCGGCATCCAGCCCGATAATCTCCTCAATTTCTTCCTTGACGCTCTTGGGGTCGGCTGCGGGCAGATCGATTTTATTGAGAACCGGGAAAACCTCGAGATTCTGATCAATCGCCATATACACGTTGGCCAGGGTCTGAGCTTCCACCCCCTGTGAGGCATCCACCACCAGCAGCGCCCCTTCGCACGCCTTGAGAGAACGGCTCACCTCGTAGGAGAAGTCGACATGGCCTGGAGTGTCGATAAGATTGAGCAGATATTCCCTGCCGTCATCGGCCTTGTAGACCAGACGCACGGCCTGTGCCTTGATGGTAATTCCCCGCTCGCGCTCAAGCTCCATCTTGTCCAGAAACTGATCGGTCCTTTCCCGTGAGGTCAGGGTGCCGGTTTCTTCCAGCAGGCGGTCCGCCAGGGTGGACTTGCCGTGATCGATATGGGCGATAATCGAAAAATTGCGGATATGACTTCTTTTCATGGAGTTTTCAATGACTCTGCCGAGATTGGGGTTTGCGAACTAAACCACTAGGATATACAGGATGGCGGGGAGTTTGTAAAGGATCCTCTCCCGGATTGTCTCCCGGATGCAGTTCAGCGGCGGGTTTCTTGGTGTTCGAGGGCGTAGGCGCGCGCCAGATGGTCAATCAGTATATTCCCTGCAGTCATGGCATCGGCCCCGTAAGAAACGACCCCATCCTCATGCCCCGCCATGATAAAAACCCCCCGGGACGAAGCATCGGTTTCACGCCATAACCGGCGAACTTCATCGGCCATCTCCGGCGTGCCGTACGGCACTTCACTGCGGGTGGCCGGCAGCCCCAGGGTCTCGCCCTTGTGCCAGATATCCGGGCAATGGGCATGCATCACGCAGCCCAGCGAAGGGTCGAGTTCATACAAAACGGCATGGGTCATGGATTCAGATGAAGGGCGAACCGGTCCCTGGGCGCGGATCTCATTGCGGCGGGTGTCCCAGGCCGTAACCATGACGCATTGCTGCGGGGTCAGCTCAGGCGGCGCGCCGGTCTGGGTCCCAGTGATGAGAAATCCGCTTTCGCCGGCACGCACACTGATATTGCCGAATCCGTACCCATCATAACGCTCGGGGGTCTGGCCGATCAGGCCCAGGCCATGAAGAATCCTGCGCCAGGCCAGAAGCTGCGGCAGCCCATCTTCGGTGGGCAGGGGGCCATCGGCATGCAGACAGTTGAACTTGATGACTCCTTCGGGGTCATGCCCTGCATTCAGATTCATCATCAATCTTCAAAATAAATTGCCGAATGGGGGCAGGCGGGAATGCAGATCCCATCGATGTCGCATTTATCTTCATCGATGACCGCACAGCCCTGGTGAATTTCGATGGCGTCCTGCGGGCAGACCTTGATACACTCTCCCGTTCCCTGGCATTTGCTGGGGTCAACCTTGATTCTCACGGTGTGTGGTCTCCTTTATATTTGATGGCGTCGCAAAAACTCACCAACTGCTGCGTTGCTGCAATTGCTCTCGCTGCTTCGACGTACCTAAGTACGCCTCATTGCTCGACAATCGCGCGCCTTGCATTTGGCGCTTTTTGCTTAGCCATCGACATTGATGCTTTTTTGCGAAAGCATCATTCACTGAGTCATTTATCGAGCTGAGTCGTCGAGGCACATAACACGCGCCTCTGCTTCCGCATAAATCTCATCTTCGATGGTCAGCTGCGACACGACTTTATAAATGCGGCGGCGGCGTTCCTTGACCTGCGCGCTGACCCGTACTTTCCTGCCGACGGGAACGGGCTTGCGAAACCGGACATTGAGTTCGGCGGTGACAAAGGTCACGCCCTGAGAGCGGCAGGCGTAAATCCCGGCTTCATCAAGCAGGGTGCTGGTAATGCCGCCATGCACAACCCCCTGCCACCCCTGGTAGGAGGGACCTAACTCCATTTCGCAGTACGCCGCTTGCTGCTGTTCATCAAGAGTGAAATCTGCGTGCATTCCCTGCGCATTATCGGGGCCGCAGACAAAACAACCACGATCTTTTTCAAAATCCATCGCCAGAATCCTCCTTTTATCGGGATCGGGCCTTGAAAGATTGTTCACGCTGCGCCAGGGTGGTTTCATCCCGGTAGGCATCCAGAGCCTGGCGCCGCTCATCGGGAGGAAGATCCGCCAACTCGGAAACCGCCCGGTAATAGGCCCTTAAATCGCCGTTGTGTTCATCCAGCAACAATCTAAATGCAGGCACCAGATCGTGATACATGCTGACCGAGGCAAAATGCGCATTGTTCAAGGGGCCCTCGACCCAGCGGTCATATCTGCCCTCTCCTCCCCAGCGCGAGCGTAGCTTATCATACTCCGAGCGGAATTCATTTATAGCATGGGCTTTCTCTGCTCTCATGGTTTCCGGGTCAAAAGGGCTCCGGTAGATGGCGTCAAGCCTGCGGCGGGCCTGCTGCAGCAGCGCGAGAAAATCCTTCTGGCGCTGCAGGCGTTGATTGTACTGCTCGATCTGCTCCTGCTGCCCGCGACTTTCAAGCCATCGCTCAACACCGACCTGCTCGACAGTCTGCGCAAAGGCTTCGCTGAAGGCCGTATCTCCTTTGACATAAATAAGCTGGTGCGCCAGCTCGTGGAAGATCAGTCCGGCAAGGTGCGGGTCGTCCGCATAGCAGAAGGTATTCAGAACCGGATCGTCGAACCAGGAAAGTGTCGAGTAGGCCGGCACGCCATACAGATGCACGTCATGCCCTCTGCGGCGCATATCTTCAGCGAATTCGCGCGCGTCTATCTCCTGGAAATACCCCCGGTAGGATACGCACCCGACAACAGGAAAACACCAGGACACGGGTTCCAGAGAGAACTCCGGCGTGGAAACGACATTCCAGACAGCATGGGAACGGCCAAGATCCGCGTAGGAACGATAACTGTTATTGTCCGGGAGCAGAAGCTGCTGTGATGCAAAATCCCGAATCTCAAGCACCGTGCGCAGTCTTTGCGCCAACGCGTCCGGTGTGTCGGGCGCAGCGAGGATCTTGTCGATATCACGCCGCTGAGACATCAACTGCCAATGCCCCGAAACGCATTGAGCGTAATATCCGACGTCGGTACAGGAGACAAACAAAAGCGCAGCCGCCGCCAACCCTGAACACAGGCCTATCAGTCGTTTATTCCACATGCTCATCGTTATATTTAGTTTTTCCGGCATCCAGATGTGCGGCAATGGAGATCAGATCCACCATGCGGGGACGGAAATAGATGATCACGACAGCGGAAAAATTGGCAAAAAGAAAAAGATAAACCAGACTGTCGCCGAACACGAATAAAGCCACCCCGAAAAGGGCGATACTCTCCGCGAGACCGAGACAGAATACAAGGACCGCCTGGTAAAGACAGGCCGCCGGATGCAGTGTGTCGCCCGCTGATTTTTCAAGCTTTGCACAAATGCGCTTCACAAGTCGGCCGGGATGGCCGCGCAGAACCCTGGCTCGCACATAACGGCAGACCAGCACATTGGCCAATGCAAGAACGACAAGGGAAAGACGCATCGCCGGGAGCAGCCACTCCCCTCCCCAGGAACGGTCCTGCCATACAGGGCCGAGAAAATAACCTATCGCCAGGTAAATGAAAGGTGCGAGCAGCATCATCGTCCAGAGGGTTTTCTGGCTCGCGAGATTGGATTGAAGCTGTTCCAGATCCTGTTGTCTCAGCATGGTCGGCGCAGACCTCAACCCTGGGTAAAACGACTGATGTGGATTTTATCCCAGTCAAGCGATTCAACGGGATGCCCAGGTTTGGACTCGCCAGGGTAACCTATGCCGATAACGGCTTCCACGACAAAGCGCTCCGGCAGATCAAGCAATTGCTTGAGGTATTTTTCCGCGCTGATCTCATCATTATGGTCACGCCTGCGAATCTGGACCCAGCAGCTTGAAAGCCCCAGAGATTCAGCCGTCAACTGCAGGATAATGGAAGCAATAGAGCAGTCTTCAATCCACACATCGCACTTTTCAGGGTCGGCGACAACCGCGACAACCAGTGGAGCCTCGGCAAGAAAAGCCGAGCCATGTTCCTTCGCCAGGGCAATGCGTCGACGCAATTCAGGGTCTGTCGTAACGACGAACTCCCAGGGGTTGCGACCGCGAGACGAAGGCGAGCGCAGAGCGGCCTCGAGAAGCTGGTCGATCTTCTCCTGCTCCACTGGACGGTCTTCATACTTGCGAATGCTGCGACGTTTTTTAAGCAGATCAAGAACCATTCGACATTCTCCTTGGCAAGAACTTCAATGCAGTGCTTTGTTGCAAAAGCATCAATATGAATTTTTGTCTTTTCCCGCTTCCGGCAGCTGTGGCGGCGGCAGCCTGGCTTCGGTTTCTTCGCCATGGGCGCCCGGTGGTCGACGGGCGCGGAAAAAATTTGCGATCATCTGCGTCAGCCTGCGGACCCCGCGCCAGATCCTCGGGAGAAGCCAGATCATGACGATCAGAAAGACTACCAGCAGTCCGAGAAAGATCCAGGGATAATGCAGCGCCGTGAGCAATCCCGCCACGACACCGACATCCTCTGCAAGCGACGCCCCCCAATTAGAAAAAGGCTCGGGCGAAGCGTTGATCAATACGCGCCCCCCGGCCTTCGTCGCATGAACCCCGGCCGTCAGGGTGCCGCCGATCAACGCCGCGGAAAGAGAGATGGCCGGGTCGACATCCCCGACCGCTCCCGCCGCAAGCGCCGCGCCCGCCGGTATTCTGATAAAAGTGTGCAGCACATCCCAGGAGGTATCTACTCCCGGTGTTTTGTCTGCAAAAAATTCAACGAAATACATGAACCCCGCAGCCATCAGCACCACTGGATGGGTGAGGATCTGAAGATCGGGAGGCAGAGTCATGTTGCCCGAAGAACCGAGGAGCCCCAGCACAAGGATGGCGGCATATAAATTGATGCCGCTGGCCCAGGCGACGCCCATGGTCAGGGCGATGACGGATACGACCTGATGAAGTTCCTGCATAGGGTATCTACCTTTCCCGACACCTCGAACTGCGTTAGGATCCGCATGATAAACCTTGATGCTGTCTGCCTATCATATCGTTTTCTGTTGGGAAAAGAAAACCCTCGACTCTGAATGGACGCAATAGAGACCATTCGTGCAGGCGAGCATAAAACGCACGGCGATCAGGGACAAGAAAAAAACAGAGATTGTTCAGAGAGCGGAAAGCATCTCAAAAACCCGGTAAAATGAGGGAAAATCATATTGACTTTGCGAAGATTTGTCGAAAAATGTGCGGACTATGCTGTTATTTTATTTAAATCAGGGGAAAAACCCTGTAAATTTGTACAAGGTTCGAGGCGCAATTCAGGGTCTCAGCGTTGAACAGACCTTCTCTTTGTGGATTTGGGGTCTAATTTTGATGTCCTCCCGTTTGTTCCGATATTCCCTTCTGGGGGTAGTGGCCCTGGCTGTGGCTGGCCTGGCGTACTACCTTTATCACAACTCCTTCTATACACTGGACCTGACCCGACGTGATCGTTACCAGGCGGAAGAGGTGGTTCAGAGCGCCTTCCTGATGTGCCAGATGACCGACCGTCTCCTCCAGAAGCGTGAATCAGAAATTGCCGATCAGGTCCAGAAAGCTCTGTCAGTCGCTGGCTATCCGGTTCTGCTGGATGAATCACAACCCTGGCAGGTTGCAATTCCAGGCAGTCCCTCAACTGATAAACTGACTCTCCCCCGGATGGCAGTCAAAACCTTCAGGGGTCATAAGCGCAACCTCGAAAATCTCGGGGAAGCGTTGCGGCGTTTTACCGGCGGCGAAGTCACCATTCTGCAACGAGTGAATGAAAAAGGCGATCACCTGGCGGTCTACTGCTCCATATCAGGTGTTGAAAGCCCAGCTGAGCCCACCAGCCTGATACCCGCCCGGCTCGGCAATGGCGAAAAGGAAATGTGCCTTGAAAAACTCGACCAGGGCAAAACCGTTCTGCGGCCTGAATTCATCAATGGAACACTACAGGTAAGCTATTATTATCCAATCTTCGCCGATCAAAAAAATATTGCGACCCTGGTCGTTCGAGTCAACGATCCTGATCTCGAACGCTTACGCAACGATATTATCGACCTTCGCATCGGGCAGAGCGGATATGTCTATGCGCTTAAAGGGACAGGGGCTCATCGCGGTCAATACCAGATTTCGTTCAACGGGGAACGCGATGGAGAAAATATCTGGAATGCCAGAGACGCGTCCGGAAGACCTTTTATCCAGAGCATGATCAATGAAGCCCTGGCCCTCAAAAAAAAATTCGACCGTGTTTCCGTCCCCATTGCCTTTGAGCGTTATCCCTGGAAAAATCCAGGAGATCTGCAGCCGCGCTATAAAACAGCGGCCGTGGTCTATTTCGAACCCTGGGACTGGGTTCTCGGGGCGGGCTACTATGAGGATGAACGCTGAAGCTGTAGGAGGCGGGGACTATTCCTGATCCAGCAGCACTTTTAACTTGTCGATTTTCTGCTCTACGGAACGCGACACGCGCTGCTCGCCGAACATGTAAACCAGTTGCCCCACCATCAGCCAGACATCGGCCAGTTCCTCCACGACCCGCTCCTCGTTGACCTTGCCGCGGCGCCAGTGCTTGAGAACCGCGATCAACTCGGCGCATTCCTCCACCGCTTGATCGAATTGCGCTTCGCGTCCCCATTTTTCCAATGTTTTCTTATAAATCTGCTTGTACTTCATCATAATCTCGATGTTATCCATTCATTGCGCTCTCATCTTTTTTGCCCGATCGCATTCAGCCTGTTTATTTTGTGGTATCCTTGGAATATTCCCGCACTGAACAGTGAAGTTTTGCCAAAGAGGAACTTAAATGGTTCACGAGAATTCAATTTGCCTGACCGTCTTATGCGAAAATTCAATCGGGCGTCCTCTGGCAGCGGTCGGCGAACATGGTTTCTCCTGCCTGATCGAAACGGCATCGGGTTCCTATCTCTTCGACACCGGCCAGGGTTTTGGTCTGCTGCGCAATGCGCGCGCCCTTCACAAGGATCTTTCAGCGGTCAGAAAAGTCATTCTCAGTCATGGTCATTATGATCACACCGGC
Source organism: Thermodesulfobacteriota bacterium (assembly GCA_034189505.1). Lineage (GTDB taxonomy): Bacteria > Desulfobacterota > Desulfuromonadia > Desulfuromonadales > Geoalkalibacteraceae > Geoalkalibacter_A. The sequence continues at coordinate 4,191 of JAXHUR010000023.1, read as the reverse complement.
GGCTTGCCCGATCTTCTGAGCGCAACGGGCGAAATCGAGGTCATCGCTCACCCCGATATCTTTATCGATCGTTACTGGGCAGGACAAGGGCCGACCCGCTATATCGGCATCCCCTATAAACGACCTTATCTTGAGAGTCTGGGGGCACGGTTCCGCTTTGAATCCGGCTTCTGCGAGATTGCTCCCGGGCTCTGGCTTACCGGTGAGGTGCCGCGCCGAAATCCGGTGGAAAAGCCAGAGAAGAACATGGTGCGCGTGATGGATGACGGCTCGCGGATCCAGGATCCTCTCACCGATGACCTGTCTCTCGTCATCGAAAGCGCAAAAGGCCCTATTCTGCTGCTGGGATGTGCTCACGCCGGACTCATCAATATCATGCATCATGTGCGTGAATACAAGGGTTGGGAAAGTTTTTACGCGGTTATCGGCGGCACGCATCTGGTCGGCGCCGATGACCACCGCGTGACGGCAACGATTGAAGCACTGGAGGAATTTTCAGTGCAGCGCATCGGCACCGCGCATTGCACCAGCCTGCCCCGCGCGGCACAGCTCCAGGCTCATTTTGGTTCCCGGTTTCTGTTCGCCTCGGTGGGAACGGTGCTGGAAGCCTGAAGCCTCCATCAAAAAGAAATAGAATGACACGGAGTTTTTCAGCTCTCAGTCTGGCCAGCGTGGCACAATTGACGAAGAACGTAATGCAGAATCCCACCATGGCGGTAATATTCCATCTCCAGCGGGGTGTCGATTCGGACCTGTGCAGAAAAGTGGATCTGCCCGCCATCTTGCCGGATGGCACATACCTTGACCTCATGTCCCCCGCCCCCTGCTTCTCCTGACGATGAGCACAGCGGCGAAAGATCAAGATCAAAGCGTTCTTCCCCGGTTAAATTCAGCGAGCCGATGGAATCTCCGGGCATGAACTCCAGGGGCAGTATCCCCATACCGATCAGGTTGGAGCGGTGAATGCGTTCAAAGCTTTCGGCAATGACCACCCTGACACCTTGCAGGAAAGGCCCCTTGGCGGCCCAGTCACGGCTCGAACCAGACCCATATTCTTTGCCGGCCAGGATCAACAGGGGGACTGCCTCCCGCTGATAATCAACCGCCGCATCATAAATACTCACAACCTCACCGTCGGGCAAACGCCGAGTGTAGCCCCCTTCCACTTCAGGAACAAGCCGGTTGCGGATGCGCACGTTGGCAAAGGTGCCACGCACCATCACTTCATGGTTGCCACGGCGAGAACCGTACGAGTTAAAATCGCGCGGTGCCACTTTATGCCCCTTGAGATACTCCCCTGCGGGCGAGTCTTCCCGGATGCTGCCCGCAGGTGAAATGTGATCCGTGGTGATGCTGTCACCGAACACGGCCAATGCCCGGGCGTTTTCCAGACGAGGCTTGATTTCCGGCACTTCACGAGTCATTCCCTGGAAAAAAGTCGGTTGCCGGATATAGGTGGAATCAGGTTGCCAGGCAAAGCGATCCCCGGAGGGGATGCTCAAGCTGTTCCAGGCTTCATCGCCCTGGTAAATTTCACGGGCGTTTTCGCGGTACATTTCAGTGTCGATAGACGCGGCCACCACCCGCGCGATTTCTTCGTCGGATGGCCAGATATCACGTAGATAAACCGGATTGCCCCGACTATCCTCTCCCAGGGGCTCTTTTTCGAGATTGATGTCGATGCGCCCCGCCAGGGCGAATGCCACCACCAGGGGCGGCGACATCAGGTAGTTGGCACGCACATCCGGATTGATGCGTCCCTCGAAGTTGCGATTGCCGGACAGCACTGAAGCGGTGACCAGGTCCTTTTCACGGATGGCACGAGAAACGGGCTCAGGCAAAGGTCCCGAGTTACCGATGCAGGTGGTACAGCCATACCCCACCACATGAAAGCCGAGCTTTTCGAGCGGCTCGTCCAGACCGCTTTTGTGATAATAGTCCGTGACCACGCGGGAGCCGGGAGCGAGGGAGGTTTTTACCCAGGGTTTGCACCGCAGCCCCTTGGCGACCGCATTGCGGGCAAGCAATCCCGCTGCCGTCATGACGGCAGGGTTTGACGTGTTGGTGCAGCTGGTGATGGCTGCGATGACAACCGATCCATGTCCGATGACGACTTCCTCGCCATTGATCCGGCAGGTGGCGACAGCACGGATCGCTTCCTTTTCGGATCGCTTTGCAGCCGGCGGCAGCAGGCCGGGCAGATCCCGGCGGAAAGCCTCTGCCGCATCGGGCATCGAGATATGGTCCTGGGGCCGGCGCGGGCCGGCGAGACTTGGTGCGACGCTCGAGAGATCAAGTTCGAGCGTTTCATCAAAAAGCGGCTCGGGGGACTGAGCATCATGGAAGAGTCCCTGCGCCCGCATATACTGTTCCACCAGCTCCACACGCTGGGCGGAACGGCCGGTAAAACGCAGGTATTCAAGAGTTTTCTCATCCACCGGGAAAATGGCGCAGGTCGCACCGTATTCCGGCGACATGTTGCCGATGGTGGCGCGGTCGGCCACCGTCAGACGCGCGATGCCCGGGCCGAAAAATTCAACGAATTTACCGACCACACCATGGCGGCGCAGTTTCTCGGTGACGGTCAGAACCAGATCCGTGGCGGTGACTCCGGGACGAAGCTGGCCGGTAAGCCGGAAGCCGACCACCTTCGGGATCAGCATGGTAATGGGTTGACCGAGCATCGCGGCTTCCGCTTCGATGCCTCCGACTCCCCAGCCAAGCACCCCCAGACCGTTGACCATCGGCGTATGGGAATCGGTCCCCACCAGGGTGTCCGGATAGATTTGCGGGCTGCCCTCATGCTTGGGAGTTTCATCCTCATTGAGGCCGAAAACCACCCGCGCCAGCAGTTCAAGGTTGACCTGGTGGCAGATGCCTGCATTGGGAGGGCTGACCTTGAAGTTGTCGAAAGCCTGCTGCCCCCATTTCAGGAAGGCATAACGCTCGCCGTTTCTCTGGTAATCAAATTTCTGGTTGATCGCGTAAGCGTCGGCGGAAGCAAAAGCATCGACCTGAATGGAATGATCGATGACCAGCTCGACCGGTTGAACGGGGTTGATTTTCTGGGGATCACCCCCCAGGTCAGCCATGGCATCGCGCATGGCGGCAAGATCGACAACCGCAGGCACGCCGGTGAAATCCTGCATGAGGATGCGCGACGGAAGAAACGTAATTTCGCGGGCAGAATCATTTCCCGGCCGCCATCCCGCCAGAGCCTCGATGTCTTTCGCGCTTACGATTGAGCCGTCCTCGCGCCGCAGCAGATTTTCCAGCAGAATACGCAGAGAATAAGGAAGGCGTTTGGGTTCATAGCCTTTTTTCTCGAGGGCCGCGAGGTGGAACATTTCGTAATCCACGCCCCCGATACGCAGGTTGGACCGTGCATCAAAACTGTTCTTCATAGCATCTTCCCTTTCGATCGTTCAGCGGCGTAAGCCCTGGCCGACAGGTGCCGCCAGAGGCTGTTGAACCGTCATGGGTACTGGGTTACCTGTTCGCCACGGGGGTCGACGATAACGAGGGTGCTTTCATCGCCGCCGTAATGAGCCTGCCACAGGTCATATACCGCCTCGATGTCTTTGCGGCGATCTTCTGCGGGGGCGGACAGCCAGGCGGGGGTTGCCGTCAGTTCCACTCTGCCCTCGCCTCGATAGGCAACCCGGGTGAAAAAAACATCGCCAAGAATATCGAGAATATCCATATTGAGCTGTTCGATATCCTGGACAAATCGATGATATGAAGCCGGCCTCTGCCGGGTGGCGGCGGCGGGCGCCTCGGAAGTCAACAGGGACTCGTGGATCCAGCCGCTCCCGCCGATCCAGGCGATGCGAACGCGAACCCAGTCACCCTGACGTTCAATCTCCGTCAACTCGTGCCCTTCCCCGATCTGCATCAGAACGGATCGACTTGCGCCGGGGCCTGATCTCACGTTGACACCGGAGCCGGTCACATAAAGCCGATCGCCGCTTGCGGCGATACCGGCGGCGACATCAAGAAAAAGGCAGATAAAAAGCACAAAAAACAGACGGCGGAACATGATTTGCGTTCTCCTCGAATACAATCCGGAAACTCTATGCTTCAGTTGGAGCCTTGGGTTGGCCGGCATCTTCCGTTTTCCGACCACCGAACTTAGAACCGTAATAGCGGGGTGAACCATACTCCCGCAAATGTCAAAATTTCAGGGTCCCC
>JAXHUR010000022.1:0-43507 GCA_034189505.1 Thermodesulfobacteriota bacterium | reverse complement strand
GCTCAGTCTTCACGCAGATAAACCGCCGGCTTCTGCCCCAGCGCTTTCCAGGTCCCCAGCAGCCCCAGCGCCAGGGTCAGCAGGATGCCGGTGACCAGGGTTCCCAGTACCGAAAGGGGATGCAGGCTGAATCGTACATCCATCAGCCCCTCCAGAATGCCGTAGGCCGCCGCCCCGCCCACCAGCAGGCTGATCACCCCGGCGGCCGCCCCGAGCAGCACAAATTCGCCGGCAAAAGCACCGAGGATGTCACGCCGGGTCGCTCCGCACACCTTGAAAATCACCGCATCCTGGATGCGCCGATGCTGATCGGCCGACACCGCCCCCGCCAGCACCAGGAAGCCGCTGACCAGCGCCACCGCCGCCATGGCCCGGAACGCGGTACCGAAGCGTTCGAGAGTGCGTGAAACATTGGCCAGCACTTCCCGGACGCCGATGGCGGACACATTGGGAAAACGGTCGATCACCTCGCGCAAGAGTTCCGTCTCCCGCTCCTGGGGTACATAGGCGGTCGCGATGGAGGTCTGGGGCGCCCCTTCAAGCACTCCCGGGGAAAAAAGCAGGGCGAAATTGAGATTGAGGGTGGTCCAGTCCACCTCCCTCAGGCTGGCGATCTCAGCGGTAATATCGCGCCCGAGAATGTTGACCGTCAGTGTATCGCCGACACCGACCCCGAACCCTTCGGCCACATCGGCGGTCAGCGAAACCAGGGGCTCGCCCCGGTAGTCTGGAGGCCACCAGCGGCCGGCGGTCAGTTCGGTGCCGTGGGGAAGTTCCTCGGCATAACTCAGAAAACGGTCGCCGCGCACCGCCCACTGTACATCGGGCGCAATGCGCGCCTCCTCCACCGGGGTGCCGTCAATCGCCACGATTCGGCCGCGCAATGTCGGAAAACGTTCGCTGCGCGCCAGACCGGGAAAGGCGTTCAGTGTTTCTTCGAAAAGTGCCACCTGGTCCGGCTGAATGTCGAGAAAAAAATAGGCGGGCGCGGCGTCGGGCACCGTATCGTCCACCAGTCGGGTGAGACTTGCCTGCACCAGTACCACGATGACCAGAGCGGTCAAACCGAGGCCAAGGGAGAACACCGCGCTGCCCGCGGGAGAACCGGGACGGTGGATGTTGGCCAGGGCCAGACGCAGACTTGGAGTTTTCGGCCGGGGCGCATGCCGCGCGCCAAGAATGACCAGCGCCGCCAGCCCCCGGAAAATGACAAAGCAGGCCAGCGCACCGGCAATAAACCACAGAGCCAGGCGCCGGTCGGAGCTGGTTGCCACCGCCAGCAGGGCCAACCCCGAGGCAAACACCCCGATAGCGGCCCAGGTCCCCTTTCCCGGCGACAGGCGCAGGGTGTCGATGTAGCCCCGGAACAGGGCCGAAGGAGGCACACGCCGCGCCACCCCCAGCGCCTTCAGAGAAAACACCAAGGCAATCAGCAGCCCGAACAGGGCCGCGCTTAGCAGCGGAGCGGGATAGAGCCCCGGACGCAACGGCAGCGGCAGGATTTCTCCCGCCAGCTTCACGGCGATCCAGGGAACGGCCGCGCCGGCCGCCAATCCGGCGGCGGCGCCCAGAGCGCCGAGGACCAGCACCTGCAGCAGATAGGCGGTAAAAATCACCCTGCCGCCCGCGCCGACGCATTTCATAACGGCGATATGGAAAACCTTGCCGTCGAGGTAGCCCCGCACCGCACCTGCCACGCCGACGCCGCCCACCAGCAGGGCGCACAACCCGATCAGAGTCAGGTTGAGGGTCATGCGCTCGATCATCATGCGCACCCGCGGTGCGGCTTCCTTCCAGCTCCGCAGGCGCCAGCCGGCACCGGGAAATCGCTCCTGCAGCTCTTTTTTCAGAGTTTCGACATCGGATTCGGGGGGAAGGCGCAGGCGGTAGGAATAGGTCACCAGGCTGCCCGGCTGCAGCAGGCCGGTGGCATCAAGGGCCGCACGGCTCAACAGCAGCCGCGGCCCCAGAGTGAATGCCTGTATGGAGCGATCCGGCTCATGAGTCAGTACGCCGCGGATGCGAAAACGGGCCTCGCCGACAAGGATCTCGCCACCCACCTGCACCTCGAGGCGCTCCAGCAACGCCCGTTCCGCCAGAGCCCCGTACAGGCCGTCGCTGCTCGGCGCCAGCGCCGTCGACAACTTCTGCTGCGGCTCGGCAGCGACCCTGCCATGCAGCGGATAAGCCTGGTCGACGGCTTTCACTTCCACCAGCAGCTGCTGGTCGCTGGAGGGCGCACGCGCCATGGCCCGCAGATCCGCCACCTGAGAAACCTCACCGGAAGCGGCGAAGTGCTGCAGCTGGGCTTCACTCATCTCGCGATGGTTGAGGCGCGCCTCAAGATCGCCGCCAAGCAGAGCCCGGGCATCGGTCAACAGTCCGGAACGCGCAGCAGCAGAAAAAGACCCCACCGCGCTGATGGCGAAAACGCCGAGAAACAGGCACGCGAGAAAGACTCCGAAACCGCGCAGGCCGCCGCGCAGCTCCCGTCGCGCGATACGCCAGGCCTGGGGCAGCAGAGGCGGAGAATTCATGACGGACTCCTGGTGCTTTCAAGCAGGCGTCCGTCCACCATCTGAAGGCGGCGGGTGCAGCGCGCCGACAACCGCTCATCGTGGGTGACCAGAATGAGGGTGGTCCCCTGTTCGGCCTGCAGCCGGAACAGAAGATCCATCACCCTCTCGCCCGTTTCAAGGTCCAGGTTGCCGGTCGGTTCATCCGCCAGAATCAGCGACGGGTTGGCAACAAAAGCCCGCGCCAGAGCCACACGCTGCTGCTCTCCCCCGGAAAGCTGGCCGGGGAAATGGTCGACGCGCTCTTGCAGCCCCACAGCGTTCAGAGCTTCAAGAGCACGCGGCTGCGCATCCTGCACGCCGGCAAACTCCAGCGGCAGAGCCGCGTTCTCCAGCGCGGTCATGGTCGGCACCAGGTGAAAGGACTGAAAAACAATGCCGACATGCTCGCGCCGGAAGCGGGCCAGTTCATCCTCGTCAAGACCGGCAAGATCGACTCCTGCGACCCGGATGTGTCCCGCCGTGGCACGCTCCAGGCCCGACACCGCCATCAGCAGCGTTGTCTTTCCCGCTCCCGATGGCCCGACGATGCTCAGAGTTTCGCCGCGCGCCACCTCCAGATCGACGCCGCGCAATATGTTGACCCGACCGCCGCCGCCGACTAAACTCAATTGCAGATCTTTCAACTCCACGATGGATTGCGACATGATGACCTTTCTTTTTCGATTTTTAGTACTGCTTTCATTGGCAGCCACTTCTCCCGCCCTCAGCCATGCTGCTTCGCAGGACGAATCTTCTTTGCACCTTATGGTCCTCGGCGACAGCCTCACTGCAGGCTACAGGCTTGCCTCTCAGCAGGCGTTTCCCGTCCGGCTCGAACAGGCCCTGCAGAAGCGCGGCTGGCCGGTCAGAGTCACCAACGCCAGCGTCTCAGGCAGCACCACCTCAGGGGGACTGGCCCGCCTGGAGTGGAATCTGGCCGACAAGCCGGACCTGGTACTGGTGGAACTTGGCGCCAACGACGCCCTGCGCGGTCTCGATCCGGCCCGTACCGAGGACTACCTCGACGCCATCCTGACCCTGGTAAAGGACCGCGGCGCCTACCCGATTCTGGCCGGCATGAAGGCGCCGCGCAATCTCGGGCGCAATTATACCGAATCCTTCGACGGGATCTACCCGCGTCTGGCGGAAAAACATGCGGTCCCCCTCTATCCTTTTTTTCTTGAGGGAGTGGTGGGGAAAGCCGAACTCAACCTTGAGGACGGCATCCACCCCAATGAGCGCGGAGTGGGTGTTATTGTGGAGGGGATCACACCTGTTGTAGAAAGAGCCCTTGCCGAGGTCTGCCATGCGCAGAATCGCGACGATTGCCCTGACGACTGACGTCCCAAACCGGCGAGGGCTCACAGCTGAGCACGGCGGCGGGAAACGTTTACGGCAGCGGATTAAAGGGAGCGCCCGCGGTATTCGATACCGAGCAAAGTGATGTCGTCTTTGATCGGCTGTGCCCGGCCGAAGGCATGCAGTGCCTCGATCGTCTTTTCACACACCGAATCGAGATCTCGTTTTTTCAACTCCTGAACTTTGCGAAAGAAGCGCTGTTCACCGAACAGCTCAAGGCGGCTGTTGCTGTGCTCGGTAATACCGTCGGAATAAAGATAGAGGCGATCACCGGGCTGCATGCTTATCTCCCCCTCATTGAAAGACCCCAGACCTTCAATGCCGATCAATCCGCCCCCCTCGTCGAGGGTTTCCAGCGATCCGTCCGCCTTCAGCAAGACCGGCGGCGGATGGCCGGCGTTGCAGTAGCGCACCCGCCCCGTTTCAATATCGATCAGCAGGTAGGTAATGGTAAAAAAATTTTCAAAACGCTCGAAGGGGAACTCCTTCTCTAACGACGCCATGACCTCGGCCGGGGCCGGAATGCGGTAATGGGGATCACTTTCGATGCGCTGCTTGACAATGCGCCCCGAGTGAGGCGAGAGGCTCTGGCTGACGGAAACGCTGACCATAGCCGCCGACACCCCATGCCCGCTGACATCGAACAGATAGGCCATCAGCGTCTTTTCATCCAGGCGCATGACGTTGAAAAGGTCGCCCCCGACCTGCTCGCAGGGTAAAAAACGGTAGGCAAAGCTCAGAGTGTCGACTTTCGGCAGCCGTTGAGGCAGAAGATTTTTCTGGATCTGGGCAGCGGCACGCAGACTTTCATTGTATTCTCGCTGTTTGCGCTGGAGCATGTCGTGAGCGAGCCCCAGTTCATGTCCCAGTCGCCGGATCCTGACCAGATCCCCCACGCGTGCGGCAAGCTCATCCACATCGTTCGGATGGTGCACAACCCCCATCGCCCAGGGCAGTCGTTCACGGATGGATGAAGAAGGTTCTCCCATAGTGGAAAATACCAGGCAGGCCGTCTCTCGCTGAGTGCAGAACTTGGCGACCTCGTCCCAATATTCAGCCCGATCGTTTCCGGAGAGTGCGGCATCGAGCAGCAAAACCGCCGGTGAATCCTCCAAGGCCTCAAGCAGAGAAGACGTACCGGCGCATTGCCGCACGAAGTATCCCTGCTCGCGCAGGACAGAGCACATAGTGCGGCGTTCATCGTCCGGGGTGTGGGCAATCAGTATTTTTTCCGACATGCGGAGCCCTTGAATATCGAATTATTCCAGCACCATCATAAGCCCTTCGAACGTCCTGTCAATCTCCTGAAACCGGCGCTGAAGAACCATCGGATGCCGGCATTGGCTCTCCACCCGGATGACAACGAATTTAGGGACGATATGATAAAGTATAATACATTGAGTGTCCTTTGTGCTGAATCACAACTCCCTTTTCAATGAAAGACGAGCTGCGATGGCCCATCAACCCTTGCTGCAGTTGGATTCATTGACCAAGAGCTACCGGGAGGGCGACAGCCTGCGCACGGTTTTCAGCGACCTCAGCGCCTCTTTCCACCCGGGCGAATGCGTGGCGCTGCTCGGCCGCAGCGGTTCAGGCAAATCGACTCTGCTCAACCTGATCAGCGGGATCGATCGGCCTGACGCCGGGGATATCATCTTCGACAATGTTCAGCTCAACCGGCTCAGCGAACACGAGCGCACCCTGTTCAGGCGTCATCATATCGGCTTCGTCTTCCAGTTTTTCAACCTGATCGGCACCCTGACGGTGCGTGAGAACCTGCAGCTGCCGCTGGAACTGACGGGAAAACTGACCGCTGATCGCAAAAATCGGGTCGGCCATATGCTGGCGGAGGTCGGTTTGGCCGACCGGGGGGAGAGCTTCCCCGATCGCCTGTCCGGCGGCGAGCAGCAGCGGGTGGCGATCGCCAGGGCACTGATCCATGAGCCGCGGCTGGTTCTGGCCGACGAGCCGACCGGCAACCTCGATGCCGAGACGGGCAACCAGGTGCTGGAGCTGCTCCAGCACACCACCCGCAAGGCCGGGCACGCCATGATCCTGGTCACTCACAGCGCCGAAATCGCCGCCCGCGCCGACCGCGTTCTGACCCTGCGCAACGGTACCCTTGAAGAAAAAATGCGGGAGCCGTCCCCATGATTCTGACCCGCTCCACCCTGCGCCAGACCCTGCGCCACCCCCTGCAGTGGATCCTTGCGGTGATCGGCGTCGCCCTGGGAGTGGCGGTGGTCATCGGCATCGACCTGGCGAACAGCAGCGCCGAGCGGGCGTTTCGCCTGTCGGCGCAGACCCTTTCCGGCAGCGCGACCCACCACATCGTCGGCGGCCCTACCGGACTCGACGAGAAAATCTACCGCCGCCTGCGGGTCGATCTCGGCTATCGTTTCAGCGCTCCCGTGGTGGAGGGATACGCCAACCTTAAAGAGACCGATTTGCCGCGCACAGTGCGCCTGCTCGGGGTGGACCCTTTCGCTGAATCTCCCTTTCGCAGCTACACCTCTGCGCTGGAGGATTCCTCCGCCGCCGGTCAGCTGCTGACCCAACCGAACAGCGTCTTTCTCACCCACAGCAGCGCCCGGCAAATGGGGCGCGCCACCGGACAGACCCTGACCGTGGAAACGGCCGGCCGCACCATCGAGCTGAAGATTCTCGGGACTCTGGCCCCGCGGGACCAGACCACCGATGCCGCCCTGGCGGATACAATCATCACCGACATCGCCACCGCCCAGGAGGTGCTGGCGCAGATCGGGAGGCTGTCCCGCATCGAACTGATTATCGACGACGATGCGAACACGGCCGATACCCTTTCCGCCATCGAAGCGATTCTGCCCCCCACCGCCTCCCTGGTACACGCCTCGGCACGCAGCGAGACCATGGCGCAGATGACCCGCGCCTTTCAACTCAACCTTACGGCGTTGAGCCTGCTGGCACTGGTGGTCGGCATGTTTCTCATCTACAACACCATGACTTTCTCAGTGCTGCGCCGCCGCACCCAGCTCGGCATTCTGCGCACCCTGGGCGTCACCCGGCGGCACATATTCCTGCTGGTGCTGGGCGAGGCGCTGACAGTGGGCGCGGCGGGGAGCATTCTCGGGGTGCTGCTCGGGTATGCCCTCGGCCACGGGCTGCTCGGCCTGGTCACCCGCACCATCAACGACCTGTATTTCGTCCTCAACGTTCGCGACCTGACGCTCTCCCCCTGGTCGCTGACCAAGGGGCTGGTGCTCGGACTCGGCGCCACCCTGGCAGCCGCCGTGGTGCCGTCCCTCGAGGCGACCCGCTCTCAGGCGCGCGCCGTCATGGCCCGCAGCGCACTGGAGAGCCGCCACCGGCATCGCCTCGTTCCGTTGGTTTCCATTATGGGCGCAGCCCTGCTGGCAACCGGCGCAGGGTCGCTCGCGCTCCCGGGCAAAAGCCTGCTGGTGGGATTCGGGGCCCTGTTCGTCCTGATCAGTGGCTATGCGTTGGTCGTACCGGTCCTGATGATCGCCCTGATGAAAGGATTGCAGAATCTCTTCAACCCCTTCGCCGGGGTCCTGGGACGCATGGCGCTGCGCGCCCCTCTGGCTTCTCTGAGCCGCACCGGCGTTGCGACGGCAGCCCTGGTGGTGGCCGTCGCCGCCACAGTTGGAGTCGGAATCATGATCAACAGCTTCCGGCTTACAGTCGATCAGTGGCTCAACAGTTTCCTGCGGGCCGACATCTACATCACCGCCGCCGGAGGTGATTTCGAAGAGCAGCGCGCGCCTCTGCCGCAGGAGGTGATCGATCAGATCTCCAGCACCGAAGGGGTCGAAAAAGTCACTCATGCCCGTCACCTGCGCATGGAGGCCGGCGACGAACCCTTTGAGCTGTTCGTCGCAGAAATTCCGAGGGAAAGCTTCGACGGCTACTGGTTTGCCGATGGCGCGCGGAAAGAGATCCGGCAGGAGTTCGACCGGACAACGGCGGTCATCGTCTCGGAACCCTTCGCCTACCATCGTGACCTCAAGCGCGGCGATGTGCTGGAGATGCAGACCATGCAGGGGCCGGTGTCCTTTCGGATCGCCGGAGTTTTTACCGACTACAGCTCCGACCGCGGCCGCGTCACCATCCGGCGGGATCTATTCGAGCACTACTGGGGCGACCCCGGCAGCGACGCGCTTGGCCTCTACCTGAAGCCGGGAGAGGATGCCGAAGCCGTGGCGGAGACTCTGCGACGTCATGCCGCAGTCGATCACCAAATCCTGGTCTACTCCAACCGCGCGCTGCGGAAATCGTCCCTGGCGACCTTCGACCGGACCTTCGCCATTACCGGGGTGCTGCGGCTGCTGGCCGTGATTGTGGCCTTTGTCGGTATTCTCAGCGCCCTGATGGCCATGCAGATCGAGCGCTCGCGCGAGTTGGGAATTCTGCGCGCCCTGGGGCTGACCCCGAGACAACTCTGGATCATGGTCAGCACGGAAACGGGCCTGATGGGGCTGATCGCAGGACTGCTTGCCCTGCCGCTGGGAATCATCCAGGCCCTGGTCCTGATTCTGGTCATCAACCGCCGCTCTTTCGGATGGACCATGCAGACCGCCATTACGGGCGACATCCTGTGGCAGGCGATTGTTCTGGCCGTCGGCGCTGCCGTGCTGGCCGGCATCTACCCCGCTTGGCGCATGGCCCGTTCAGCCCCTGCGCTGGCTTTGCGGGAGGAGTGAGTCATGCCTGGTAGAGCCTCGGCCCTGTTCATCCTGATCATGCTTTGCCTGCAGTGTGCTACGGCGGGTTGTCGCTTTTCTGAAGAAAGAGAACCCGCTTCTTCCCGGCTGGAAGTCGGGCGCACCCTGGGCGCCGAAGAAGACACCGGCTATGCCCGCGCCCTGGAACCCCGGAAATTCGAGTTTCCCCGCGACCACGGCCCGCACCCCGACTTCAAAACCGAATGGTGGTATTACACCGGCAACCTCGAGGATGAAGAAGGGCGGCGCTTCGGCTACCAACTGACCTTTTTCCGCGTCGCCCTGGCGCCACACCCGATTCGCCGCCCCTCGAGCTGGGGAACCCGCCAGGCGTACATGGCCCATTTCGCCCTCACCAATGTTGCCGGCGGCCGTTTTTTCTACGATGAGCGCTTTGCCCGCGGAGCCATGGGACTGGCCGGAGCCGAGAGCGCTCCGTTTCACGTCTGGCTGGAAGACTGGCAGGCTCGGGGACCGGCAGAAACCTTCCCAATGGAATTGTCGGCGAGCACGGATACGGCAGCCATTGATCTGTCTCTGCGACAGGGCAAGCCGGTGGTCCTTCAGGGGGAAAAGGGACTGAGTCAAAAGAGCGCCGAGGCGGGCAATGCCAGCTACTACTATTCGCTGACCCGCATGCCCACGCAGGGCCGAATCCGGATCGAGGGAGAGCAGTACGAGGTCCGCGGCAGCAGCTGGCTGGACCGCGAATGGAGCACCAGCGCCCTGGCTGCCGACCAGCAGGGCTGGGACTGGTTCGCCCTGCAGAGCGACGATGGCCACGAATTGATGTACTACCAGCTGCGCCGCCAGGACGGGTCGGCAGACCCGGCCAGCCGCGGGGTGCTGGTTTTTCCCGACGGCAGCACCCTGCCCCTGCAGCGTGAGCAGCTTCACTTGGAGGTTACCTCCCATTGGCAGAGCCCCCGCGGCGGAAGCTATCCCTCTGCCTGGCGCATGAAGGTGCCGGACCAGGATCTCGAACTGCAGATCACCCCCCTGCTGGCGGAGCAGGAGCTCGATGTGACGATACGCTACTGGGAGGGCGCGGTGCGTTTTTCAGGGCACTGCGGAGAGCGGCCCATCACCGGATACGGCTACGTGGAATTGACCGGTTATGCCGGGGACAATCGTTGATGGCGTCGCAAAAACTCACCAACTGCTGCGTTGCTGCAATTGCTCTCGCTGCTTCGACGTACGTAAGTACGCCTCATTGCTCGACAATCGCGCGCCTTGCATTTGGCGCTTTTTGCTTAGCCATCGACATTGATGCTTTTTTGCGAAAGCATCAATCGTTGAGTCATACGAAACCGGCCAACGGCGGGTTTTCAATTGAGCAGGAAAAAGAGAAGCACCTTGACGGCGAGGATCTTGCCGATCAGGGCCACGGGATAAACGGTAGCGTAAGCCGAGGAAGCGTAAGAGGTGCTGGAAAGAGAGTTGGCGGCCGCCAGCCCCGAGGCGGAGGTCATTGCACCGACCAGCACACCTAAAAGCCGGGGGAAGCGGATGCGCAGCAGCCACAATCCCAGCGCCGCACCCACCGCTACCGGCGCCAGCGTCACCAGGACGCCGGCCAGCAGAAGCGGCGCGCCCTGCTGTGAGAGTGTTTCGACGAAGGTGGTGCCGGCAGCGGTACCCACCGCCGCCATGAACAGCGCCAGCCCCAGATCGCGAATCAGGCTGTTGCCGGTGGAAGGAACTTCCCAGATCATCTTTCCCGTCTGATAGCGGGCCCCGAGCAAAAGCCCCGCCAACAGTACGCCGCCGGTGGTCCCCAGGCTCAGGGAACCGATCAGGGGGAGGGGGATAGTGATCTTGCCCAACAACAGGCCAAACAGCAGGCCCAGCAGAATGGGCAGCAGACTGATCTCGTAAGTCGCTTTGAGGTCGTTGCCGAGCATGCGGCGGATATTGCGCAGAGAGCGCTCATCTCCCACCACGTGCAGCACATCGCCCAGATGCAGCATGGTATTGGCATCGGCGGCCAGATCGACCCCGTTGCGGGTGATACGCGCCACCTGCACGTTGAAGACTTCGCGGAAGTTGAAATAACCCAGAGTGGTGCCCGAGAACTCGCGCTTTGAGATGATGATGGAAGCCTTGGTCAGAACCCGGTCGAAAGCGATCTCCCCTTCCACCGCCCGGCCGATGTAAAGCCGCACCTTTTCCAGGTCCTGCTTGCTGCCCACCACCCGCAGGTGATCGCCCTCCTGCAGCACCGTATCGGCTCCCACCAGCACCGGTTCGGTGCTGCCACGCCGCAACAGGCGGGTGATGGTGACCGGCGCGATGCTTTTGAGAAACAGATCGGCCACCCGTTTACCGAACAGGTTGGGATTGCTGACCTCGATGTGCTGGTAGGTAATCGGTGGATGGATCTGTTCCAACTCGCGCGCCAGTTTCTGCTCCTCCTGCTCCATATCGACGCGCAACAGGCGCGGCATCACCTTGATCGCCAGGGCCATCCCCACCACCCCGAAGCCATAGGTTACACCGTAGGCGGCCGGGGCGCTGGCGTAACCGACCTGCTCCACCGCCACCGCCAGCGACGGCGTGCTGGTCATCCCCCCCGACAGCAGGCCCGCGCCGGTCCCGGCGTCGAAGCCGAACAGCAGGCAGCAGCCCCAACTCACCAGGGTACCCACCGCCGCCATGGCCAGCACCACCACGGACATTACCAGGCCGTGCTTTCTGAACGAGGAGACGAACCCAGGCCCCGCCTGCAGGCCCACCGCATAGATGAACAGAGCCAGGCCGAGGGTCTGGATCTCCTGCGGCAGGGTCCAGCCGTAATGGCCGAAAGCCAGCGCCACGAAGATCGTCGCCGAGGAACCGAGGGTGATGCCTGAGACGCGCACGCGTCCGAGCAGTTCACCCAGCGCCATGATCAGCAGCAGAAGGAAAATGGGGTGGTCCAGCAGAGTCAAGGCTTATCGGTTCCCATGCTCAGTAGCGGATGCGCGCCCGGTATTCAAGTACCGCCTCTCCTTCGGCCGGCACCTCGATATCCCATCCCGCCAGGGCAGAGGACAACTTGCGGTGCGGAAAATTTTCCTCCAGGATGGACCAGTCTCCAGGCAGCGGCTCCTCCACCCGCACCGTCTCCGCCTGCGGCTTGGCATTTTTGAGAGTGATGCGCCAGGCCGTCTCGATCACAGGCAACTTGTCGCGCCCCTGGTCCAGCTTGTGGTAGTCAGTCTGAACCTTTTCGGCGGTCAGGTCGAAGGAGGAGCCGAGGCGCAGGCGCACCTCCTCGTTTTTCGGCGTATGGTCTATGCGGTCCTCGCCGATAAACTGCGCCGTGCCGCGAGAATCATCCTTGTAGACACGCATGATCCCCTTGGGCAGAGCAACGCCGAGCCCGTCCTGCTCCCGGTTGTCGAAAGCGACGAACACCGCCACCTTGAGCCCGCGCTGGGGTTCGCCGTAGCGCCCGGTGTAAAAATGAGATGCGCCGCGCAGAACCAGCTCCTTGCGAACCGGCAGTCCGGCCGCCGACAGCAGGCTGACCTGCTTGGTCTGATTGTCGCGGATGCTGGTGGGCCGCGCCAGAGAGTAGAGATGATATTCGAACAGGCCCTCTTCCTGAGGTGCCGCATCCTGCAGGGCCATCGCCATGCGCGGCTGCGCTTCTGCCGCCCTCATCTTGTCCCGGGCCTGCTGCACGTCGCCCGCCACCAGCTGCACCCGTGCATTCCGGAAGGCAATGCCGCTCCTGTTGGTGAGCGTCACCCAGCCGGAGAGATCGAGCCGGTCGTCGCTTTCGTTGAGCCGGGCCACATAATCGGCGCGCCAGGACAGTCCGCCGGACAGGTAGCTCAGCTCAAGCTCGCGCTGCCCGGCGCGGGGATTGTCCAGCAGCAGCACAAGCGTCGGACGATCGCGCAGGGTCTCGGGCACATCAGGAAAGACCAACCGCCCCGGCACCCCTGTTTCGATCTGATCACCCACTTTCAGGATCGGGACACCATCGTTATAGGCCAGGATAGTGGCGGGTTGCGTCTGCTCTGCGCCGCTTGTGGGATGGGTTCGCACCAGCAGCACTTCTCTGCCGATATACTGTTCCAGCAGCTTATCCGGGGTCAGCAGGTCGAAATCAAAATTCTGCTCGATGACGCGCAGAGGTGATTTCCCGTCGGGGGTCCGCAGCAGAGCTGTCTCCGGCCGAATGCGGGCGCTGACTTCGCGCACGGCGAGACGAATCTCACCTTTCGGCAGTTCCACCCGGCGCCGGTCTCGGACCAGAGCCAGATCCTCGTTATAGACGGTGACGGCCACTGCGGTCTGATCCTCAAGGGTGGTCGCCGTCTCGGCGGCGATCGGCGCCGGGTCGAGGCACAACCCCACTGCTGCGATCATTCCGCAAAAAATAAATAGAAAGGTCTTACGCATTGTATTCTCCGGAAAACGGAAGAAATCCCCCGGTCTCGAGAACCGGGGGAGGACTCGGCCGGGAATGAACGATTTCATCAGGATTTCTTCTGGAAACGGCTGCGATCCGGTGGCGCCATGAATTCCGGGCCGACCGGATCGGTCACCGTTTCGGTAATGATGCGGTCGATCTCCTTCAGGTCGTCGGCCTTCAGCCGCCACCCCATGGCTTGCTTTACGCTCTGCACCTGCTCCGGGCGCCGCGCCCCCCACAGGGCGATGTCGGCGCCATGGTCGAGAATCCACCGCACCGCCAAATGAAGGACATCGGTGTCGAAACGCTCTTGGGCAAGGCGATCGAGCTTTTCCACCGCCTGCAGATACTGCGGGAAGCGCTCAGGCTTGAATTTCGGATCGTGGCGGCGCAGGTCGTCCCCTTCGAATCGGCTGTCCGCCTGCATTTTCCCGCTGAGCAGGCCACGGCACAGCGCTCCGTAGGCGAGCGTGGTGATGCCGCGCTGCTGACAGTAAGGGAGCACATCCTCCTCGATGCCGCGTTCAAACAGGTTGTAGGGAGGCTGACAGGTGTGCAGGGTCGACTTCGAGCGGAAGGTCTCCATCTGTTCAGGGGAATAATTGCTGACGCCGACCGCACGCACCTTGCCTGAGCGCAGCAGGCGATCCATCGCTTCGGCGGTTTCTTCGATCGGTACGACAGGATCGGGCCAGTGAACCTGATAGATGTCGATATAGTCGGTGCGCAGGCGCTTCAGAGAGGCCTCGACCTCCTCCTGGATGCGGTCGGCGCTTGCGTTGCGAAAGACCTTCTCATCTTCGGTCCACTGGAGGCCGGCCTTGGTAGCGATCAGGACCTGGTCACGCCCGCCGCGCCGGGACAACGCTTCGCCAACCACTTTTTCAGAGCGGCCGAAACCATATACCGGCGCGGTATCGATCAGGGTGATCCCCTGATCGAGGGCCGCATTGATGGTGCGGATCGACTCTTCATCGTCGGCGCCGCCCCACAGCCAGCCGCCGATCGCCCAGGTGCCGAGGGCGATGCGCGACGCAACCAGATCGGTTCCTTTTATGCGTGTGGTTTCCATATGGCATTCCTCCTTGCGGGAAATATACACAACTGCGCGGCATGAGGGTCTTTAAAAAGAATGTGTCCGTGCATAGTCTAGCAAGAATTACCGCAAGAACAACCCGGAAACACCAAACCTTCAGGGAGTTTGGATCCAGCGCTGAAGTTTGGCAGAGAGTTCCGCCATGCGGATCGGCTTGGCAAGGTAGTCGCTCATGCCGACACGCAGACAGCGTTCGCGGTCGCCGTGCATGGCATGGGCCGTAAGGGCAATGATAGGGATATCCATGTGGTCGCCGCCCTGGCCGGTGCGGATGCGGCGCGTGGCTTCCATGCCGTCCATCTCCGGCATCTGCACATCCATCAGCACCAGATCGAACCGGTCTTTGGCGAGGGTCTCCAGCGCCTGGCGGCCGTTTTCAACCTCTTCGGCCTCGAAGCCGAGCCGATGCAGAAATGTCATGGCCAACTTGCGGTTGACCGGATTATCCTCCGCCAGCAGGATTCTTCCCTTTTTGGCAGGGACATCCTGCTCTGGGTGCTTTTTGTTTTCATCCGGTTTCGCTGCAAGTTGCCCGGAGCGCTGGAACAGGACCTGTCCCAGCATCTCCATGAGCTTTGCAGTTCGAATCGGTTTGTGCAGCACGCCGGAGAACGGATGATCTTCATCATTATGCGCCACCGACGGGCGACTGAGGCGACTCAGAACGATGACGGCCGGAGGGTCTCCCTGCCCGGCGCGCCGCAGGGCATGGGCAAGGGGAGCGGTCATAGGGGGCGCAAGGTCGTGATCCAGAAAAACCACTCTCAGCGGCGCACCTTCGCGGCGCGCCTGCTCGGCGACAGCCAGCACCTGCTCGCAATTGTGCGCGACCCGGACCGAGGCCTTGTGATTTTCAAGCCAGCGGATCAGAAAATCCCGCTGCATGGCGTTGGTGCAGGCGACCAGCATCGATACATCGGCACAGTCCAGAGCCGGAGGATCTGAATGACTGTCTTCCAGGAGCACCGTTTTCATTGGAATGGTGCAGCGGAAAGTCGTGCCTTTCCCGGGAGCGCTGTCAAAATCGATCGTTCCTTCCATCAGATCCAGCAGGCGCCGGGTAATGGCCAGCCCCAACCCGGTTCCGCCGAATTGCCGCGTACTGGAGGGATCACCCTGCTCGAACGGCAGAAAGAGTTTTTCGCGCTGTTCGGCGGGGATGCCGACTCCAGTGTCGCGGACTTCGCAGCAGATGATCGCCCTCTCACCTGTGCACTCTGCGAAAGACACCAGAATCGCCACCTCGCCACGGGGGGTGAATTTGACTGCATTGCTGCCCAGGTTGAGCAATACCTGCCGCAGGCGACCGGGGTCCCCCCGTAACCACAGCGGCACATCAGGCGCAACATAGCTGATCATCTCCACGGGTTTGTCTCCGATCTGCAAGGCGAGCAGATCGGCGGAGTCCTCCACCAGCTCCAGCAGATTGAAGTCTTCCTCGGCAAGTTCGAGACGATCGGCTTCGATCTTGGAAAAATCGAGGATGTCGTTGATGATGGCCAGCAGAGACTCGCCGCAGGCGCGCATGGTGCGCACGTACTGTTCCTGCTCCTTGTCTAGCGTCGTTCCCAACATCAGCTCCACCATGCCGACGATTCCGTTCATGGGTGTGCGAATTTCATGACTCATGTTGGCAAGAAAGCGGCTTTTGGCCTCGTTGGCATTACGTGCCTGCTCTGCCATGCGGTTGCTGTGGGCGATAGCCCGCTTGAGGCGCTCGTTGGCTTTTTCCAGCGACTCCTTGGCGCGCAGCAGCTCCGCCTCGGTACGCTTGCGCTCGCTGATATCCTCAAAAACCGTGACCATGCCGCGCACGGCGCCGCTTTCGATCAACGGGCGGCTGGCGGCCCGCACCACGAATGGCTCATGGCTGCTGCGCAGAAAGGTGAGCTCACCATGAAAAGGCTCCCGTGAGCGGCACAGGGGACAGTCGTTTCGGTCCGGCTCCGATGAGCGGGGGTGAAAACTGTCGTGGGGAGATTCCCCCAGAAGCTTGTCCCGATCGTGATCGAGAAGAGACGCGCCAGCCGGATTGATGTAAGTCAGCCGGCCGCCGGAATCGGTCACGTAGAGCCCTTCCCCCATACTCTCGGCGATGGCTTGAAACTGACGGCGCTCCTGGGCCAGACGGGAACGGCTCACCATCAGGCGATACAAGGCCCATCCCGCCAGAATCACAAAGAAGGTAGTCAGGGCCAGATCGGTGAAATAATCAACATCCTGTTCGGCCAGTGCTCGTCCGTCCGCGTAGGATGTCAGATATCCCGCCAGATCTCCGCGGATATCGGTGATCGGGGTAAAAACAGCAACGTAGGCTCCGGCTCCCAGTGTGAGCTTGAAGGCGCCACCTGCGCCTGCCTCCAGGGCCTGGCGGATATCCTGCCTCTCTGCAATACGGGCCTCCAGGCGGCGGCTGGTAAACAAAAGGGGCGGCGGAGCATCGGGCAGTTCGCGACGGGGGTCTTCCTCCACCCAGCCGCTGGGAGCCCCTGCCCATGGACCGTACAGCCCGAGGCTTTCGTCGAACAGGTGCCTCAGAGCATCTCTGCGCAGAATCAGGTTGAACTCGGTATTCGGCTTGAGTTCCGCAACAGCCCGGCGCAAAGTATCAAACGGCAGCCCAAACTCGACACTTCCAAGCAGGCGGCCAGCATCGTCTTCCAGGGGATAAACCGAACGAAACCCCGAGATGACCTTGCCGACTTCAAACCCTTCAAAAATCTGTCGGCGCAACTGGGCCATCCGTACAGCGGGACGCACGGTCATCAGCGAGTCACCGCTGAGGTGAGGCGCATGAAAACGCAGCAGGCTGACCGCGTGGGGGAGATGAAAATGGACCTGCCGCATGCCTCTGGCGCGAAGCTTGCGGTAAACAGGAAAAAACTTGCGGTAGAGCAGCGCACGGGCCTGCACCCTTTGCGATTCGTCCTGCGCCATGGCCAGCAGCGCAAGGATTTCCGGGCGGCGGACATACTCGTCCACATAAACGCCAAGCCCGTCCTGGAAGGAGCGGACCGCTGCCCGCCAGGCGAGATCCTGCATCTCAAGGCGCTGATTGAGATAGGCACTCTGCTGCTCCGCATGCCGCTGGCGAAACATTCCGGCCACGGCCAGCCAGGCCAGCAGCAGAAAAAGAGCAAACGCGATGCGGTGCCTGATACGCATCATTACCGTCCGCCCTTCTCAACGTCTGCTGCCGATCCACCCTTTTGCTCGCCATCATCGCCGGAAGGTCCCAGCAGGAAATCAACGGCTCTTCGGCCGGTCTCCTGCAACATCCGGCGCATGCTGCGATAATCGTCGTCATGGGCACGCACAAACCCCCGACGTGCCACCCCCCATTCGGTGCGTTGGTCCCGGGAAGCCGCCAGCAATGCCTCGGCAATGGCGTCAATCGTTTCCTCATCGACGGTTTTGCGGTTGGCCACCAAGGCGAATGCCGGCATAGGCGGTGTTTCATCCAGCACGCGCAGTCCCAGCGAAAAATAACGCCGGGCAATATGGGTTTTGATTCCTCCGAGTGGATACTCACCGCGAATCACAGCCAGAGCGACCGCCTCATGATTGCCGAGAATCTCGAAAGAAGCCGTCTGTGGATCGACGCCGTGCTTGTGCAGCAGGTAGCCGGTGGAAAGGGGGCCGCAGGTGCTCAATTGCTGAGTGGTGGCCAGGGGGATGTGCGCAATTTTCTTCACTTCCGTCATCGACTCCGGCCCGTCGAAGGCGGTCACCAGAGCACAGGTATAGTGAGTGCTGCCATCAGGTTCTACGAAGAAAAGAAGGGCTTGTGCCTGGGGATATAACTCGCGCAGCGCCACATAGGGGAGAGGACCGATTTCAGCCAGGTCGATGCGTCCCTGTTGAAAAGCCCGCACCACATCAGCGTTGACTTTTTCGTAATGAAGCTCGATTTCAAGGTCGAGTCTCTCTTCGAGAAAATCGAGCATGGGGCGACTGTCAGCCACAACTTTTCTCGCTCCGACCATGTGCAGGGGGGTATAGGTCAGAGTCTGCCGGGCAAACAGAAGAGAAGGACTCAGAAGAACGGCAAGGAATAAAAGTGTTCTCAGCCGCCTGATATTTTCAGGGATGCGCCTCTTGGCAAGGTCTTTCATGATGTTTCCTCCAGACCGGTGAGAAACCCATAAGAGACATTCAACCATACATCGAAATAAGTTTAAAGACTTTTTACACCTACCTGTGTGCCAAGAACAGCGCCGTCAGGCCGGCTCCAACCCGGCAAATTTAAGGAGCAGTTTTTTCGGCCCGACCCGGTTGAAATAAACGGTGACTTTCTGGTTGTCACCCTGTCCTTCCAGCCGGCGGACGGTGCCGACCCCGAACTTGACATGGCGCACCCGCATGCCGATGCGTGGCCCCTGATCAGGCTCCGGAACCAGCCGCACATCCTCTCCGAATTCTTCAGCCGACTCCTTTTCATCTTCTGCTGAGGACTGCTCCGCTCCAGGAGTGCGGGCAAAAACCGCCGCCAGGTTGTGAGCGGGGGCCTTCGGGGCGTTGTCGGCCTGTGGCGAGGTGGAACGTTCACCCCCGACAATGTGGTCATCCAGCAGGGAAAGAGGGATCTCCGCCAGAAACGGACTGGGTGGATTGAACTGAAAATCGCCGTAGACACGCCGCCGCCGGGCATGGGTGAGGTAGAGCTTTTCCATAGCACGGGTCATCCCCACATAGCAGAGCCGCCGCTCCTCCTCAAGCTCCTCGCCGCCGCGTCCGGCACGGCTGTGGGGGAAAAGCCCCTCTTCCATACCGGTCATGAACACCACCGGAAACTCAAGCCCTTTGGCAGCGTGCAGAGTCATGAGGGTGACACGGTCGAGGCGCCCGTCATAACTGTCGAGATCGGTCACCAATGCCACCTGCTCGAGGAAATCCTGCAAGGTGCTTTCGCTTCCCCGGTGTTCCTCCATGCCGGCCAGAAGCTGCTCGAGGTTGTGCATGCGCTCACGCGCTTCTTCGGTCTTTTCTTCACGCAGTTTCGGCCCGTAGCCGGTCGCCTCAATCAGCTCGGCGGTCAACTCCGGGTAGGGGGCTGTCTCCAGCTTGCCGGCGAAATCGTCCATCAGAGTTACGAACGCCGTCACTTTTTTGCTCGCCGCAGCGCCCAGGATGCCGCGTTCCAGGGCCAGGCGGCAAGCGGGGAGAAAACCACCGGCTTCATCTTCGAGTTCGGCGATGCGCGCCACCGTGGTCGCCCCGATGCCGCGCGCCGGCACATTGACGATACGTTTGGCCGAAACCGTATCGGCCGGATTAACCAGCACCCGCAGGTAGGCAAGAATATCCTTGACTTCCATGCGGGAGAAAAATTTGATGCCGCCGATCATGACGTAGGGCAGGCGCTCCTGCACCAGCGCTTCCTCCAGCGGACGCGACTGGGCATTGGTGCGGTAGAAAACGGCCATTTCCCCCAGGGGACGCCCGGCGCGATGCAGGCGGGCGATCTCGCGCGCAACGAAACGCGCCTCTTCCAAATCATCGGGCAGCGCCTCAAGGGTAATCTTCTCCCCTTGCGGATTGTCGGTCCACAGGGTCTTGCCGGTACGCCCGATATTGCGTGCCACCACTTGCCCGGCAGCATCAAGGATGGTGCGGGTGGAACGGTAATTCTGCTCCAGCCGGATCACGGTGGTGTCGGGATAGTCCCGCTCGAAGCCGAGGATATTGCCCACCTCGGCGCCACGCCAACGGTAGATGGACTGGTCGTCGTCCCCGACCACACACAGGTTGCGGCTGCCGTCGGCGAGCAGGCGGGTCAACTCGTACTGCACCGCGTTGGTATCCTGAAACTCATCCACCAGCACGTAGCGAAACCGCCCCTGCCAGCGCCGCAGGATATCCTCTTCGGTGCGCAGCAGATGCACGGTAAGCATGATCAGGTCGCCGAAGTCGAGGGCATTGGCGAGCCGCAGCCGCTTCTGATAGAGGTCGTAGATCCTCACCAGCTGCTCACCGCGAAAATCGTCCCGGTCACACTCCTCGGGAAGCAGGCCGCGGTTTTTGAACCCATCGATGGCCGCAGCGGCCGCCCGCGGCTTGAAGGATTTCTCGGAAACGCCCAGCTCCTTGAGCACATCCCGCAGCAGGCGCTCCTGGTCCTGGTCGTCGTAGATGGTGAAATCGGAGGTATAGCCGAGCACCGAAATTTCGCGCCGCAGAATACGCACGCAGAGGGAATGAAACGTCGACACCCAGGGCAGCTCGCCGCCGCCCAACAGCTGTTCGATACGCTCGCGCATCTCGCCGGCCGCCTTGTTGGTGAAGGTCACCGCCAGAATCTGCCAGGGCGCAACGCCGTGTTCGCGGATCAGCCAGGCGACGCGATGGGTCAGAGTACGGGTCTTGCCGGAACCGGCACCGGCCAGCAGCAGCAACGCTCCGTCACCGTGCTGCACGGCCTGGCGCTGCATGGGATTGAGTTGTTTCAGAAGGTCGGTCATAAGATCACTTGTCGTTTCAGGGGAAAAATAAAAGATTGAACCACAGAGATCACACAGGGCACAGAGAAAAACCGGAGAAATCCTGGACTATCAAAAGATCTTTTCTCTGTGCTCCTCTGTGTCCTCTGTGGTTCAAGGTCTTAAGGTTTTAAGAATTTCAGTTTTCCATTTTTTTCTTAGTGTTCTTAGAGCCTTAGTGGCTCCCTTACTACAGAACATCCTCCGACAGCGTCCGCGACATGAGCGCCCGATTGTAGGCCGAAACCATATCGCGGCGCGAGATGATCCCCACCAGCCTGCGCTTGTCGTCCCGGTCCACCACCGGCAGCTGTTCGATGTTGCGGTAGCCGATCCTGCGCATGGCGTCATCGAGGTTTTCATCCTCGGTCACGGTGATCACATCAAGGGTGGCAAGCTCCTTGATCACCACCAGATCCATCAACTCCTTCTCAAACACCGCGCCGAGAAAATCCTGCACTGAGATAATCCCCGTCAGTCTGCCCTCGTCATCCACCAGCGGGAAATTGGTATGACGGGTGGTGGCGATGAAATCGGCAAACTGGCCCAGGGTCATGTGTTCGGGAACGGATTCGGGGTCGCGTACCATGACCTCGCCGACCCGCAGCGATTTCATGATGTTGCGCTCCTTGCCCGCCTCCAGGTCGATGCCGGCCTTGGAGAGCTCCACCGTATCGAGGCTGTCTTTTTTGAAATGACGGCTGATGGCGGTGCCGATCACGCAGGACAGCATGATGGGGATGATAACCTCGTAGCTTGCGGTCATCTCGAACAGCAGAAAAATGGCGGTCATCGGCGCATGGGTCGCCGCCGACAGAAAAGCCCCCATGCCCACCAGCGCATAAGCGCCGGGCGAGATTCCGAGTGTGGGGAAAACCATCTGCAGCAGCTTGCCGAATGCGCCGCCGGCCACCACCCCGATATAAAGCGCCGGGGCAAAAAGACCGCCCGGCAGGCCCGACCCCAGGGTCACCGAAGTCGCCAGAGCTTTCATCAGAACCAGCGCCGCCAGGATATACCAGATCCCCTCGCCGTGCAGCACACCCTCCATGAAGTGATAGCCGTTGCCGAACACCTGGGGAAAGCCGATCCCCATGATCCCCACCAGCAGGCCGCCGAATATCGGCTTGGCCAGCCGATGCATGTTCAGGCGGTCGAATGCCTCCTTGATGCGATAATGGATGTCGATGAAACCCGGGGCCAGCACACCCACCAGCATTCCCAGAACCAGGTAGAAAACCAGCTCCCAATGATTGTTCAGGGCGTAGGGTGGAACCGCAAAAGCGGGTATATTGCCGAGCAGCGCACGCGATACCACGGTGCTCATGCCGCTGGCGACCACGATGGAGGTAAAACTGGAAAGTTCGAAAGAGGAGAGCAGCACGATTTCGGTGGCGAAAAAAACACCGGCGATGGGGGCGTTGAAGGTTGCCGCTATACCACCGGCAACACCGCAGGCCACCAGCACCTTGAGGCGATCGCCGCTGACGCGGAACGCCTGGCCGAACTGGCTGCCCACCGCGCCCCCGATCTGGGCGATGGGCCCCTCCTGCCCAGCCGAGCCGCCAGTCCCGATGGTGATTGCCGAAGCCGCGCCCCGGGTGAAGATGGTGCGCAGGGGTAGCTTGGCGCCACGCAGATTAACGATTTCCAGAAAGCGTGGAAAACCGTACTTGAGATCCTTCGGAAAGAAAATTCCAAAGAAAATCATCAGCAGGCCGCCGATGACAGGGAAGATAAAGACCAGCAGCCGCCCCCAAGTCCAATGGTCGAAGGACACACCGAACAGATCAAGTCCCTGCTCGATGATCGCCCACTCAAAAAATTCGATGGTCATCCTGAACACATAGTTGCACAGCCCCGACAGCAACCCGATCACCACCGCCATGGCAATCATAAAGGTGTTTTCGCTGATGTGGAATCGGCTCTGGAAGGCTGTGCTCAAACCGCGCAGGCGGTTAAATACGATTCTTTTATAAAAAGGCTGCGATTTCACGTTAACGGCCGGTTTACCCCTGTAAAGAACCGGGGTATTGTCAAGGGGGAAGAGGAGAAACAGCGATAAACAGCACTGAGCCGATGCCGGCAAGCCGCTCTGTGCGGCAGAAGGACGACTCTCTATGCTATTTTTTTTAAAGCAAGGAATCAACCCGCAATCGGGAAGGCAGGAGAAAAAATTCTGTAGAGAGAGAAAGATAGCCCCGAAGAGGAAAAATTATCGGCTTTGTCCCTGTGCAAAACAGGCCGGGCGGATCACGCTTGAGCCCGGCGAAGCTTTCTTGCGGGTCAGAAAATCCTGTGCTTCCCCTGCCGGGACGGCCGGTGAAAAAAGAAACCCCTGCCCCTGGTGACAGCCCTTTTCTCGCAGCAGCCGTGACTGCTCCTCCGTCTCCACACCCTCGGCAATGATCTCCATGTTCATGTTGCGTCCGAGCGCAATGATGGAACCGGCAATGGCAGCGTCATTCTGATCGCGGTCGATATCGCGCACAAAGGACTGGTCGATTTTGAGCTTGGAGATGGGGAAGCGCTTGAGGTAGCCGAGCGAGGAATAGCCGGTACCGAAATCATCGATGGCCAGATGCACCCCGCGAATTTTCAGGTCGGTAAGGGTCATGATGGTGTCCTCGAAGTTTCGCATGGCGATGGTTTCGGTGATTTCGAGTTCCAGCCAGTGGGGATCGAGTTCACTTTCCTCCAGCACGGCATCGACATGGTCGATGAAATCGGGCTGGCGGAATTCACGGGCGGAGATATTGACCGCGAAGCGTACAGGGGTATAACCCTGTATCTGCCAGTCCCGCGCCTGCCTGCAAACCGTCTGCAGCACCCAGTGGCCCAGCGGAACGATCAGGCCGGTCTCTTCAGCCAGGGGGATGAATTCGCCGGGAGACACCATGCCGTGCTCCGGATGATTCCAGCGCAGCAGCGCCTCGAAACCGACCAGCTTCCCGTTGCGCAGATCGAACTGCGGCTGATAGAAGACCTGCAGCTGATCCTCTTCCATCGCCTTGCGAAGATTGCCCTCCATGATAAGCAGATCGCGGGTGCGCAGATTCATCTCCGGGCGATAAAATTGATAGTTGTTGCGCCCCTCCTCCTTGGCCCGATACATGGCCGCGTCGGCAAATTTGAGCAGACTTTCCGCATCCTGGGCATCGTGGGGGTAGAGGCTGATGCCGATACTGGTGCTCAGGAACAGATCCTGGGGACCGGCACGAAAGCCGCGCCCCATGGCGCGCAGGATATTGCGCGCGACGACAGCCACGGTCTTCATATCCTCCACCTGCGGCAGAACCACCACAAATTCGTCCCCGCCCACACGTGCCACGAGGTCGCTGCCGCGCAGACTTTCCAGCAGGCGGGCCGACACTTCGCGCAGCACCTGGTCACCGGTTTCATGACCGAGAGAATCATTAATGTTCTTGAAGCGGTCGAGGTCAAGAAAAAGCAGGGCCAGCGGCATTTTATCTTTTCGCGCACCTTCCATCATCTCGCGCAGCCGCTGGTTGAGCCTCAAACGGTTGGGAAGACTGGTCAGCGGGTCATGATGAGCCAGGTAATCGAGGCGATCCTGATTCTCCCGCAAGGTGGCTTCTACCGCCAGTCGGTCACTGATGTCACGGGCTGCCTGGATAATGCCGCGCAGAGAACCGTCCGGGTTCCATAACGGCGAAGCGCTCACTTCGAATGTGCGGGTGCGGCCGTCTCCCATAAGATGACGATGGACGACCCGCGCCGTCTTGCCGGTGCGACGCACCTCGCGCAGCGGGCAGATTTCCCTCTCTTCACTGCAGGGCCGCTCGCTGCCATGCACCACGCGATAGCAATGGGGATCGGCAGGCGCATCCTTGCCGGGCGGCAGGTACATGCGCGAAGCCTGGTTCATCATCAGAATGCGGTGCTCGGTGTCGACGACCATGGTGGGGTCAGCCACACCATCGATCACCGTCTGCAGAAAAACCCTTTCCTGCTGCAGTGCATCTTCAGCTTCCCGGCGGCGTGCCGCCTCCCGCCGGGCTCCGATCATCTCGCGCAGGCGATAGACCTGGCAGGCGGCCAGAACCATCGCGCTTGCGCCCAGTGTCCACTGAGCCAGAACCGAAGCCTGCTGTAGAGATAAAAAGGTCATAAAAATCCGATCACCGTGAGTCAAGCTGTCGCCAGACCACAACCTGGCAGTCTTTTAACGGCAGCTGGACAGTCATTTCGCGCAGCCGCTTCATCGGCATCATTAAAAAAACAGCCTAAAGAAAAACAGGTCTTAGCAAACCACAATACTTAAAGACAAGTCATAACAGGATTCTAAGCATTGTTGGCATTTACAACATCGCCTGGAGTTTCTCCCTGATACACATCCTCATCACAACAGACACCTATAAGCTGCAAAAACCATGTCGAAACAGCAGGAAAGGATTCACGTGATTGACAGGGATCGACTGCTCCCTCTATCCTTCTCCCTGGTTCCCTGCTTCAAATACTCCCCTTTTCCTCGACCGAAAGATGCCTCATGCGCGGCGTTAATTTTTCCCGGCACCTCCCTGCCGACAAGACCGAAATGGAGTCCCGCGGTTGGCACGAACTCGACATCCTGCTGATCAGCGGCGACGCCTATGTCGACCACCCTGCCTTCGGAGTGCCGCTGCTGGGGCGACTGCTGGAGGCTGAGGGATACCGGGTCGGCATCATCGCCCAACCGGCGTGGAAAGACCCCGAGTCGTTCCGTGTCATGGGACGCCCGCGCCTGTTTGCCGCCATATCGGCCGGTGCGATAGATTCGATGGTCAACCACTACACCGCCGCGAAAAAAGTGCGCAACAATGATGCCTACACTCCCGGCGGACACAGCGGAGCGCGGCCCGATCGCGCACTGATCGCCTATACCGCCGCCCTCAAGGGCGCGTTTAAGGGACTGCCGGTGGTTATCGGGGGCATCGAAGCCAGCCTGCGCCGCCTGGCCCACTACGATTACTGGCAGAATGCAGTCCGCCGTTCCGTGCTGATGGACAGTAAAGCCGATCTGCTGGTGTTCGGTATGGGAGAAAAACCCCTGCTTGAGATTGCCAGCCGCGCGGTCGAAGGCGAACCTTTGAAAGAGATGCTGGACATCCTTGGCACCGCCGTCATGGTCAAAGATGAGCCCGACGACGCCGTGCGGCTGCCGCCGTTTGAACAGGTCCGCGAAAGCCGACACACTTACAGTGAGGCCTTCCGGTTGGCCGCCGGAGAGAACAACCCGTGGAGCGGGCGCCCCCTGACACAGGCCTGCGGAGATCGCCTGCTGCGCATCAACCCGCCGGCGCTGCCTCTGACGGAAGAAGAGATGGACAGGCTCTATGCCCTGCCGTTTACGCGCCTGCCTCATCCGCGCTACTCGGAAACAATTCCCGCCTACGAACAGATCAGGTTTTCCATCACTGCGCACCGCGGCTGCGCAGGAGGCTGCGCCTTCTGCGCCATCACCCATCATCAGGGCAAGACGATTCAGTCACGCTCGCTGGATTCAGTGCGCAGCGAGGTTGAACAACTGACCACTCATCCTGACTTTCGAGGGACGATCAGCGATGTCGGCGGCCCCAGTGCCAACATGTACGGCATGGTCTGCAGCGATCCCCAGGCCCGCAGCAGGTGCCGCCGCGACAGCTGCCTTTATCCGCGCATCTGCTCCAAACTTGATGCCGGTGACCGAAAATCCGCCGAATTGTTGCGGACCGTTCGCAGCATTGAGGGCGTACGCCACGTGTTTGTCGCCTCCGGCATCCGCTACGACCTGCTCGACCATCAGCAGGAATACTTCGAGGCCCTGCTCGAACACCACGTCGGCGGCCTGCTCAAGATCGCCCCCGAGTCGGTGGTTGATGAGGTGACGGCTATTATGCGCAAACCCGGCGCGCAGCCATTGGAAAAATTCCTGCGCTACTATTACGATTCCTGCCGGCGCAGCGGCAAACGGCGCGGGGTGGTCCCCTACCTGATTGCGGGGCACCCCGGCTGCACCCTGTCGCACATGGTGGATACCGCTCTTTTCCTGAAAAAACACAGCCTGCGGGTCGAGCAGGTGCAGGAATTCACGCCCACGCCGGGGACCGTTTCCACCTGCATCTGGCACACCGGGCGAGACCCTTTCAACGGGAAACCGGTGCATGTACCGACAGATCCCAGGGAACGTCGCTTGCAGAAGGCACTGCTGTTGTGGCATCTTCCGGAAAATCGCAGGGACATTGAGGCCGCGCTGCGGGAATGCGGGCGGCAGAAGGACGGCCGTCTACTGCTTGGCGGGAACCGAAAAGAATCCGGGCTGAAAGAAAGAAGCAAAAGTTCGGGAAACAGAAAGCGGCGTCAGCGAAAATCCTGAACCCGGTTTATTCAACCCTGCCACTGATCGAGCTTCGATTGAATGAAGTCCACCACCGCGGCCTGTTGCTGCTGGCCGTTACCGGGCACAGTCAGCGGCTTGCCGAACGCGAAGTGGACCGTTTTCTGCGGGCATATGGGACCGAAATCCTTGATGAAGCGACCATTGCTCCAGGCATCGGTCTTCAGGGCCACCGGAATGACCGGAACTTCGGCGCGTTTGGCCAGTTTGACGCCGATGGTATTGAAATGCGCGGGATCGAACTGAGCTTGGCGGGTGGTCTGAGGAAAGACAACGATGGAAACCCCGGCGGAGAGTCTCTTCGCCCCCTCTTCCATCACAGCCTTGAAATCCTCGCGGGGGTTGATGCGGTCCACCACCACCGGGTCGCGGGTCGCCATGACATGGCGGAATATGGGATATTCCATCAGACTGCGCTTGATCACGAAGGTTAAATGGGTGAAGGGAACCAGCAACCCCGGCAGGACAAAGGTCTCCAGGGTACTCATATGGTTGCCGACAAAGACACAGGGCCCGGAGAGATCCTTGAGATGATCGCGCCCTTCAATGGAAAAGCGCACACCGACTTTTTCCAGCGCCTCGATGATATCGCGACTGCTCGCGGCCCAGGCTTCTTCGTCATAGACATTCGTTCTGGCCATACGGCTGGAGCGCAGCACGATGCGCAGCATGCGGCTGTAATAGAACAGGGAAGGCATAAGGCTATGGGGCCATGCCGCGGCGCTCTCGGCGGTCTGATAACTATCGGTCAATAAGTCATGTGATTTCACGGAACAGAAACCTCCGGTAAAAAAATTGCCCTGAGCTGAACAGCTGAGAATTACCTTCAATTTAGGCGACATGTGCCGTCGCCGCAACATAAAATTGCCCAACCCGCAGTTAAATCCTCCTGGGCAGAACCGCACCCCCACTGATGCGCAATGCCGAATCTGAACCCACAATCCACAAGGGGAAAGGCCATGCCTCCGACGCACACCACCAGCCCGACAGAACATCGCTTTCTTACCCCGGCCCAGACAGCGGAGCAGATTGCAGCCAACGGCGAGCGCGTCCTGCGTCAATCTCTGTCACGCACAATTGTTCTGAGCCTGCTGGCAGGTTTCTACATTGCCTTCGGTGCACAGCTGGCTACCATGGTCACCCATGACACCACTCCCATCATCGGCGACGGGCTGACACGCCTTGTCGCGGGCAGCGTCTTTTCCCTCGGACTGATGCTGGTGGTGGTCTGCGGGGCGGAACTTTTCACCGGCAACAGCATGCTGACCAAGGCAGCACTGCATGGACGCATCCCCTGGCACAAGATCGCTCAGAACTGGGTGGTGGTCTTGCTTGGCAATCTGGTGGGGTCGTTTTTTTTCGCCTGGCTGATGTTTCACAGTCAGCTATGGGAGAGTGGACAGGTGGCACAGCGCGCCATCGCCATCGCTGAAGCCAAGACCGACCTATCGTTCGGCGCTGCCCTCATCCGCGGCATCCTGTGCAACTGGCTGGTGTGCCTGGCCGTGTTCATGGCCACCGCGGCCCGCGACGTGACGGGAAAAATTCTCGCCTGCTATGTGCCGATCATGGCTTTTGTCGCCAGCGGCTTCGAACACTCCATCGCCAACATGTACTTTATCCCCACCGGACTTCTGCTCGCCCGCCTGCCGGCCTTCGAGAGTGCAGAGCTGAGCTGGAGCGGCTTTATGGCCAATATCGTGCCGGTCACTCTCGGCAACATTATCGGAGGGGTGGTGTTCGTCGCCCTGGCGTACTGGTTTATCTACCTGCGCGGCAGCGGCAGCCGTTGAACCCGCGAGTGGTTTATGGTGCTATTGACGTCTAAAGGATATCGCGCAGGAAGCGCTGCGTCCTTTCCTCCTGCGGCGCGCTGAAAATCTCGCGGGGCTTTCCCTGCTCCACAATGACGCCATCGGCCATAAAGACCACCCGGTCGGCAACCCGCTCGGCAAAACCCATTTCGTGGGTCACCACGATCATGGTCATCCCTTCGGCCGCCAGCTCTTCCATCACTTTGAGCACCTCTCCCACCAATTCAGGATCCAGTGCGCTGGTCACCTCGTCGAACAGCATCACCTCGGGCGTCATCGCCAGCGCCCGGGCAATAGCCACCCGCTGCTGCTGCCCGCCGGAAAGGTTGCTCGGATAGACGTCACGCTTGTCTGACAGCCCCACCTTGGCCAGCAGCTCTTCGGCACTCCTCTGCGCCTCTTCGCGCGGACGCCCCAGGACCTGGAGAGGGGCTTCGACGATATTCTCAAGAACCGTTTTGTGGGGGAAGAGGTTGAACTGCTGGAACACCATTCCCATGTGAGTGCGGACCCGGTTGAGATGGCGCTGCAGCGCGCGGTGCGGAAGATCGCCGCGGTTGACCTGTTCTCCGGCAACCCAGACTTCGCCGCCGCTCGGTTTTTCAAGGTGATTGATGCAGCGCAGCAGGGTGCTTTTGCCTGAACCGCTCGGACCGATCAGGACCAGCACCTCCCCCGCCGCGACATCGAGGTCGATGCCGTGCAGCACCTCAGCGCGTCCAAACCGCTTGCGCAGATCGCGCAGCCGGATCATCGGTTGACCGGCAGAGAGTCGCTCCGGTTTCATGCCGTCACCCCCAGAGTGCGCCGTTCGAATTGACGCAGCAGAAAGTCGGCTGTCGTCGTCAGGACAGCGTAGAGCAGAGCGGCCATCAGATACATTTCAAAAGGCTTGTAGGTCGACCCGATCAGGCGCTGCGCCGTGAGGGTCAGCTCCACCAGGGTGATGGTCGAAACCAGGGATGTGTCCTTGATCAGAATAACGAAGTTGTTGCCCAGGGGTGGAATAATCATGCGTACCGCCTGCGGCAGCACGATGCGGCGCATGGTCAGCGAAGGCCCCATACCGAGGGAGCGGGCGGCTTCGATCTGCCCTTTGGGTACGGCGAGAATGCCGGCGCGAATGGTCTCGGCGTTGTAGGCACCGGTATTGAGAGCCAGGGCCAGTACGCCGGACCAGAAGGGGCTGAAATCCACCCCGAACTGCGGCAGGCCGAAATAGATGAGAAACAGCTGCACCAGAAGGGGGGTGGCGCGCACAATCCATACGTAGAAGCGGGCCGGCCACTGCAACAGCGGATTGCGCGACAGGATGCACAGCGCCGCGACCAGCCCGACGGCCAACCCGAGAACCAGCGACACCGCCGATATCTGCAGCGTGAGCAGCGCGCCCTTGAGCAGAAAAGGGAAATAATGAACAATTACCGACCAGTCAAGCATGATCCCACCTGCTTATCTGGCATCGAGCTTGAGCCACCTGAGACTGATTTCGCGATAGGTCCCGTCCTGCCGCATCTCGGCCAGAGCCTTGTTGATTGCGGCTTTCAATCCCGGATTTCCCTGGCGCAGGGCAATACCCATATGCTCTTCATACAGCAGCGGCCCGGCGCGGTCGATGGGCGCGCCCTTGTCCTCGATCGCCAGAGTACCGACGATGCGATCGGTAATAAACCCGTCAATGCGGCCATTGACCACATCGAGAATCATGGCCGGCACCCCTTTATAGGTCCGCACCTCCACCTGCGGAAGATTGTCCCGCACCCACGACTCGTAAGTGGTCCCGAGGGTGACCCCGACCTTACGCCCCGCAAGGTCTTCAGCCGAGCGCAGCGGCGCGCCGCGCCGGACAAACAGCTGGGCGCCGGACCGGTAGTAGGGTTCGGAAAAATCGATCGCCGCGAGACGCTCCTGCGTGATCGCCATGCTGCCGCAGATCAGTTCATACTTTTTCGCCAGCAGACCTGCGACAATGCCGTCCCACGCCGTGGACAGCGGACGTCCTTCGACCTCCATGCGCCGTGCGATCTCCCTGCAGATCTCCACATCAAAACCGGCCAGCTGATTGCTCTCGTCGACAAAATTAAACGGGGGGTACTGGCCGCTCATGGCATAGCGCAGAACACCTTCGTCCTTGACATGATGCAGATCATCGGCCAGGACTCCGGGGGCAGGAGCCAGCAGAAACAACCCCGACAGAACAAATGACAGTACATTGCGGATATAAACCATAATGCCCTTTCTCTTTACGCTCTATGTCCAGTTTGAAGTGCCCCCCTATTCATTGCGTAAAGACAGGACATAGTCAACCACCGCATCAAGCTTTGCCTGGTTCAAGCGGCTGCTGAAAGCCGGCATATCCTCGCCTCGCCCATCGCGAATACTGGCAAGAATCGCTTCGCGCTCACCGCCGTAGATGAACTCGGGACCACGCAGAGACGGCCCCTTGTAACCTAACCCGCCGCTGCCGTCTGGACCGTGGCAAGGCGCGCACCAGGTCTTGAAAAGCGATTGCCCTTCGCCGCCGGTAGGTCCGGATGATTCGCTGCAGCCTGAAAGGAAAACAAGTCCTGCCGTCAGAAAAATTGCGCCCATCCCCTTCAATCTCAAATTACGCATGTAAGTCTCTCTTTCTTTCGATATTTCAAAAACGAAAATTTTGTTCAAATTATCACCTTTGTTCAAAAAATAAAAACAACTCAATATTTACAAACTGAAACATACGAATTACTGGGAATTCGGATCAAATTCAATTACAGTCACAGTCCTCCGCGGCACGTTCGCCCTCGCACCGGCAGGCTGCACCGTCCCGACCGCAGGTGCGTCTCAGACCGGGACGACGAAAGAAAAGATTTACCGCAAGACCGGCAAAGGCGAGCAGAAAGAGAAGAAAAACCAGAAGGAAAACTTTCATAATGATCGCAAATCAGATGTCAAAGCTTAAAGACCGAAATCGTCGTAGAGGATATTTTCCGGCTCGACGCCGAGATTTTCGAGCATTTCGCGCACGGCAACCAGCATCATGGGAGGGCCGCACAGGTAATACTCGCAATCTTCCGGCGCGGGATGATCTTTGAGGTAGTTTTCATACACCACCGTGTGGATAAATCCGGTCGGCCCGTCCCAGTTATCTTCCGGCAAAGGTTCCGACAACGCAATATGCCAGCTGAAATTGTCATGCTCTTGGGCCAGTTTTTCAAACTGATCGTTGTAGAACAGCTCCTTGAGACTGCGCGCGCCATACCAGTAGGAGATTTTTCGTTGACTCTTCAGGCGCAGCAGAAGGTCGAAAATATGAGAGCGCAGCGGCGCCATGCCGGCACCACCGCCGATATAGATCATTTCGGCATTGGTGTCTTTGTGGAAAAAATCGCCAAAGGGGCCGGAGATGGTGACTTCATCCCCCGGCTTAAGACTGAAGATATAGGATGACATCTTGCCCGGCGGCACTTCAGGATGGCGGGGCGGCGGGGTCGCGATCCTGACATTGAGCATGATAATCCCTTTTTCGTCGGGATAATTGGCCATGGAATAGGCCCGCTCGATCTTCTCCTTGACGACGGAACGGTACTGCCACAGGTTGAATTTATCCCAGTCCTCACGAAATTTCTCCTCGATATGGAAATCCTTGTATTCCACCTCATGCGGAGGCGCCTCGATCTGGATATAGCCGCCGGCGCGAAAATCCACATCTTCCCCTTCCGGCAGTTCCAGAACCAGTTCCTTGATAAAACTGGCGACATTGCGATTGGAACGCACCCGGCAGCGCCACTTGCGAATGTCGAAGATCTCGGCGGGCAATTCGATCTTCATATTCTGCTTGACGCCGACCTGACAGGAGAGGCGATAGCCCTCGCGGGCCTCGCGGCGGGAGATGTGTCCGGTCTCCGTCGGCAGGATAGCACCTCCGCCCTCAATGACCTTGACCCGGCACTGGCCGCAGGTCCCGCCGCCACCGCAGGCGGAGGGGATGAAAATCTCGTTCTGCCCGAGGGTCTGCAGAAGCTTGCTGCCGGGGCTGACCTTGAGGGACTTGTCCGGGTCATCGTTGATGGTGATGCGCACCTTGCCGCGCGGCACGAGAAAGTGCCGCGCGGTGACGATGACTGCAACCAGCAGCAGAATAATACCGGTAAAAAAAGAGACTCCAAGGATGACTTCAAGCATTAAAGCAACCCGCACTCATAGTTGATGCTTTCGCAAAAAAGCATCAATGTCGATGGCTAAGCAAAAAGCGCCAAATGCAAGGCGCGCGATTGTCGAGCAATGAGGGCGTACTTACGTACGTCGAAGCAGCGAGAGCAATTGCAGCAACGCAGCAGTTGGTGAGTTTTTGCGACGCCATCATAGTTGGATTCCGGAAAAGGCCATAAAGGCCAGCGACATGAGCCCGGCAACAATGAAAGTCATGCCGAGCCCCCGCAACCCTTCAGGAATATTGCTGTATTTAATCTTGGTCCGAATCCCGGCCAGCGCGACAATGGCCAGCGCCCAGCCGGTACCGCTGCCCAGGCCGAATACGATACTCTCACCCAGATTGTATTCACGCTCCACCATGAAAAGAGAACCGCCGAGGATCATGCAATTAACGGTAATCAGAGGAAGAAATATGCCCAGCGCGTTATACAATTTGGGTACATACTTGTCGAGAACCATCTCAAGAATCTGTACGATGGCGGCAATGACCGCGATATAGCAGATCAGACCGATAAAGGTCAGATCGACATTATCAAATCCGGCCCATGACAGCGCCCCTTCCTGCAAAAGGTAACGATAGATGAGATTGTTGACCGGGACCGTGATGGTCTGTACGACGATAACCGCAAAACCCAGCCCCACAGCCGTATCGATTTTCTTCGACACGGCCAGAAATGTGCACATACCGAGAAAAAAGGCCAGTGCCATGTTCTCGATAAAAACCGCTTTGATGAAGATGTTGAGATATTCCTCGATCATTTGTCGACCTCATTCTCTTCGACCTGTTCGGGCTTCCAGGTGCGTAGAGCCCAGATCAGAAACCCGATAATGAAAAAAGCGCTGGGCGGAAGAAGCATCATGCCGTTGCTGACATACCAGCCGCCATCCTGAGTCAGAGGCAGGACCCTGAACCCGAGCAGGGTCCCCGAACCGAGCAGTTCCCGCAGAAAAGCCACCAGCAACAGGACAAGGCTGTAGCCGAGTCCGTTGCCGATGCCATCCAGGAAGCTCAGACCCATCGGATTTTTCATGGCAAAGGCTTCAGCGCGCCCCAGCACGATGCAGTTGGTGATGATCAATCCGACAAAAACCGACAGCTGCTTGCTGATCTCCGGCAGAAAGGTCTGCAGAAACTGGTCGACGACAATGACCAGCGAAGCAATGATGGTCATCTGCACGATAATGCGGATGCTGTCGGGGATTTCACGCCGGATCATGCTGATGGCGGCATTGGAACAGGCCACCACAAAAATAACTGCCGCCGACATCACCAGCGCCGTCTCAAGGCGCGTAGTGACGGCCAGCGCCGAACAGATGCCGAGGATCTGCAGAGCGATCGGATTGTTGTCGAAAACAGGACGGAACAGTGCGTCACGTGCTCTAGTCATGTAAACCCTCCTCGCGCATACGCTCGAGATACGGGCCGAAACCGTCTTCGCCCAGCCAGTAGCGCAGCAGGTTGGTCACCCCGCGGGACGTCGCCGTCGCTCCCGACAGGCCATCCACCTGATACCGCGCTCTGGGGCTGTCGGAATCAACGCTCCCCTTGATGACCTCGATGCGGGGAATCCCTTGCTCATCCGCAACCTTCTTTCCCTCCCATTTGGCCAGCCACTGGGGGTTGTCCACCTCCCCGCCGAGCCCCGGAGTCTCGCCGTGCTCATAGAAACCGAAGCCCGAGATGGTGCGAAGATCGGACTCGAGGGCGAGATAGCCGTAAAGAGTCGACCAGAGTCCCTTGCCATGGACAGGCAGCACAACCTGTGAAAACCGATCACCGTCGCGAATCAGATAGACTGGGGCATAGCGGGCGCGGCGCTTGATATCGGCCAGATCCTTGTCAGGGGGAATCGAACGCCCCAACTCCGAATCGGAGGCCGCCTGGTACTGGTCAAACTCTTCCACCTCGACGGCATCGGTATAACTGCCATCGGCCAGCTTCACCATGCGCGGCACGACTTTCTGCTCCCACAACTCGGCCACATCGGCGCCCCTGGTCATCAGGTCCGCAATGGCCAGCACCTCGCGGTACTGAGAGAGGCGCGCGTCCCGCTCTTGTTTGGCCCGCAGTCCGGCTGCGGTGGCTGAAACCAGCAGCGAGCAGACGAAGCAGACCAGAAAGGCGACGAGAAAGGTCCGAGCGACGGAATCATTGGCCATGAAGAGAAACCCTCTTGCGGATATGAGCCTTGAGAACAAAACGATCGATAACGGGGGCGAACACATTGCCGAACAGGATGGCCAGCATGGTGCCTTCCGGAAAAGCCGGGTTGACCACCCGCACCAGGATCAGCATGACCCCGATCAGCAAACCGTAAAACCACTTGCCCGTATCAGTCAATGCGGAGGAAACCGGATCGGTCGCCATGAACACCAGTCCGAATCCGAAACTCCCCAGCACCAGGTGCCATACAAAAGGCATGGCGAACATGGGGTTGGTGCTGCTGCCGATCCCCTGCAGCAGGATGGTCGTGCCCAGGGCGCCGATCAGCACCGCCAGCATGGTGCGCCATGAGGCCACCCCGGCAACCAGCAGAATCAGCGCCCCGATCAGGCAGGCGGCGAGAGAGGTTTCCCCCATGGAACCGGGAATGGTGCCGAGAAATGCCTGCAGCCAGTCGATATTGTCACGGACTGCGGACATCCCTCCCTCGGCGGCCAGCGCCAGCGGTGTCGCCGTGCTGACACCGTCTACCGGAACATAAACGCTGCCGGAGAACTGCCCGGGGTAGGCGAAAAACAGGAAGGCGTAGCCCGCCAGGGTAGGGTTGAGAAAATTGCGGCCGGTCCCGCCGAAGATCTCTTTGCCGAGAACGATCCCGAAGCTGACTCCCAGCGCCACCTGCCACAGGGGGATCGAAGGCGGCAGGATCAGAGCCGTCAACAGAGCCGTCACCCCCCAGCCTTCGTTCATCTGCAGGCCCCGCACCACGGCGAAAAGCGCCTCCCAGAACAGCGCACACACCGCACTGACCAGCAATACCGGGACGAAGTGCAGAGCGCCGAGCAGCAGATTGTCACCTGCATAGGCCGGATCGTGCCCGATACCCAACAAGCGGAAAATCGATTCGTGCCAGGTGTAGAGTTCCGTCATGCCTTCGCGCTGCATGGCCAGATGCATCTGGTAGCCGGTATTCCACATCGCCATTAGAACGCAGGGCAGCAGCGCGATGATGACGCTGAGCATGATGCGTCGCAGGCTCATGGCGTCGCGTACGGCGACATCACCGCTTGTGTTTTGCGGTTCTTCCCGCCACAGAGAGCGGAGCATGATTTTAACCGGCGACATCCGGTCTTTATGTTGAGGGGTCTGCATCAGCCTTCCTTTTCGATTTGATCGAGCATCTCCCGCAGCATGGGGCCGAAGTCGTTTTTCCCCGGACAGGCGAAGGTGCAGGCGGCCAGGTCTTCCTCGTCGAGTTCCAGGCAGCCTAGCGCCAGCGCCTCCTCCATATCGCCCACCTCCAATGCCCGCAGCAGGTAGGTGATGGGCAGATCAAGGGGAAAGACCTGCTCATAGGTCCCTATGGGGTAGATCGCCCTGCGCGCTCCGCCCCGGGCGGTAGTCAACCGGCGAAGACGCTGACGATCGAAAGCCCCCTTGAACAGGCCGCGAAGAGAGAAATCGTTTCCGCCCGGACGCAGCCATCCGAGAGCGGACCCCTGCACGCCTTCCTCCAATGCCGTGATCTGGTTGTGGTAGCGGCCGAGAAAAGCGAGAGGGCCGCGTGCGGCACGGCCATGCAGTACGGAACCTGACACTACACGCAGATCAGTCGATTCAAGTTCTTTGCGTGTCAGATCATCGATGGAGGCGCCGATGCGGGTCCTGATCAATCGAGGCCGTTTAATCCCGGGACCGGCCAGGGACAGGATGCGTTCCGTCGAAATTCGCCCCTGAGTAAACAGATGGCCGACGGCGCACACGTCCTGGTAGCCCAGATGCCATACCGCATGCTGCAGTCCTGCCGGAGAGAGATAATGAATGTGGGTGCCGGGCAGTCCGGACGGATGAGGGCCGCCGAAGGTGACGCGCTGCGCCGCGGAGCAGTCCGGCAGCTTTGCATCGGGCGCGGTGCAGAGATAAAGAGGGCCGTCGGTCAACGTGGAGAGGATCTTGACGCCGTTGCTGAAATCGCCCACGCGCTCTGCAATGACCACACAGGGATCGGGGGCGAGCGGGTGAGTGTCGATGGCCGTGATGAAAACTGCCCGGGGCACTTCGCCGGGATCGGGGATGTGGCCGAAAGGACGGCGGCGCAGAGCGGTCCACAAACCGGACGCAAGCAGGGTTTCAACGACTATGTTGCGGTCCAGATTGGCGAGGTGACTCTCGGGATAGAAGGCAAAAGACTCTTCATCATTCCCGTCGAGTTCGATCTCAATCGACAGAAACACCCGCTTTTTGCCACGGTTTATGGCCCTGATCCGTCCACTGCCGGGGCTGGTATAGACCACGCGCGGATTTTTCTTGTCGCTGAAAAGGACCTGGCCCAGCCGGACCCTTTCCCCCTCGGAAACTTCCATGGTCGGGCGCATGCCGGGGTAATCCGGACCGACCAGCGCCACCCGTCCGACCTCGGAAGCATCTTCCACCTCCATGCAGGGCGCACCGGCGAGAGGCAGATCAAGGCCTTTATCAAGGGTAAAGGAGTTCATCAGATCAGATCACTTCAGTTCTTAAAGTTGGCAAATTGTGTCGAAAACCTACTGTTCAAACCACAGCGGCGGCCCGTCACAAATCAAGCAACCCCGCGGCCGCACGCATCAGTTTCTGTTTCTCCTCCATCTCACGCAGCAGCAGGCTGTTGAACATATCTTTGACTTCGGGGGATACCGCCTGAGTGCTCATGTCCCGATAGAGTTCAAGCAGCTTGGAATCAAGGGCCAGGGCCAGGTCGAGAACGTCGTCGAAATCGTAATCACGATCGAGGTCAACCTCCTTGAGAGGTGCAAAAATATCTTTGTCGTGGGAGTACTTGAACCAGCTCGACAGAACCTGCGGACGACTTTCGTCACGATATTCACGCACGCTGAGCGCCACCCGGTCTTCATGGCGCGCCATATAGTCGAGCAGCATCTTCACCCGGGGCGACGAGACTCTTCCGGTCAATGTGCGATACAACTCGGCGGCTTTACGGTGAAAAAGACCGACATGCTCCAGCACGTCGACTGTCTGCTCGAAGCGCATCACTCATTCCTCCATGGCCCCGAAAACACTGCCCGGGGGAAAAGGCGGTTCACCCTGGATCGTTGCTGACATCTTACAGGTTACAAGTATAACGGGCGAGTTGCACCTGTCCATAAGGGTTGTAAAAATCCACAACGGACGCGCTTGAAACCACACAAGGCAGCCTGAACCGCCCTGAACGACCTTCGTTGACAGCCCCTCACCCCTCTGCTAAAAAAATCGACATCCTTTTGAAAATTTTTCCGCAACCCGTATATTTTCTCGCAAGGTTTTTTCATGGCATCTCGTACCCGCATCTATCTGATCCGCCACGGGCAGGTCGAAGGATTCGACAACAGGCGCTACAACGGCCAGTCGGATGTTGCCCTCACCGCCGTCGGCCGCCGTCAGTCCCGGCAGATTACGCAGAGGCTGGCCTCACAGTCATTGGCAGCGATTTACAGCAGCGATCTGTCACGCTGTGCATTTGCTGCACGCTGCCTCGGCGAATGCCACGGACTTGAGCCGCAGCTTCTCTCCAGCCTGCGCGAACTCCATATCGGGGAATGGGAAGGACGCACCTGGCAGGAGCTGCAGGAGAAGCATCCCGATCAGTGGCAGGCGCGCCTCGAAGATCTGGTCAATTATCGGGTACCCGGCGGGGA
The DNA here is from genome assembly GCA_034189505.1 of Thermodesulfobacteriota bacterium. Classification (GTDB taxonomy): domain Bacteria; phylum Desulfobacterota; class Desulfuromonadia; order Desulfuromonadales; family Geoalkalibacteraceae; genus Geoalkalibacter_A. The sequence continues at coordinate 4,667 of JAXHUR010000022.1, read as the reverse complement.
AAGCCTGAAAGAAATGGCACAACGTGTGCTGCCGACGGTTCACAGCCTGGTTGCGCGCCATCGCGGTATGGAAATCGCCTTGGTCGGCCACGGCGGCGTCAACCGCGTGATCCTCCTCGACGCCATTGGCGCGCCGCTGGACCGCATGTTCGCCATCGAACAGGATTACGCCTGCCTCAATATCATCGACTATTCCAACGATGGTCGCACGACCGTCAGACTGCTCAATGGTTGAGAACCGGCAGCCTCCCAGGAGGCTGTCGGACTTTGGGGATCGTCACGAGAAATTGGCAAATCGAGGACAGATTTTCGGAAATTTGAGAGCGAATAGTAGACCTGTTTGTCGAAAATTTGCGGAAATATGGTCCGATTTGCTGGTTTCGCAGTAGATTCTTCCAAAGTCCGACAGCCTCCTAGAAGAGAGGGGAAGAAACGAATCAGAGCTCGCGGGCTCTCTGGATGGCTTCACGGGCCAGTTCGTCGCAGCGCTCGTTCTCAGGGTGGCCGGCGTGGCCGCGCACCCAGTGCCATTCGACCTCATGGCGGCGGGTCAGATCCAGGAGACGTTCCCACAGATCGCGGTTGGCGACATCCTTTTTCTGGCTGTTCTTCCACCCGCGGCGCACCCAGCCATCAATCCACTCCGTGATGCCTTTTTTGACATACTGTGAATCAGTCGTCAGACGCACCCGGCAGGGGCGGCGCAACGCCTCAAGCCCGGCAATTGCACCGAGGAGTTCCATGCGATTGTTGGTCGTCTCCGGTTCGAACCCAGAGAGTTCCTTCACGTTCCCATTCCAGCGCAGAATTGTCCCCCACCCCCCAGGACCAGGGTTGCCAGAGCAGGCGCCGTCACTAAAGATTTCAACAACTTTCGTGGATGCGGTAATTTAAAAGACTTTCTCAGTTAGGGTCAGGTATCCAATCAGTTGGTAGATTTCAAGATTCAAACAAATCAGATCTTAAGAAGAGTTTTCAGTCAAGCTTTTTTTATATTCTCTCAGAGGCTCCTGCAAAAGTCTCAACCTGAAGCCGACAAGGTTTCGCCAGATGGCGGCGGTAGAGTTCATAATGGCTCTTGATGATCTCTGGTACTTGAAGATCGTAGGGGCAGCGCTGAATGCAGAGACCGCATTCGGTGCACCGCGGAACACTCTCCATCGGATCCTTGAGAAACTCCGTCGCCACCTGCGGCGACATGCGGTTGACCAGGATCCGATACCCCATGGCCGGCGTGATCATGACCCCCTGCGGGCAGGGCTGGCAGTATTCGCAGCGCCGACAGAAGCGTTTGCCCAGCTCCTGACGGTAGCGCTCCATGACGGGCCCGATCCTGCTCCGAGACCGCGTTGGGACTGCGGTAGAAGGAGAGAACCTCGTCGATCTGAACCGTGGATTCGAAGCCGGGGATCGGTACGATGCCGAGCCCTTTTTCAAGGCTTATTTTTCTCCTCCGGCATCTTTTGGGCCACTTTGAGCGAAGGTGGGCGACGAATTTTGGAAAAACCGGGCTCCTGAGAGTGGCTCTGGACGCAATTCGGGCGCAATCGACCCCTCGGTGATCACCGGCTAAGTTCAGAAGGATCAGCGCCATCACGATCTGCTTGTCGCTCCACCCCTGAGAACTTGGTCCCCAAACCTGCAAGTACTCGCGGATCGCATCGCGCAACCCCGCCGCCTGTGCGAGATCGAGATAGACGGGCAAACCAGCCAGCGCGGTTAATCCAGAGACTCGGGCCTGCTGTTTGCACTGGAAGCAAAGAACGCCTTGTGCCATAATTAGTTTCACCTCGTTGATGATAGTTTGTTGGTTGCGCAACTATTCTAATCTTCCCGGTTTTACCGGGACAACGGGGTTTTTTATTTTTTTTTGGTGAATCGGGAATGATGGCGATGAATAAAACGGACACTGAGTATCTGAAGTACTTCTGGCCCATGAGGCACTACCTCGTGACATGCAGTAGCAGCGGGCGAGTTGACATCATAGCTGTCAGTTTCTGCATGCCCGTGTCCAGAGAGCCGCCGATGGTTGCCTGTGCGATTGGACAGAAGACGTATTCCAGCGAACTCATCCAGCAGACCAAGGAGTTTGTCGTCAACGTTCCAACGCATGAATTGAAACGCCAGATCTACTACTGCGGTTCTCATTCAGGAAGAGACGTCGACAAGTTCAAGGAAACGGGATTGACGCCGCAACCCGCCCGCCACGTCGACGCGCCCATCATCGGTGAATGTGTGGCTCACATGGAATGCCGCGTCGAACAAGCGACCGACACCGGCGACAAGGTTCTGTTCATCGCGACGGTGGTTGACGCCTACGCCGACGAAGATGTAGCGCAGGGCCGCCGGACAGCCGAATACGCAGCCGGAGATTTTCCTAGGAAAGTCTATGGGACGAGATTCCCTCGTCTGGACAGCGAAAAGGCCCAATCGGGTAGCCGGGGATTTTTAACCCCCAGCCCCCACACCACCCGGCATGCGGGTCCGCACTGGGCGGTTCGTTGAAGTTACCGGGCCGTGGCCGGGTAATGAGTTTTCACCCACAGTTCTTTGACAGAGACGAGACCTTGATCCTTGAGCCATTGGTTGGTCGACAGCGTGCGCAGCCGGTACTCCACCTTCACCCCGGCACGTAGATATTTGCCGATCAGGGCGAGAACCCATTTGTCGCGAACCTTTGTGCCCACATGGTGCATGGGCAGATCGAAGTCGACCGTGTCGAAAAACTTCGCCGGATCGATGTCCACGGCAATGCGGTAGCCCTGACGCAGATCCCCCCCCCCGCACCTGCCGCACAGCACCGTGTGCCGAGCGGCCGGGGCGGAAACCGAAGCTCGATTCCGAGAATCCGGGATCGAAGATCGGTGTGAGCACCTGGGCAATGGCCTGTTGAATCAGCCGGTCGAGTACGGTGGGGATGCCCAAGGGGCGAGTGCCACCCGTTGGTTTTGGAATCTCCACCCGTAAAACCGGCTTGGGTAAACTGCTGTGTTTCTCGAAAAAGTCTCCACACATTTGATCTGTGCAGCGCAACCGGCTATCGCTGACATTAGGCATAGCATAAAAAAGGAGGAAATTATGAAAAGAGTTGAAGGCAAGACAGCTGTCGTTACTGGTGGTGCATTAGGGATCGGTCGAGCCGTTTGTTTGCAATTGGCCAAAGAAGGAGCAACGGTCGCTGTAACAGACATAGCGGATGAAGAAGGCAAACAAGTAGTAGAGAAAATCGAAGAATTCGGTGGAATTGCGAAATACTGGCATGTCGATACTTCGCAGGAACATAGCGTTAGCAGCGCTTTTGCCGATATCGCTCATGAATTCGGATCAATAGACATTCTTGTTAACAATGCTGGTGTCGCCGGGGTCAATAAACCGACTCACGAAATAACCAAAGAGGAATGGGATAGAGTCATGGCTGTGAACGTCAGTGGTGTTTTCCTCTGTACCAAACATACAATTCCGATAATGAAAAAATCGAGCAGAGGAAGCATCATTAACATGTCCTCCATTTATGGCATTGTAGGTGCTTCAGACCTTCCACCGTATCATGCATCGAAAGGGGCGGTTCGGCTGATGAGCAAAAATGATGCACTACTTTATGCAAAAGAAAATATTAGAGTCAATTCCATACATCCGGGCTTTATCTGGACACCCCTCGTAGAGAAACTGGCTGAAGATTCCCCGGAGGGTGTTCAAGCATTCAGAGAGGAGCTTGATAGTCGCCACCCCATTGGTCATGTCGGAGAGCCTGACGATATTGCTTATGGTGTGCTGTATCTTGCATCGGATGAGTCTAAATTTGTTACCGGAACCGAGTTAGTTATAGATGGGGGTTATACTGCCCAATAGAAACAACGAGTGCCAGCTCTGCCTTGGCCATGCGCTCGCGAAAGACGGCGCGAAAGATAGGGAGCTGATGCCGTCGTGCTCGATGGTCTCGCCGCCGGTGACCTTGCGCCAGGTGTAGAAGTATTCGTAGGGGCGAAAAGCGAGCCCATGCGCGAGTTGACCCCGTCGGAGATCACGCACAGGGCGTTGTACTTCATCAGCTCGGGGATGTCGCGGCAGTAGCGGGTGGTGAGCTGCACGTAGGCGTCATTGATGGTCGCCTCTTCGCGGATGGCGCTCTTGAATTCGATGACCACCAGCGGCAGGGCGTTGAGGTAGAGGATGGCGTCGGGAATGCGTTTCTCGGTCCCCTCGATCTCCAGTTGGTTAACGATCTTGAAGATGTTGTGGGGCCCGCCGTAGCCGTCCTCGTTTTCTGCCGCCAGGTTTTCCACCTCTACCCGGCGAAGTAGGCGCGCAGATGGTCTTGATCAGCACCTCGGTCGGCGGGGGGGGTAGAGCCCTGTCCTCTCAGCAGGGCGATGATCGTCTGTTCGAGCTTTTCCTCGGTAAAATCATGGTTCAGTAGCCCCGCTTCTGCTTGCGTACCCGGTACAGTCGCTCGCTGAAACCGCCATCGTTCTCAAATTTTTCCGTCAGTTAATCAAAACCAAAGAAAAACGCCCCTCCCGATCAGTTCGGGAGGGGCGTTTTCATTTGGCGTCCCCAGGGGGATTCGAACCCCCGTCGCCGGCGTGAAAGGCCGGTGTCCTGGGCCGGGCTAGACGATAGGGACTTAAAACTTCAAGCACCTGGTGGGAAATGATCCCGTGGTACGT
>JAXHUR010000021.1:0-45631 GCA_034189505.1 Thermodesulfobacteriota bacterium | reverse complement strand
CATGACATGGCTGATCCCGCCTTCGCCGCCGCGAAAGCCATAAAACGCAAAAATGGGAATATTAGGCAGGGAAACTTTGGGCATGGGAAAATTCATGTTCCTTGAGAAATTCGAAATAATTGAAATGCACCCTATGAAATTAAAAAGGACCTCTTATACCGCAGAATACGATACTGGCCAAGTCAATTTTTCCAAAGCAAGCCGCCGGAAACAAGCAAAACTCTTAACAGAACAGCGACTTCGTTCAATATCCCACTCCTGATTAGGGATTCACTCCGAATTTAGTGACATCGACATCAATTTTTTAGAAGGGAATTTGGCTATTCACATGTTTTACCCCTAGCGTGCTTGACTCCTTTTTTAAAGCGCGGCTTGCCGCCCAAATACTTTTCGTCGAGTTCAACAATTCCAGGCAGCCGCCCCAGGGCGAAACCCATGTCAATAGCGCGGAATCTTTCAACGCGATGCTGGAAAGGGTCAAACAGGTCGTCTTCCATTAAAGCAGTCCCCTTCAACACGGGATAAATCTAAAGGAATAAAAGGCGCCACAGAGCAATGCCCAGTAAAACCTGAAATCAAAATGATTATGTCGAAAATCAAAAAGTGAATAAATCAAAATCAAAACCAGAAAAGACAATGCAAAAACCCTGAATTCTATGTCATGGTTTTCTTTTTTTAAAAACTTAATTAGTAAATAAAGAAGATGGATAAAGGCAGCAGAAAAAATCAATACTCCAAAAATTCCGTATCGCACCAGAAATTCTAAATACAGGCTATGAAAATGATCAAAATATTCGTCGGATTCAGCAGGACTCAAAGAGGCATTCTCGCCTATTGCATTCAGTGCCTGGCTGCTTCCCGGTCCCCATCCCAGCCATGGCTTTTCTTTGAAATAGTGAAGGCCGTTTTGGTAAATCTTAAGGCGATACCCAATTGCCGTTGTTGGGATGACTTCAGACCTAAATTCTTTTTTATTTAAAAAAGAATATTTCTCTTCATATATTCTTTCGAAAATCGGACTCAAAAGAATGCCAAATAAAATGATAAAAACCATACAAATCAGAATATTTTTTGTTGTAAAGAAAACCCTGCATTTTCCAGAATAAAATACAAGAAAAATCAAGCAAATAATGAAGGAAGAAGAAAAAGCCAGAAATGTAGTTTTAGATTTCCCTAAAACAAATAATTCAAAAAAAAAGGCAGCAACCGTAAGGTATATTAAATTAAATAAATTTTTATACTTAAATTTTTCGATAAAGCGCCTGAACTTCCCGAAAAAAATAAAAAGGCCTAGAAAAACTGTACACGCGTACAAGGAAAACGCTATGGCCTTGAGGTGAAATCCTGTCCTCTCCTGTTCGACAAAAAACATCCACCAATCAGGGGTTTTCAGAACTCCGACCAGGGCCCCAAGGATCATTAAAACAAACACTAAATAGATTCTTGCCTTTACGCCCAACGAAACCCAGGCGACCGGCAAAAACATCCAGAGGTAAAGAATGCTTTTCCATTCACGCCATTGGGTTTTATGTGTCTCGGGAAAGAGCGAAATGCCGAATTGAGCACGCCATGCCGTGTAAATGCCAAAAACCAGCAGAAACGCTACCTGCGGATCGACCAGTTTTTTCTGGAGAAAACCTGGTCGCAGCAGCAAACCAAGCATCATAATACAGAAACCGATATAGCCAAAGGTGACACTTAAAAGGCAGCCAAAGGCAAAAAAGTAAAGACCGAACAGGCTGATTTTCTCCGTCCGACCTGCTTCAATGAAATCGGTGACGGCTAATTTCATTCGGACTTTTTCAGGGCAGAGGCAATCCTCTTTGCCCTTTCCTCCCAAGAATATTTTTTTGAATCCTCTAGCGCTCTTTGCGCTAGTTTGGCAGCGAACTCCGGAGATCGCTTCAGTGACTCAACTGCAGAAACCCACGCATCCCTATCTCCGGAACTGACGAGGAGACCATTCTCCCCATGTCGAATAATTTCCCGGATAGAGGGAATATCGCTGGCAATAATCGGCCGGCCGGAAGCCATAGCTTCAAAAAGCTTCAGTGGGCTGATCGAGCAAGCATGGTTAAGGTGGTCCTGATATGGCAAAAGAACGATGTCGGCCTTTGCGTACCAATAAGGAACCTCATGATGTTGTACAAAGGGATGGACCTGAATGTATGGGTCCTCGTCGACGAGGTCTTCCTGCTCGCCAACCAGGAGAACCCTGGCCAGTTTTCGCTCAGCCAGGGTCCGGAAGATCCCGAGCCCTCGACTTTCACTGATGCGGCCAACATAGAGAATCGTCGGCAGGGTAAACTTCTCAAGTACCAATGGCACTATGTTCTGGAAAGCGCTCAAATCAACCCCGCAGGGGCAAATTGTCATGCGCTCAGGAGTCGCACCGGCTGCGACGAGCAAATCTGCAGCGGCCTGACTGATTGGAAAAAACCGATCAATGATGCCTTGGTGATAAAAGTCAAGCAACTGGCGATAACGGGAAGATTTGAGAACACCTGAGGCTTCATGCACTTCGAAACAATGGGGTATCTTCGCTTTTCCCAGGGCTAAACTGATTTCGGGAGACCGCGCAAAGACGGCATCCGCATTTAAAAGCCGATGTTTGTTCCAGCGGCAGAAAAAAGGCAGTCCCCAAGAACGCACGTTGGAATGCAGCAGCAATGACGCCCTGATATCCGGCATTTTCTGTGGAACAAGTTGTTTGAGCCGCTCTGCGACCGCAGTTGGTGATTTCCAAGGGGGCACGACAAGTTCAACGTGAACGCCCAATTTTTCCAGTGCAGCAACTGTTTTTATAGTTTGAATGACATTAGCCCGATTCCTGTGCAAACGACTGTTGCTGACATAGACGATAGAAAGAGGTTTTTCGGAGGTCATTTCTGATGATCCAAAACATAACGATACATATTCAAATTTCCTTCCACCATACGAGCTAATGAATATTTCTCTTCGACAACCGCTCTTCCTCCTTGCGCCAGAGCGTCCGCCAATTTTTCGTCGGCCAGGATTCTGGAGATTTTTTCCTCTAGCTCCCGGCTGTTACCCGGTTCGACCAGGAGGCCGGAGACAGCGTTGATCACAATTTCCGGAATGCCCCCCGCTCGTGCCGCGACAATGGGTACCCTCGCAGCTGCAGCCTGGAGCAGGGAAACCCCGAGCCCCTCCATGAGCGCAGGGTGTACGACGAGATCGAGACACGGCAGAATACGATCAAGATCATTGCGAAAGCCAGCGAAAACGACATGTTTTTCGACGCCAATGTCCCGGCATAGCTCTTCCAATTCCTGCTGCAGGGTACCTTTGCCGAAAAAAATGAAATAAGCCTCGGGGTGCTTATCCAGAACCGCGGGCATCGCTTCGATCAAAAACCGATGTCCCTTGCGCGCAATCAATTGCGCAATGACCCCAATCGCCCTGGCGTTTTCAGGCAAACCGAATTGTTGGTTGAACCAGGGCCGGTTGCACGGCTTTTGCCAAACATCCACATCCACAGCACTGTGGACACAGGTGACATGGTCAGCGGGCACGCCTTCGTGCAACAAGACATTGCGTATGCCATCTGAAATGGCAATAACATGGTCGAACTGGCGGTATTTGAGGCGAACAAGCCAAGGCTTCTCCGGATTATCTACCCGGCGGGTCACGATCGATTTGCAACCTGTTCTGATGGCGGCAAGCGCGCCCCAGAGATCAGCGCCTCGACGGCTGTGCACATGCAACAGATCGGGACGTTTTCTGAGTATCGTCTGGGAGAGTCGATGACCGAAAATAAAATCAAGTTCCCCGCGCATGGTCAAGGGATGAACATCGGCAAACGGTGTTGCGGCCTGGGCGATCTCACTGCCTCGGGGACAGACCAGGACATTCTCGATTCCTTTCTCCTGAAGCCCCCGCAGCAGGTAGAACACCTGCAGGGCTCCTCCATAGAGGTTCATCCCCGTTTCGACATGCAGCACCTTCATGAAGGATTCTCCTGCAGCAGATCCATCGCCTCTGCAAAAACCCTGTCGACATCGAGTGCAGCCATACAGTCGAAACGGTTGTCGCACACCGGATTACGGCGGCAGGGCGAACAGGGATGGGGCTCATACAGAACCCGCGTCAAAGGAGAGGCGGTTTCCAGGTAGGGACAGGTGGATCCGAAAAGAGCGACCGTCGGACGCGAAAAGGCCGTTCCCATGTGGGTCAGGCCGGTATCCACCCCGATGACCAGAGAACACTGCCGGACCAGTATCCCACTCTGTTCGAGAGTAAGAGAACCCGAGAAGTTGTGAAAACTCTCTCCGCCCTGGTTGCAAAGCCGCTCCGCATGCAGGCGATCACCGGGGCCGCCGAGAACGATCACCGGGCGACCGGTCGCCTGAAAAAGACGCTGTCCGAGATTCACCCAGCGATCGTCAAACCAGTGCTTCTGGGGGCGGGTCGTGAAAGGTGCAAAAACAATGAATTCCCCTGTTATCCCCTCTTCGGCAAGAGCCTCGCGGGTGGTCTCGAAGACTTCTTGTCCAAGTTGAATGCTCGGCCCAAAGGGACCGGGGTCAAGATCCAGATATTCCATAAGGTGCCGATATTCGGAACTCATGCGCTCTGAATGGCCTCCCCGGGTGACCACTTCGGTCATGAAAAATTTCCCCGGCTCCTTAGACTCGAAACCCAGGCGTCTACGTGCCCCGGACAACAACGTCAGAAAACGGCTGCGCAGCAACCCCTGGCAGTCGAGCGCAAGGTCATATTTTTGCTGCCGCAACTTCTTGGAAAAACGAATAATCTCTCCCCCAAGCCGAAACCAGCGAAATTTTCTGGCCAGGTGCCGCCACTGCGCCTTCGGCCAGGGGACGACATCTTCCACGGCAGGATGATTTTTGAGCAGACCGACAAGATGGGGCTCAACGACCCAGGAGATACGGGCATCAGGATAAGCTTTTTTCAAGACCGGGAGCATTGCCGAAGCCATCACAATATCTCCGATGGCACTTGGCCGTATAATCAGAATGCGGTGCACATTCTTCTTCACACGTTACCTCTCTGCAGCCTCTACAGGACGAAGGGAATAAATACAGCTGAGAATCATCGACCGCAAACTCCCGGACATCGATTCCTGCCTTAATCTTCAATTTTCTGCGCTTCGCCTGACGGGAATGTCTTCACGCACAGGATAAGCGAGTCGACGTTGACGGCAGAGAAGCGCCTGGCCATCGGAGCGCAGTTCAACGGCCTGTTTGTACTGAGAGCATGCCAGGATTTCAAGGAATTCCTTCGAAATTGCCATTATTTCATCCTTTCTTCCAGACACGGTTCAAGGCATCATCTAAAAGTGCCGGATCAAATAATTCGATCTCGAGCGAGACACGGGGTCAGTCGAAACGGTAGCCGTATAGTTTAACAATGTCTTTTTTCGTTGTCACCAGAAAATCTGGAGTGGCCGCCGCGACTCAGGGTCTATGGCGCCCCTCGGATCGCGAGTCTACGAGAAAACCTGCTTCAAGGATTGCCATAAGGAATCAGGTGCCCAATGATGTTGATGCTGCGTCGTGTCGCGCCCTGGTTGGAAGCAATCAGTGAAAACCCTTTTTCACCCATCTCCCTGCATTTCTCCGGATGAGCGAGAAATTCCTGGGTGATCTTCAGCAGTTCAGCCTCGTTCGCGACCTGGACCCCGCCTCCCGCGTCCGTGACAAGGCGGGATATTTCTTTGAAATTGTGCATATGCGGTCCGAAGCAAACGGGCTTTTTCAGCATCGATGCCTCCAGAACATTATGTCCCCCCACCTCGACGAGACTTCCGCCGACAAATACGACATCGGACAGGGTGTAAAGTTTAAGCATCTCACCGAGGGTATCCACGAGAAGCACGTCGCCGGCCTTCAGCTCACCCTGGGAAGTGATCTCGCTGCGGCGCACGAACCCCAGGTTCCAGCGCTGAAGGAGGATTTCGATATCGACGCACCGCTCTGGATGACGGGGAGCAAGAATCAGAAACACGCTCTCTTCCGTCTCTCTGATCCGGGAATAGACTCTCAGAACCTGCTCTTCCTCTCCGGCATGGGTACTGCCGGCACACCATACGCGGGTTCCGGGCGGGATGCTGTATTCTGCGCGTAGCCGGTCTCTTTCCATCTTCCCGAACGAAGGCGGCTGAAGATCGAACTTCAGGTTTCCCGTACTATGCACTCTGTCGGGATCGGCGCCCAGATCAATGATCCGGTCGGCATCCTGCTGTGACTGCATGCAAAAGGCGGAAACCTCTCTCAACACGGGACGCAGAAATCTAGCGACTTTTCGATAGCGCGGGTAGGAGCGATCACTGATACGCCCATTGACCAGAACCACCGGGATGCCGAGGTTTCGGCTGTGACGAATAAAGTTGGGCCAGATTTCGGTTTCGACGATCACCACCATTTCCGGTCGAATGGACCGGAGCACCCGACGGATCACCCAGGAAAAATCGAAAGGGAAAAACACCCGCAGGTCAAGATCCTTAATGGCGGCGGAGACTTCCTGCCCGGTTTCCGTCACATTGCTCAGGACCAGGGCATGGTGCGGATAAGCTTCGCGCAGCACCGAAATCAGAGGAATGGCGGCCCGGGTTTCCCCGACCGAAACGGCGTGGATCCAGATAATCGGTCGTCCAGCCAGTGTTCTGAGTTTTGCACTGTCATAAAAACCGAAACGCTCTCCGATACCCCGACGGACCCTGCCGCGATTCATCCCCTTGATGCCATAATAGGGAACCAGAAAAAAGGCGGAGAGAAAAAGGGCTATGTCATACAGCAGATACACCCTTGGCCTCCAGATACTGTTCAGCTGACTGATTTGCGGCATCCATCGCGTGCTGCAATCGTCTCTGAAAATCGTCAAGGGCCTCGTCTTTTTCAGCCCGAACCCCTTCTCCGAAGACAAAGACAGCTCTCCCCCAGGGAAATGGAAGGAGAAACCTGTCCCAGGACCTGAACCGGTGCCCGCGACTGCAGGCAAAGGCAATCGGGATCACCGGACGTCCGGTCAGGCGCGCAAGCTGCGCGACACCCTCTTTCATCTGCCGCCTCGGGCCCTTTGGGCCGTCAGGAGTCACCGCAAAGTCCACTGGATTTTGCGCCTCTTTAAGAAGCGCCCGAAACGCCTTCATCCCCCCCCGGGTCGACGATCCGCGGATTGTTCCCAGGCCGAAGCGGCTGACCGTGCGGGCAATCAGCTCACCGTCTTTCGAAGCACTGATCAGGACCTTTGCCTCGGTACGGATGCTTTTTTGCATCAGCAGCAGCTGTTCGTGCCAGAAACTGAAAATCACCCGGTTTCCGGAATCCCAGCAACTCTGTGGGATCTCCTTCCCGACCCAGTCGATGCGCAGGAACACGCCGATAAGGTGGATGATGCTGGCTGCCAGAGGAGGAGCAAGCGAAGAGATCAGGCGCTCGGAAAAGTGCTGGGCCATGTTCTCAAGCCTCGAACTGCATTTCGAACAATTTCTGGTAAAGCCCGCCCTGTTTGACCAGTTCGCTGTGTCGTCCCACCTGCTGCACGCGCCCGTTTTCGAGAACGACGATTTTATCGGCATGCATCACTGTGGACAGGCGATGTGCAATGACAAAGGTCGTGCGGTTTTCCATCAGGTTGTTCAATGCCTTCTGCACCATAGCCTCGCTCTCGGTATCCAGAGCGCTGGTCGCCTCGTCCAGAACCAGGATCGGCGTATTGCGCAGCAGAGCGCGAGCGATGCAGATCCGCTGCCGCTGCCCGCCGGACAGACGAACGCCCCGATTGCCGATCCGCGTTTCATATTGATATGGAAGTTCTCGAATAAAATCATCGGCGTAGGCTTGTTTGGCTGCTTCATCCATCTGTTCGAAACTTGCTTCGGGGCAGCCGTAGCGAATATTTCCGGCGATCGTGTCATTGAACAGAAAGTTGTCCTGATCAACTAAGGAAATATTCTTCTGCAAAGTCTCAAGAGTCAGGTTGCGAATGTCATACCCGTCAATGCGTATCGATCCCTTACAAGGCTCATAGAAACGATTGAGCAAAGCGGAAATCGTCGATTTGCCGGCCCCGCTCGGTCCGACAAGCGCCACAATCTCTCCCGGCTCAGCGTGAATGGAGACACCCTGCAGAACAGGCTCGTCGCCATAAGAGAAATACACATCGTCCAGGTCGATCCGGCCGATAACGCGCTCGAGCGTCTTGGCGCCGGCCCGGTCGGTTATCTGGGGAACCTCTTCCATGAGTTCAAAAACCCGGTCGGCGGCTCCCATCGCTTCCTGGATAGTATTGTATACTTTGGTCAGGCGTTTGACCGGCGTGTACATGAGCAAAATCGAAGCAGCAATCGAAATCAGCTCACCGCTGGTCATCTCACCGGACAGCACCCGGTGAACTCCGAACCACAGGACCGCCGCGCCGCCAAAGGACGAGAGCAACTCAATCACCGGAGACGAAAGGGCATTGTATTTGATTGTCTTGCGGAGAAACCTGTAATAGCCGAGGTTCTCCTGCCGGAAACGTTCGCTCTCTTTTGATTCAGCGCCGAAGGCCTTGATCACTTTGACCCCCGAAAAGGTCTGCTCCAGGACATTCGTCAGGATTCCCATGGCCCCCTGCCCGCGCTTGGAATAACTCTTGATCTTGCGGCCGATGTATTTGGCCGGCCAGAACGAGATCGGCAGAACCGTAAAAGCGACAGCGGCCAGTTTCCAGTCGAAATAAAACGCAAGACCGATGTAGCCGATAAGAGTGGTACTCTCGCGCAGGGCGTCAACCAGCACCGAAGATCCTGCCTTCTGGATTTTGCCGACATCGTTGAGGATGCGGGACATCAGGTTGCCGGAGGTGGACTTTGAGAAAAATCCGAGTGAGAGACCAATGGTATGCTGATACAAATCGTTGCGTATATCCTGAATTACCAATTGCCCGGAAGTCCGAATGAAATATTCCTGGGTATAGCGTCCAGCGCCCTTGACCACGGTCAGGCCGATCACAAATGCGGGAATGAGATGAACAAGGTTCTCCGCTTTGCTGCCTATGATCGTATCGATCATGGGTTGAATCAGCCGAACCAGAGCGACATCACTCCCGGCGACCACAAGACTGGCAAGCATGGCGAGGAAAATGCGGCCCTTATATGGTGCCACGTATCTCAGCACTTTATGGTAATTATTTTTGGTGGACAAAGTTTTCAAAGTTTCGATATCCTAAACGCCCCGGCTTAACTCTGAAGCCATGTGTGCAACCTTTTCCGAACATCCCGGTCCGCCCATTTTTTCGCGAACCTCAGCCAGACCCCGGCGCATCTGGCGTGCGTATTCCTCATCGTCAAGAATCCTAAGAATTTCTCTGGAGACCGTTTCAGGCGTCGCTTCATCCTGAATGAACTCCCGGGCGACTCCATAACCAGCCACAATATTGACCAATCCGATGTGAGACACCTTGACCAGTCTTTTGCCGATGGCAAATGTCATCGGGTTCATTTTGTAGAGAATCGCCATGGGGGTATCTGCCAGAGCGATCTGCAGCGTCACGGTTCCCGAAACCGAGATAATGGCATCGCAGGCATTAGCGGCATCGTAAACGTTGTCCTGCACAATGGTGACAGGCAGGGAGGAACAGTCAAGTTTACGAACAAAAACTGAAGGATCTAGTGATGAAGCCACCGGCAGCAGAAACTGGATAGCCGGTTTGTGCTGAAGGAGTTTCTTGGCGGTAGCCACGATGGTGTCGAAAATATACGCCAACTCGCTGCGCCGACTACCGGGGAAAAGACCCACGACCGGTCGCGAGGGATCGAGCCCATGGTGGCGCAGATAAGCATCTCGCTCGTTGGCGATCTCGAAATCAGCAACCAGTGGATGGCCGACATATTCCACATCGATGTCCAGCCCTTTGTACAATTCCGGTTCGAAAGGGAAAATTGCCGCCAGGCGATCCACAACTTTGGCAATTTTGCGCACTCGCCCACGCCGCCAGGCCCACACCTGGGGACTGACATAATACAGAACAGGCACACCGGCCTTATGGGCTTTGGCCGCCAGACGAAGATTGAACTCCGGGAAATCGATCAGAATCAGCACATCCGGCGGCTGATCACTGTTCAGGATCGCTTCGAGTTTTTTAAATGCACGGTAGATCGCGGGGAAATGAGAGATCACTTCCACCAGCCCCACCACCGCAAGCTCCTCCCCTCGATACAGGATCTCGCACCCTTCTGCCTCCATGAGCCGGCCGCCGACGCCGGCAAATTCCAGCTGAGGGTCAATTTGGCGGGCAGCGCGGATCAAGCGCGAAGCATGCAGATCGCCGCTGGCCTCACCGGTTACGATCAGCGCACGGCGGGGTTGTGCGTTCAACCCGGGGGCGCTCATGACAGGGCGTCACCCATGACACTGCAGATATGTTTGATCTGGTCTTCGCCGAGTTCAGGGAACATGGGCAGAGACAGAACCTGCTGCGCCAAGCGCTCGGAGACCGGGCAGTCAAGTTGCGCAAATTCATCGCGGAAGACTTCCTGGCGATGCAGGGGAATCGGGTAATAGATGGCGCAGGCGATTCCTGCTTCGGTCAATGCTTTCTGAATCTGGTCGCGCTTCTCGACCAGAATGGTGTACTGGTGGTAGACGTGCACGCCCTTGCCGTCCTCAAAAGGGGTGGTCACCGGCAGATCCCGCAGGCATTCATTGTAGAGATGGGCATTGCGGCGGCGCAGGCGGTTGAATTCCTCGATATGCGCCAGTTTGATCCGCAGGATGGCGGCCTGCATCTCATCGAGACGGCTGTTGAATCCAATAATCGAATGATGGTACCGTTCGCGGCTTCCGTGATTGCGCAGAACCTTGAGTTCCTCAGCGACTTCAGCATCATTGGTCGTCACCATGCCGCCGTCGCCGTAACAGCCGAGATTCTTGCTGGGGAAAAAGGAGTGGCATCCCGCCACGCCGACGGACCCGGTCATCTTCCCGCCATAAGCCGCGCCAAAAGACTGAGCGCAGTCTTCGATCAGCTTCAACCCGTGACGGTTGCAAATATCGACCATCGGAGCGAGATCCGCGGGCTGACCGAACAGGTGGACCGGCAGGATAGCCGCAGTGCGCTCGGTAATGGCTTTTTCTATCAGCTCAGGATCAAGATTGAAAGTCCTGGGATCGACATCGACGAACACGGGGCGGGCGCCGACATAGGCGATCGCTTCCGCCGTGGCAATAAAAGTAAAGGGCGAGGTAATCACTTCATCCCCCGCCCCGATGCCGGCAGCACGCAGTGCCAGCTGCAGAGCATCGGTTCCGGAAGCGCAGCTGACCGCGAATTCAGCACCGAGGTGCGCAGCAGCCTCCTGTTCGAGGGACTGGACGTTAGGTCCGAGAATAAACTGCGTTGACACCAGGACATCCTGGATGGCTTGATCAATTTCGGTCTTCAGGTTCTCATATTGTTTTTTGAGGTCAACCATCGGGATATTCATGGGAAAATTCCTGTCTGAAAAACAGTTGAAAAAGCGAATTCAACGGATTGGAATGATCATTTAGCGTAGTCGCTGCAACCGGGGCGTAAAACACGAAAGGCGAGATCGCCCGATCCAGGCACTCGCCTTCCTGCTAAAGGCTGTTCCACACTCTGTTCTACGATTTAACTTCATGAAACAGTTTGCGAGTGATCCAGAGCGCAACTTCCAGAGCCCGTTTGCCGTCCTCACCGCTGACAACGGGGGGAAGCCCCTCGTTGACGGAACGAACAAAAGCCTTGATCTCGTCAAAAAGAGGGTCGCCCTGAGAGAAGCTTGTTTCATCCATGGTCACATTGGGGATGGCCGGAACTGGAATCCCCTCACCTCCCTTGCGGAAAATGCCGATTTTACATGACTGGTAATCGATGGAGACATAGGCATCGGGCTGAAAAATCCGGATGCGCCGCATCGGTTCGCGGCTGACACGGCTCGCTGTGACATTGGCAACACAGCCGTTGGCGAATTGAAGACGGGCGTTGGCGATATCGACTTCCTCCGACAGAACCGGCACACCGACGGAATTGATCGACTCAACCGGCGAATTGACCATATTGAGGATAATGTCGATGTCATGAATCATCAGGTCAAGCACCACGTTGACATCGGTCCCTCTCGGCTTGAAGGGCGACAGGCGGTGGGATTCGATGAACATGGGGTTCTTCAGCACATCACCCAGCGCCACCACGGCCGGGTTGAAACGCTCGAGATGCCCGACCTGAAACACCAGGTTTTTATCCTCTGCGATCCGGATCAGCTCATCAGCTTCGGCTACGGTCTGCGTCACCGGCTTTTCCAGAAGGATGTGTACGCCGGCATTCAGAGCGGCCTTGGCTACTTTGAAATGCAGATAAGTTGGGACAACAATCGAAACAAGGTCGACTCGGCCGAGAAGTTCTGAATAATCGGTGCAGGCCATGGTACCGACCTCGTGGGCGACTTCCTCGGCTCGCGCCTGATCTGCATCGACAACGCCGACCAGCTCCACATCCGGCAGGGCTGCATATTTCTGTGCATGAAAGCGCCCGAGGTATCCGACGCCGATGACGCCGGCTCGAAGATGAGTCATGTTATCCCCTCTGACTCAGCGCGCAATTCCGCGCTGGCTGCTTTTGACAAATTCAACAAACTCGACCACCTGGGGCACATCCCCGACTTCGTCGATAATTTCTTCAACGGCGGCCTCGAGACGCAGGCCTGAACGAAAAAGCAGACGATAGGCCTTTTTAATCCCGGAAATGGCTTTTTCATCAAATCCACGACGCTTCAAGCCCACAAGGTTGAGACCAACGGTTCTGGCCCGGTCACCCTGCGCGATGGTAAATGGCGGCACATCCTGGTTGACCATGGAACCGCCGCTGATCATGACGTGGCCGCCAACCCGGGTGAACTGATGAACGGCAATCAGCGCGCTGAGAATCGCATAGTCGCCGATGGTAACATGCCCTGCGAGAGTCGCGCTGTTGGCCATGACGATATGATCGCCGAGGTGGCAATCGTGAGCAACGTGACAGTATGCCATAAAAAGGTTGTCACTGCCGATAGTCGTAACGCCGCCGCCGCTGGCCGTACCACAGTGCAGGGTCACAAACTCTCGCACTACATTGCGATCACCGATCCGCAGAGAGGTTCTTTCACCGCTGAACTTCAGATCCTGAGGCGCGGCACCGATGGAGGCGAACTGAAAGATTCGATTATCCTCGCCGATTTCCGTGTCGCCTTCAATGACAGTGTGCGGACCGATCGTCGTGCGATCACCGATCCTGACGTGCTCCCCGATCACAGCATAGGGCCCGATGGCAACATCCCTGCCGATATGGGCATCGGGGTGAACAATGGCGGTTTGGTGTATAGACATATTTTTCAACCGTTTTCTTTCGGAGCGAAGGTGGCCTTGAGGTCGGCTTCGGCGACAAGTTTATCGTCCACGTAGGCCTTACCTTTGAAACAGTACAGCCCGCGCTTGCAGTTCAGCAGTTCCAGATGCATGCACAGCACGTCGCCGGGACGTACCGGTTTACGAAAGCGCGCTTTATCAATGCCGGTGAAATACGTCACCTTGTCGGAGCCGATTTCATCACTGATGATGGCAAAAACACCGCCCACCTGTGCCATGGCTTCAATGATCAGCACCCCGGGCATGACCGGGTGACCGGGGAAGTGCCCTTGGAAAAAGGGTTCGTTGATGGTCACATTTTTGACTCCCACTACCCTCTCGCCTTTGACCAGTTCCTCTATGCGGTCAACAAGCAGAAACGGATAACGGTGAGGGAGGCGCTTCATGATTTCATTGATATCCAATGTCATGGACTCTGGTTCTCCTCAAGCTGTTTTTCGAGTTGCGCAACTTTTTTTCTGAGCTGCTGCAGTTCTCGCCGCATATCAGGGATGCGCGGAAAGGCCATGGAGGCCTTAAGCCAGTCTTTATGCGGCATGGCGGGTGCGCCGGACATGACCTGGCCGTCGGGGATATCGCCCGCGACAGCGCCCCTTGCAGCAATCGTCACGTTGTTGCCGATATGCAGATGACCCGCGGCGGCGCCCTGCCCACCAAAAGTACAATGATTGCCGATGGTCGTGCTGCCGGCGATCCCCACCTGGGAAACCAGAATGGTATCTTCGCCAATGACGACATTGTGGCCAATCTGGACAAGATTGTCGATTTTTGTACCGCGACCGATGCGGGTCACCCCCAGAGCGGCGCGATCAACACAGGATGCAGCCCCGATTTCCACATCGTCGCCGATTTCGACAATCCCTACTTGCGGAATCTTGACGTAGCGGTCCCCGTCAGAAGCGTACCCGAATCCATCAGAACCAATCACAGCACCAGGCTGGACGATGACACGGTCCCCGAGTCGGCACCCTTCCCGAACAATGACATTGGCGTGCAGGAGACAGTTATTGCCAACCTCAGCGTCGGAGTAGAGAATCACTCCAGGATGCAGAACAGTCCCGTCGCCGACTCGTGCACCCGCACTGACGACGCAGCCGGGGTGGATGGTCACCCCATCCCCCAGAGTCGCTTCGGGGTGGACGTGCGCCCCGTCCATCACTCCAAGGGGAGCGGATCTGGAGACATGCAGAAATTCCACCGCCCGGGCAAATGCCAGGTAGGGATTGCCGCAGACCACAAGGGAAAGCCGCTCGGTTTGCACGCCCGGTGCGGCAATAACCGCACTCGCTTGCGTTGTCTCAAGTTTGGCGACGTATTTGGGATTGGAAATAAAGGTCAGGTCTCCCTCACGAGCTTCATCGATCGGGGCGACGCGCCTTATTTCCAGAGAAGCATCGCCGACCACATGACCGCCGATCTGTGCCGCAATGTCTGCCAGACTTGCCATTGCGTTCCTCGCTCCTATTTGTTCTGTGCGTCGTAAGCCTTGATGATATCTTCGGTCAGATCGACCCGATCGTCGGCATAAAGAACGGAACTTTCCGTTTTTTCAAAAATCATGGTGAAACCGTTGTCCGCACCGTACTTCTCGATCACCCCGAAAAGCTCCTCCAGGATGCGGCGGGTCGCATCTGCGTCCTTTTGCTGCAACTCTTCCTGGATGTCCTTGGTGAAGCGCTGGAATTCCTTGAGTTTCTGCTGATATTCACGCTCTTTTCTGCCTCGCGCCTCTTCGGAGAGAAGAACGGCCTGCTTTTCGAGGTCTTCCTTCATCTTCTTGAGCTCGGCCTGGCGGCTCTGGACTTCGCCTTCATATTCCTTGACTCTCTCCCCGATCTGCGCCTTTGCAGACTGTCCTGCAGAACTCATATTGAGGGCTTTCTGCAGATCCACATATCCCAGTTTGGCAGTTTGGGCCAACGCTGGCAGTACGGCCAGCAGAAACATCGTCACAGTCAAAGCTACAATTCGTTTCATGAGCATTACTCCTTTTTGTGTGTATAAATAAGCTAGAAAAATCGACCAATGGAAAATTGCCATTCGGTGGAATTCTCGTCTTCACGCGGATCAGGATTGTACCCCCACTCCAGTCGCAGAGGACCCATCGGGCTGAACCAACGAATTCCTGCCCCCACATTATAACGCATATCCGAGAAATAGGATTCGCTATCCCCCCAGGCATTCCCCGTATCGAAGAAGACCACCCCTTTAAGGCCCATATCCTTGGCCAACGGAAAAATATATTCAAAATTGAAATAGGCTTCTTTTACTCCGCCGATATAATCGTCCTCATCCATGGGGCCGACATGGCGCGATTTAAAACCACGCAAGCTGTTGATGCCGCCGAGAAAAAAGCGTTCATCAATGGGGACGTCCTCCCCACCCCAGGCCTTGATATAGCCGACCTGGCCATGCGCCGAAAAGTAGGTTCCCCACTTGAATGGGAAAAAGTGGCGGTGATCGAGAATGTACTTGGTAAACTTCTCCGTGCCGCCAATGCCGGCAAACTCAATGGACGCCTCGGATTGGGAACCCTTGGTAGGATCAAGTCGATAGTCCGTAGTGTCTCGACGCAGCATCGCCGTCACGGAAGAGAGCGTTGACTTTCCCTCTTGCTCGAGGATGTATCGGGAAACATCCGGATCTACATCGTAAATTTTCTTATCTTCGTAACGGTAAAGAAAGTAGGCCCTGAGATCATCTGAAAGCGGGAAGCCGAATTTAAGATTGCCGCCAGTGGTTTCCTCGCTGAAATCGGGCCACTCGCGGTCCGTTTTATACAGATCGAACCCGAGGGTCAGATCCTTGTCGAGAAAATAAGGGTCCGTCATACCGAAGCGGTATGTTGTGGTCTTTCCCCCCAATGCGGCAGAAAGATCGAACCTGAGGCCGCGCCCGAGAAAATTGTCCTGTTGCAGTGAACCCTGGCCGATCAAACCATCCACGGATGAATACCCGAAGCCGATACTGAAGGTGCCGGTGCCACGCTCTTTGACATCAACATCAATGTCCATCAACTCTTCCTGGTCGGTTTGAGCAGTGGAGACATTAACCTCTTCAAAATACCCGAGATTGTTAATACGCTGGCGGCTTTTCTTGAGCTTGGTAGCACTATAAAGTTCGCCCTCGATCAATTTCATCTCACGGCGAATGACTTTGTCGCGGGTTTTGGAGTTTCCGCTGATCTGGATGCGATCGATATGGACTTGAGCCCCTTTTTCAATATCAAAGGTAATGTGAATCAACCTCTTCTGCTGGTCCAGGCGGGTCAGTGGCGCAACATTGACATAGGCGTAGCCGCGATCGGCATAGAGGTCATTGAGGGCAAAAACGGCCTCGCGAAGCTTCTTACGGCTGAAGACTTCACCTTCCTGCAGCTTGGTGGTTTTGAGAAGCTCCTGCGGGGATTCAAGAAGGTCTCCTTCAATATCTAGGTTGCCGACGCGAAATTGGACCCCTTCTTCAATCTCGATCAATATGGACATGGTGTTCTTGTCATCGTTGAACGTGATGTCAGGCTCCAGAACTTTAACCTGCACATATCCCCGATTAAAATATTCGTCGGCAATCAGTTCGAGGTCGTTTTTGAGCATATCGTGATTATAGGTCCCGCGGCCGGTCAACCAGGACAGGAACCATTTCTCACGGGTCTGCATAAATTCCCGCAGTTCTTCGTCGGTAAAGACTTTATTGCCGGTAAAGGCGATTTCAGAGACCAGTATTTTCTCACCCTCGTCAATATCGAAAATGACAGTGGCCTCATTCTGATCATCGATCTCAACGTCAGTTTCGATTTGGGCCGCGTGAAATCCTTCGTCGCGATACGCCTGACGAATGGCCTCAACGCTTTTTTCGACAGCCTCAGGGTCATAGAGATCGGGCACACGCACAGTCGCCAGTTCACGCAGCTTGTCTTCTTTGAACTCTTTGTTACCGGTGAACCGGACCTCACGCACCAGGGGGCGCTCTTCGACATGGTAAATGAGGATAGGCCCATTGGACCCATCTCCCGTCAGAGCGGTCACATCCCTGAAACGGCCTAAAGAAAAGATATTGCGGATATCACGATCGATATCTTCAAGGGTCAGGGGCTGTCCGGGGCGCGCCTGAATGACTGAACGCACCGCGCGCTCCTCGACACGCTGCAATCCTTCGATTAGAACATCCTCGAAGGTCAGTGCAGCTCCACAAAGGGACGATGTCCCGAAAAAGATCAGGCAGAAAAAAAGAATTCGAGCAGACATGCTCTGAATTGTCATGGGAAAAAGCACTCCGGGAAGGCTGATTATAAAGCGTTTTATTGTAGGAAAAACCCCTTGGGGAGTAAACTGATTTTTCCGCCAAAGGGCACTCGCGAACCACAACTGAACGCAACGTTTATCCCTGTAGCGGGGGCACTAGAAGTCCGTCCTCCATATGAACCATGCGATCCATGCGCACGGCCAGAGATTGGCTGTGAGTGACAACAACCATGGTCAGACCTCGATCACGGTGCAGGCGCTCGAGAAGCAGATAAATCTCGTCACTTGTCTTACTGTCAAGATTGCCGGTCGGCTCATCTGCCAACAACAGGCGCGGAGAGCGCGACAAGGCACGTGCAATGGCCACTCGCTGCTGCTCGCCGCCGGAGAGTTCTCCAGGCTTGTGCATTAGCCGGTGGCCCAATCCCACATCCTGCAGAAGTTCACGGGCGTTTTTTTCAGCCTCCCGCCGATCGCAGCGCGCCACAAGAGATGGCATCATCACGTTCTCCAGAGCATTGAACTCGGGAAGAAGCTGATGAAACTGAAAGACGAACCCGACAGTGCGATTGCGAAACTCATCCAGAGACCCGCCCCGGAGAGAGAAAATATCGCGCTCCTCGAACAGAACCTGCCCTGAATTGGGGCGGTCAAGGGCCCCGAGAATGTGCATCAGGGTCGTTTTGCCGGCGCCTGAATAGCCGATAATGGCCACACGCTCGCCGCTGTCGATCCTTAAATCGATCCCCTTGAGAACTTCCACCGTACCGTGAGGAGTGCTGAAGGTTTTTTTGACCCCACGGGCGTCAATCAACGGCAAGCCCTTCGCCTCCGACCTACTCATAGCGCAGCGCCTCGGCCGGATCCATCCGGGAAGCGTGCCATGCCGGATAGATCGTTGCCAATAGCGAAATCGCCATAGCCACAATTACGACCGACACCACATCGCTCGTGTTGACAACCGATGGGAAGGTCTCCATGCCATAAACGGCCTGGTCGAAAATCTTAAGTCCAAAAAGACTTTCGATCCTTTTGATAATGGGATCGGCGTTAACAGCGATCAGCAAACCGAGACCGGTTCCCAGAGAGGTCCCGAGAGTGCCGATGATGGCACCTTCAAAAACAAAAATCTTCATGATGCTGCGGGAGGTCGCCCCCATTGAACGCAGGATCGCAATATCTTTGTGTTTCTCCATCACCACCATGATCAGAGTCGTGGCAATATTGAATGCGGCAACCAGAACGATGATGCCGAGAACGATGAAAAGACCCAGTTTTTCCAATTTCAGGGCAGAAAGAAAAGATCCGAACATATCCTGCCAGGACCGAACCGTAAAGGGAAAAGCAAACTCATTACGTAAGGTTGAAACGACTTGGGCGGTCTGATCGAAATTCGTGACATCGACCTCGATGCCGGTAACCTTTCCGTCCATCTCGAAAAATTTTTGTGCGGTAGACAGGCTGATGTAAGCGTAAAAAGTCTCTACCAGGCTGCCCTGCTGTCGGATAATGCCGACAACGCGAAAGGGCTTCATCTTGGGAACCATGCCGAACGGCGTCAAGGTAAACATGGGTGGAATAACGTTTATGGTGTCGCCCACCGCCACTCCCAGGGTTGTAGCCGTGTCGAGGCTGATCACAATTCCTGGCTTGGTCTCCGGCGCCTCGAAAAGCAGCGTCTCCAGATCCTGCCCCTCGACTGTCAGGGCCTCCTGGTCAAAAACCTTATTTCCCGCCTCAACCCCCTTGACCTGAACAGCAGCCACGTTGCCCCCAGAAAGCAGCATCGCCTCGCGCGCGATAAATGGAGTTACAGCAGAGACGCCTGGAGATTCCGCAATGCGCTCGGCAATGCCCGTGTACCCGGAGAGAGGCTCGCCATACTTCTGAACCAGGACATTGGGGAGATTGCCGAGAATCTGCTGCCGCACACCGTCGTGAAAACCGGTCATGACCGCGAGCACGACAATCAGGGCGGCGACCCCCAACGTCACTCCACCGATGGAGATAAAAGAGATGACGGAGATAAAGGTCTGTTTGCGTTTGGCCCGCAGATACCGCAGGCTGACGAACAGTTCGTAGGACATGAGATCCTTTAATCACAAAGAGACCGCCGGACAAAAAGACAGCCCCTGAAAAAGTTGTAGAAGAAACCTATTTTTCCGGCCTCAACTGGGGAAACAGGATAACATCACGGATAGAAGCCGAGTCGGTCAGAAGCATGACCAGACGGTCGATGCCGATCCCCTCCCCCGCCGTGGGGGGCAAACCGAACTCCAGGGCGCGCACATAGTCGTCATCCATGGCATGCGCTTCTTCGTCGCCGGCTTCCTTTTCGGCCAACTGCTGCTCGAAACGCTCTCTCTGATCCAATGGATCATTAAGCTCGTTAAAAGCATTGGCCAGTTCACGCCCGACGATGAAAAGTTCAAAACGATCCACCACCTCGGGATCTGAATCATTTTTGCGCGACAGCGGTGAAACCTCCGTCGGATACTGCGTGATGAAGGTGGGGTGCCAGAGATGAGGCTCAACCACCTCGTCGAAGATTTCCGTCAGGATCTTGCCGAGCCCCATACGGCTATCAAGGTCCAGACCGAGGGAACGCGCATATTCCAAGGCGCGAATTCTGTCTTCGAGAACGTCCTCCGAAACCTTGCCATACTCCACAATGGATTGTTTGAAGGTCAGACGCTTCCAGGGCGGAGAGAGATCAACATCTTTTCCGCCATAATTAAGGTTCAACGTCCCGCAGACATCGGAGGCAACGGAGCAGATCAGCTCCTCGGTGAAATCCATCAGGTCCTCGTAGGTGGCGTAGGCCTGATAGAACTCCATCATGGTGAATTCGGGATTGTGTTGAATGGAGATCCCCTCGTTGCGGAAGTTGCGATTGATTTCAAACACACGCTCCAGACCGCCCACCACGAGCCGCTTCAGATAAAGCTCTGGAGCAATGCGCAGGAACAGATCCATCTTGAGAGTGTTATGGTACGTTTTGAATGGCCGCGCGGTTGCTCCGCCGGCCACAGGCTGCATCATCGGGGTTTCCACCTCGAGAAACCCGCGCTCGCGCATAAAATCCCGGATCAGGCCGATGATGCGGCTGCGCTTGAGAAAGACGTCGCGCACCTCGGGGTTGACCATCAAATCGAGATAGCGCTGACGGTAGCGCGTCTCCACATCGGTCAGCCCGTGCCACTTCTCCGGCAGCGGGCGCAGGGATTTGGTCAGAAGGCGGATTTCTTCAGCGCGCAGGCTCAATTCCCCGGTCTTGGTACGAAAGGGACGGCCCGAGATGCCGACGACGTCACCCAGATCAAGCTTGCGAAACACTTCGAAAGCGTCTTCGCCGACCTTGTCACGCGCCACATAAACCTGCAGGCGGCCACCGCGGTCCTGAATCTGGATGAAGGCGGCCTTGCCGAAGTCACGCCGCGCCATGATGCGCCCGGCAATACGATAGAGCGTCTCGCACCCCTCCAGCGCCTCGGCATCATCATCGGCATGCGCATCGAGCACATCTGCTGTGCCATGAGAAACGGGAAAATCGTTGGCGAATGGATTTTGCCCGCCTTCACGCAGTTCCTTTAACTTTTCGCGTCTCTGCAGCAGTATATCGTTAAGTTCTTCCATTGATTCCAATACCTTTCAAGCCTTTATCCAAGAGGCGTACATTAGCCCTGCCGGCAGATCAAGTCAAGGATAAATCAGGGTTTTCCCCTCAAGGGTTCCTCCCGGATTTTCAGCAACTCTGATGAGCTCCAATCAACTGCGGCTCAGGAGAAAGGCTTCGATAAAGCCTTCAAGGTCGCCGTCCAGAACGGCATCCGTATTGCCCATTTCGAAATTGGTGCGATGGTCCTTGACCATGCGATAGGGATGCAGCACATACGAACGGATCTGGCTGCCCCACCCGATCTCCTTCTTCTCGCCGGCGATATCGGAGGCCTCCTCTTCCTTTTTACGCATCTCCATTTCAAACAGGCGCGCTTTGAGCTGTTTCATCGCCATGGCGCGATTTTTGTGCTGGGAGCGCTCATTCTGGCAGGAGACGACGATCCCGGTAGGAATATGAGTAATTCTGATGGCGGAGTCGGTCTTGTTGATGTGTTGCCCGCCGGCGCCGCTGGCGCGATAAGTGTCGACCTTGAGATCCTTTTCATTAATCTCGATCTCGACATCATCATCGAGTTCCGGGAAAACGAATATCGACGAGAAAGAGGTATGGCGGCGCGCATTGGAATCAAACGGCGAGATGCGCACAAGGCGGTGGATTCCCATCTCGGCGCGTAGAAAACCATAAGCATATTCACCCTCTACAGTGAAGGTCGCGCCCTTGATCCCGGCTTCTTCCCCATCCTGGTAATCGGTGATCTCGGTTTTCCACCCCTTGCGCTCGCAGAACCGGAGATACATGCGCAGCAGCATATCAGCCCAATCCTGCGCTTCGGTGCCGCCGGCCCCGGCATTGATGCTGAAAATGGCATTGCGGTGATCATGAGGGCCGCTGAGCATACGCGCCATCTCCAGCTTGCGCAGTTCGCGCTCCATGGCCGGCAGGGCTTCGCTGACCTCCCGCCGCGTATCCTCGTCATCGGACTCCTCGCCCAGTTCGATAAGCACCTTGAGGTCTTCTATCTGCTGCGTCAGGGCCTCGATCGCTTCAACCGGCTTCTGCAGGCTGGTGCGCTCACGCAGTTTTTCCTGCGCCCTTTCCGAGTCATTCCAGAAATCAGGGTCGGCTATTTCAGCTTCCAGCTCGGCAATCCGCTCTTTCTTGGCAACGACGTCAAAGATACCTCCAGAGTTCGCGGGCTTTTTCTTCGATGGCGTTCAGGGCTTCCTGTTCTTCACGAAACATATGTTTAATCCTTTCTTTCCATTCAGATAGACCCAGGCCGGATGATAGCGGTCGATCAGCCGGCCAGTCAGATTGAAGATCAAGGGAACGGCTGATTATAGCGGGTTGCCTTGCGGTCCGCAAGAATTAGCCTCTGCAAGGAAATCTTGTTCTCCGAGCTGCGCCCAACCTTATCTCCACGACGTTCATCACCGCGGTAAGCCTCGTCAATTTCGACGCGTTGGGCTAAAACAGTGATTTCCTCGCGTTCGCACATTGTCTGCTTGATTTTGTGCTTGAGTCGCCAGGCAGTTCGGTAACAAACCCCGAGCTATCGCCTGAGTTTCAGGGCCGAAATGCTGTTTTTGCTCTGGGCCGGAAAGTCGCCCGCTAATCAAGAAGAAAAAAGGGAAAAAAAAAGCGACACCCCGGTCTCAGGGTGTCGCTTTAAAAGATGGCGGGGCTGACGGGACTCGAACCCGCGACCTCCGGCGTGACAGGCCGGCGTTGTAACCGACTCTACTACAGCCCCTGGGGAAATGTACCTGAAACTGGTGGGCGAAACAGGGCTCGAACCTGTGACCCTCGGCTTGTAAGGCCGATGCTCTCCCAACTGAGCTATTCGCCCACATATCGAGAAAATGAAATGGCGGGGCTGACGGGACTCGAACCCGCGACCTCCGGCGTGACAGGCCGGCGTTGTAACCGACTCTACTACAGCCCCTGAGATCTATTTTCCCAGATTTTTAAGCAAAAAGAAGGCAGGCACCTTGATAAGGGACATCAATGCCTACCTCTTATTCTGAACACCCGGACTGAAAAAACAGGTAGCAGAATGGATAAACGCTCTTAGTTGATGGAATCCTTGAGGGCCTTACCGGCCTTGAACTTGGGCACCTTGGCGGCGGCGATCTCAATTTTCTGACCAGTCTGGGGGTTCTGACCGGTGCGTGCAGCGCGCTCACCGACGCTGAAGGTTCCGAAGCCGACCAGAGCGACCTTGTCGCCGGCTTTGAGAGCATCTTCGATGGTATCGGTGAAAGCTTTCAGAGCACGCTCGGCTTCCGCCTTGGTCAAACCTGCTTTTTCCGCCATCGAGTTTACAAGATCCGCTTTAGTCACAATAATACCTCCATGCATTAAGGATATTTAAACCCCCCGATAAAACGCGATACTTATAGCAGAAGTCCGAAAGGGGTGTCAAGCGCTTTTTCCGGACATCAAGGGCTAGTGGTGAACAGCCTCGTTTTCCTGTTCAGCGCTATCGATCTCGCCACTCAACGTGTGACCAGGCACCTTGTCGAGCAAAGCGACTTCGAGAACCTGATCCATGTGGCTGACGGGAATGACCTCCAGCGATTTAAGTATAACAGAGGGCACTTCGTCAAGATCTTTTCTGTTGTCTTCCGGAATCAGAATTCGGTTTATACCACCTCTTTTCGCCGCAAGCAACTTTTCTTTTAAACCACCGATCGCAAGGACCCTGCCTCGCAGGGTAATTTCCCCCGTCATGGCCATATTCCGATCAATGGGACGGCCGGTAAAAGCTGAAGCCAGAGCCGTCGCCATGGTGATGCCGGCAGAGGGCCCATCCTTGGGGATCGCCCCTTCAGGAACATGAATATGGATATCGAGCCGCGAATAGAAATCGCGCGGCAACTCGAGTTCGCGCCACCGTGAGCGAACATAACTGATGGCGGCCTGTGCCGACTCGCGCATCACTTCTCCGAGTTTACCCGTAACCGTCAGCTTACCCTGGCCGGGTAGAACCGTTGTCTCTATGGTCAGCAGTTCTCCGCCGACTTCAGTCCAGGCAAGCCCCGTCGCCAGGCCGATCCGGCTTTCATCCTCACGCAGACCGTAGCGGAACCGTGGTACGCCGAGATAGCGTTTGAGCGACTGCAGGCCAATCTGAAAGCGCCTGCGCTTGTCCTTGCTGGTCACTGTTTCACGCGCCATCTTGCGACAGATGGAGGCGATTTCGCGTTCAAGACTGCGCACCCCGGCCTCGCGAGTATAGCGTCGAATAATTTCCAGGAGAGCCGCCTCACTGAACTTGACCCGTTCAGGGATCAGACCATGAGCTTCGATCTGTTTGGGGATCAGGTATTTGATCGCGATATTGAGTTTCTCTTCCTCGGTATAGCCTTCGATGCGGATAATCTCCATCCGGTCCTGCAGGGGCCTCGGAATGGAATAGAGGGTGTTGGCCGTCGCGACAAACAAGACATTCGACAGATCGTAGTCAACATCCAGGAAATGATCGTTGAAGGCATGATTCTGTTCAGGATCGAGGACTTCGAGAAGTGCCGCGGAAGGGTCGCCCCGAAAATCGGTGCTCATCTTGTCGATTTCATCCAGCAGAAATACGGGATTGCGCGAACCTACCTTGCGCAGATTCTGAATGATCTTGCCCGGCATCGCCCCAATATAGGTGCGACGATGGCCCCTGATTTCAGACTCATCGCGCACGCCACCAAGCGAGATGCGGGTGAACTCACGCCCGAGAGATTTTGCAATGGAGCGACCGAGGGAGGTTTTCCCGACACCGGGCGGTCCGACAAGGCAGAGGATCGGCCCCTTGATTTTTTTGACCAGTGCCTGAACTGCGAGGTATTCAAGAATCCGCTCTTTGACCTTTTTCAATCCGTAGTGATCGGCTTCAAGAATATCCTCGGCACGGTCGATATCAAGGTTGTCGCGCGTTCCCTTGCGCCAGGGAAGGGATATCAACCAATCGAGATAGTTGCGAACCACAGTGGCTTCGGCGGACATGGGCGACATCATCTTGAGTTTGCGCAACTCGCCCAGGGCCTTGTCCGTGGCCTCCTTGGACATTTTCTTCTTGTTTATTCTTTCTTCAAGAGCTCTAAGCTCCTGCTTGAATTCGTCCTTCTCCCCCAACTCCTTCTGAATGGCGCGCATCTGCTCGTTGAGGTAGTATTCCTTCTGGCTGCGCTCCATCTGGCTTTTGACGCGGGTACGGATGCGCTTCTCGATCTCAAGGATCTCAATCTCTTTTTCCATGAGACCAAGCAGCTTTTCCAGGCGCTCATGAGGATCGAGGGCGGAGAGAATCGTCTGCTTGTCGTCGATACCGATATTGAGATGAGCGACAATGGTATCGGCCAGCCGCGAAGGGTCGAGAATGCCGGAAACGGAGGACACCATTTCAGGCGGAACTTTCTTGCTCAGGCCGACATATTTTTCAAAAGTCTCGTTGATCCCCCGGATCAGGGCCGCAGCCGTGGGGGATTCAGAGACATCCTCGACAAACTCCTCAACGTCGGCATACAGCGCATTGTCGTCGGGGAGGAAACGCAGAATACGGGCACGCTGACGCCCTTCGACCAACACTTTGACGGTACCGTCGGGGAGTTTGAGTACCTGGATAATCTGGCACAGGGTTCCGATCTCGTAGAGATCCTCAAACTCCGGATCGTCGACCTTGGCATTTTTCTGAGTCACCAGAAAAAGGGTTTTACCCTTTTCCATAGCGCTCTCTATCGCCTGGATCGACTTTGCCCGACCGACAAAAAGCGGAACAACCATGTGCGGGAAGACGACGATATCCCGCAGGGGCAGAAGCGCAAAACGGCTCGTAGCAAAATCCGGAAAATCGGAGGTGTCGGTCATCTCAGCCATATCTCATCGCATCGCAATGGGAAAAAAGAAAAAAGCACCGCAGCTCAGGCGGACTCGGCGCACTCAAACAGGACCATCGGCCGGGACTTTCCGGCGATAACATCCTCGTTTACGACAACCTCCTTGACGCGATCCTGGGAAGGAATATCGTACATCACGTCGAGCATCGAGTTTTCCAGGATTGAACGCAGGCCACGCGCCCCGGTCTTGCGCTTGAGCGCCTCACGGGCGATAGCCACAAGTGCTCCATCGGTGAACTTGAGGTTGACCTTCTCCATTTCAAAAAGCTTCTGATACTGCTTGACCAAGGCGTTTTTGGGCTCTTTAAGGATGGCGATCAGCGCCTCCTCATCGAGTTCATCCAAGGTCGCCACCACCGGCAGTCGGCCGATGAATTCGGGGATAAGTCCGAATTTGAGCAGATCGCCCGGCTCGACTTTCGCCAGGATTTCGCCGAGGTTGATATCTTTTTTATTTTTTATATCAGCGCCGAACCCCATGCTTTTACTTCCGGTCCGCTGAGAAATAATGCTTTCAAGACCGGAGAAGGCCCCCCCGCAGATGAACAGGATATTGGTGGTATCCACCTTGAGGAATTCCTGCTGGGGGTGCTTGCGTCCTCCCTTGGGAGGCACGCTGGCCATGGTCCCCTCGATGATCTTAAGCAGGGCCTGCTGCACCCCTTCTCCGGAAACATCGCGGGTAATGGAAGGGGAATCGGACTTGCGGGCGATCTTGTCGACCTCGTCGATATAGATGATCCCCTTCTGTGCCTTTTCCAGGTCGTAATCGGCCGCCTGCAACAGGTTGAGAATAATGTTCTCGACATCTTCGCCGACATAACCGGCCTCGGTGAGATTGGTGGCGTCGGCGATGGCGAACGGCACATTGAGGACCCGCGCCAGGGTCTGGGCCAGAAGGGTCTTGCCGCTGCCGGTCGGGCCGAGCAGAAGGATATTGCTCTTCTGAATCTCTACATCCGAGGGTTTTGTGGCGAACTCAACCCTCTTGTAGTGATTGTAAACCGCAACGGAAAGAGTCTTTTTGGCCCGCTCCTGGCCGATGACGAAATCATCGAGCACAGCCCTGATTTCAGAAGGCTTGGGGAGGCGATCCATGGTGGACCCGCCGGCTTCTTCCAGCTTGGCCTCCTCGTCGATAATATCGTTGCACAGCTCAATGCACTCATCGCAGATGTAGACCGTCGGTCCGGCGATCAGCTTTTTAACCTCATCCTGGGATTTGCCACAGAATGAACAGGTGAGCGCGCCGCCCTTGTCATCATTTTGACTCACGAATTACCCTCCGAGTTGAGCTTTGAAAAAACTGCGGAAATCTCACGACTTCCTTTCCACCATCTGGTCAATAATACCATACTTCCGAGCCGCCTCGCTATCCATAAAGTAATCGCGCTCGGTGTCCTGCGCAATCCGCTCAACAGGCTGACCGGTATGCTGTGCGAGAACGTCGTTGAGAGTCTCGCGCATGCGCAGGATTTCCCGCGCGTGAATGCTGATGTCGGATGCTTGACCCTGAAATCCCCCCAGGGGTTGGTGGATCATGATCCGTGCATGTGGCAATGCAAATCTCTTGCCGGCGGTTCCGGCCGCGAGCAGTACCGCGGCCATGCTGGCTGCCTGGCCGACGCAAATGGTCGAAACCGGCGCTTTGAGATACTGCATGGTGTCGTAGATGGCCATGCCCGAAGTCACCACCCCGCCCGGGGAATTAATGTAGAGGAAAATATCCTTGTCGGGATCCTCCGATTCCAGGAAAAGCAGCTGCGCGATAATCAGATTCGCCATCTGATCTTCGATGGAGCCCCCGATGAAGATAATCCGATCTTTCAGCAGACGCGAATAAATATCGTAGGATCGCTCGCCGCGACCGGTCTGCTCAATAACAAATGGGACTACGGCCATGGGATCAACCCTCCTCTTCCTCGGCGGTCGCCTCGCCCAGATCTTCTTTAGTGACTTCGTTCACCTGTGCTTTTTCGAGCAGAAAGTCAAACACTTTGTCTTCCACAACGCGCGCGGCCAGTGCACGGCGTGCGTCGCCTTCAGCGTAGCGCTTCTGCACATCTTCGACAGGCACGCCGGCCATTTCGCTTACTTCCTGCATTTTAGCAGTCATTTCCGAGTCATCAACCTTAATGTCTTCCCGGCGGGCCACCGCTTCAAGCAAAAGGGCCCCTTTAACCTGCTCGGCTGCCTGCTCATGGTACTGCTCGGCAAACATGTCTTCGTTCATCCCGAGCATCTCCATGGACATCCCCTGGTAGCTCAACCGCCGCCGTGCGTCTTCATACATCTGCTTGAGCTGGTCGGCCACCATGACATCGGGAACCTCGATGGGATTGCGCTCCAGCAGAGCCTTAATCACGCGCTCGCGCGTCTCGGCTTCAATACGGCGGGTCTCCTGAGTGATATGGGCCTCTTTGATCTTTTCCCGCAACGCATCAACATCCTCGGCACCGAACTGCCGGGCAAAGGCATCATCGACCTCCGGCAACCGGCGCTCCTTGATTTCCTTGAGCGTAACTTTGAAAACAGCCGGCTTGCCGGCGAGATCCTCAACTCCGTAGTCCTGTGGAAACTCGACCTGGATCTCTCGCTCTTCGCCGCGGCCCATTCCCACAATCTGCTCCTCAAAACCGGGGAGGAACGTTCCGGAGCCGAGCTCAAGCTCATAGTTTTCGGCGGAGCCATTCTGAAAGGCCTCGCCGTCAACAAAGCCTTCAAAATCAATTACGGCGATATCTCCGCCACGGGCTTTATCGTGTTCGCTGACCAGGGTTTCAGCGCGGGAATTGCGCATCTCGGCGATCTGCTCATCGACAAACTTCTCGTCGAACTCAAATTTTTCCTTCTCGATGACCAGCCCTTCATAGTCCTTCACTTCAATTTCAGGCTTGACTTCAACCTGCAATGAATAGGTAAAGGGGCTGCCTTTTTCGATCGAGCCGCTGTCGAGCATCTCCGGGTCGGAAACAGCTGCGATCTTATTTTCCATCAGCGCCTGCAGGTAGCTGTCGTTGATCAGGCGGTTGAGAACCTGGTGCTCCATGTCGGCGGCATAATATTTTTCCAGCACGCTGCGTGGCACCTTGCCGGCGCGAAAACCTTTTACTTTGGCCGTCTTACCGATCTTCTTATATGCTTTTTCGATTTCGGCATCAACCTTTGCAGCTTCAATTTCGAATTGCAGCTTCTTCTTGACACTGCTGACATCTTCAACCTTGACATTCACACCACTCATGCCGTTGACCTCGCTGAATTATTGAATAAACGAAAAGACCCCCGCGGCATCTGCCAGGAGATCAAACCGGATTGACATTTCTGAACCGGCGCGGAAGGCGGATCACAAATCTGAAGAGAAACTGGTGCGAGAGGGGGGAGTCGAACCCCCACGGTTGCCCGCTGGATCCTAAATCCAGTGCGTCTGCCAATTCCGCCACTCTCGCGCAGAACGAAGGATTTTTTCAAAAGGGTTGGCAAGAACAAAGGAACCCTGGAGGAAAAGACCCAGCCGGCAAACAGCCGCTTCGGCCATTACAAAGCCTGGGTCGGGCCGCGATCAGATCCTGCTTCGCGCCGCATCATGAAAAGGGCCCGCCCCGTTAACCCGAAGCGGGCCCATCTTATAACTTGGGGTGAGTGATGGGATTTGAACCCACGACAACTGGAGCCACAATCCAGTGCTCTACCAACTGAGCTACACCCACCGTGATAGTGAAAACGAAACCAGATACTAGCCAAGCGTTTCGCGGTTTGTCAATCACAAACTTCAAGTCTCTGCCCGGCACGGTACTAATGGCGCGCCAGGGAGGACTCGAACCCCCGACCCACGGCTTAGAAGGCCGTTGCTCTATCCGACTGAGCTACTGGCGCTTTGAAAAATGGTCGGGGCGAGAGGATTCGAACCTCCGACCCCCTGCTCCCAAGGCAGGTGCGCTACCAGGCTGCGCTACACCCCGACGTAAGGGATGTTCTCTTAACATGGCCCTGCATAATTTGCAACCCCAAAGACACCTAAAAGATGCAAATGGATCAAAAAGAACGTAATCTGTCGACCTTCTCAACATTGAGGCACAGAGCATGCATCGAACAGACCGAAAAAAAAACGGTTGAATATTTTGACCCTCAATACCCTCTTGCCGGAACCGAGCGTGGAGGTATGCATGCACAAAAGATACAATCGCCACAGTTTGATCCCCCTGATTTTGAGTTTACTTCTCGCCGCCTGCGGAGGCGGAGGGGGCAGCGGCGCAGACCCCATTATTCAGCAACCGGGCGACACTGCTCCGGCTGCTCGGATCATTAATGGCGGTATCTCGGTGCAATCCCCCATCATCATCGCCGGCCAGTCCACCCGCCTGAGCGCCGTTCTCATAGAGGGGTTCGATCCAGATGAACTGTCTTTCACCTGGAGAATTGTCGATGAACCCGGCGGTGCCTTCCTGTCTGCGGCAGATAAACCTGAAACCGTCCTGACAACAGCTCTGCCGGGTGAGCATGTTATCAGTCTAACCGTTTCATCCGGCCAAAAAACCGACACCAGACAAATAACAGTTATCGCTGAAGGGCTACCGGAGAATCGCCCGCCTTCCGCCTCAATCTTTACAGAAAGCAGTCGCGCCATGATCGGTGAGGCGCTGCTTTTCGACGGCAGCTCCAGCAGCGACCCCGACAACGATTCGCTTTCCTTTACCTGGGAATTACCCGGCAAACCCCAAGGGAGCTCAGCGGCGCTATCAGGATCAGGGGCGTCCAATGACATGGTTTACCTGACGCCGGACCTGCAGGGTGAATATACTGTTACGCTGCAGGTTAGCGACGGTGAATTGACAAGCCCCATTCAGACTCTGACCATTACAGCTGCACCTCCCGGGGGCAATGCACCACCAAAGGCCATCGTAACGCCTGAAAAACTCGAAGTTGCAGTTGGCACCCAGACATCTCTCACCGGCTCCCAAAGCACAGACCCTGACGGCGACAGCCTCAGTTACCGCTGGCAACTGCTGCATAAGCCTGCGGGAAGCCAAAGCGTCCTGACCAGCAGCACCTCCTCTGCAACCTACCTGACTCCGGACACGGAGGGAGAATACCGCATTGAACTGATCGTCAGCGACGGCCGGGCTGAAAGCGCAGCAAGCCTGGCGACCCTCACTGCCACGGAACAGGACAACAACCTGATTCGTCCGTTCGCCGACGCCGGGGAAGACCAACGGGTTTCAATCGGAGATGAAGTCCTGCTGGACGGCCGCGGCAGCAGTACAGAAAACGAAGCGGACCTCTTTTTTTCCTGGTCCCTGCTTTCAGCGCCGTCCGGGAATGTAACATTGTCCGATAAAAACTCTGCGACACCTTATTTCACCCCCGACCTCCCCGGCGTCTACCTGGTGCAACTCATTGTCAACAACGGCCAGCTCAACAGCGAACCGGATTCGGTTGAAATCCAGGTCAATGCGCCCCCCGTGGCAGACGCCGGAGACGACCGCCAGATCGGACTGGGCAGTCCCGTTACGCTTGACGGAAGCGCCAGCAGTGATCCGGACATGGGACCTCAGCCGCTCGTATACAGATGGCAGGTGCATGACCCGAACGGAGACGTTCTCTCCCTTGAGAATGCCGATCAAAAGATCACGCGCTTCACCCCCCTGCAGCTAGGAAGCTACACGCTGTTTCTGTCGGTCGACGACGGACTCGACAGCCACACCGCTCAGGCGGTGGTCGAAGTCGCTCCGGCGGCGGACCAGCAGCCTGTGGCCGATGCAGGAAACAGCACCACGGTCGACACGGGCGAGACCGTCTATCTCAACGGATCGAACAGCTTCGACCCTGACAGCGACCCGCTGACTTTCCACTGGCGCTTTGCCAGCCTGCCTGCCGGCAGCCTGCTTGATGATTCGGACATCGTCCAGTTCCCGTCATCTCCCGGGGCGTCCTTTACCCCGGACCGCGACGGGCGCTATGACGTGGCACTGACCGTCAATGACGGATCCCTCGACAGCGACCCGGATACCGTCATTGTTACCGCCTTCTCGCGCCCCGTTGCCGATGCAGGACCGGATCGTACCGTCGGGCTCGGCGCCGAGGTCATCCTGAACGGAGGCGACAGTCATACGCCCCAAGGGAACACATTGAACTACGCCTGGACCCTGACCCCCCCGGCGACAAGCATGGCGGAACTCTCCTCTGTGCAGGGACAGATCACCAGCTTCACCCCGGATGTCCCGGGCAGCTACCGAGTCGGACTCATCGTCGATGACGAATTTTTTTCAAGTGATGAGGTCATCGTGGATATCACGGCCGTGAACACCTTTGTGCGAACCTACGGCGGTTCGGGGGTTGAATTCGGCGGTCCAGTCTATGAATTCGAAGATGGCTCCGGCTATCTCATCGGCGGCGAATCCAATTCACCCAGTATCGCGGAACATGGCGATTACGACATGGTCCTTATT
Organism: Thermodesulfobacteriota bacterium; assembly: GCA_034189505.1. Classification (GTDB taxonomy): domain Bacteria; phylum Desulfobacterota; class Desulfuromonadia; order Desulfuromonadales; family Geoalkalibacteraceae; genus Geoalkalibacter_A. The sequence continues at coordinate 13,045 of JAXHUR010000021.1, read as the reverse complement.
GGCACAGACTCCTCGGGAAGTCCGACATGGAGAAGGGTTTACGGCGGAGCGGGGGCAGAGGAACTCTGGAGCCTTGCAACCAGGTCCGAAGGAGGCTTTTACCTGGCCGGCTTCAGCAACTCCTTTGGAGAGGATACCGGGGACTTATCAGGCGCAGGAGATGCCTACCTGGTTGAAACCACGGCCCAGGGAATTCAGCTTAATCAAACGGCTTACGGCAGCACCGATCTGGATCAGGCCCAGGTCGTACTCCCGACATCGGACGGCGGCTTGATCCTTGCCGGCTATACCCAGTCTCCCGATTTGGCTCCCCAGGGCGTCAATGACGCCAATATGTATGTGGTCAAGCTAACAGCAGGCAGGGAGATCGCCTGGGAGAAAAGCTACGGCGGCGAACTGGTCGAAGATGCCTGGGGCATTGCCGAGAAACCCGGCGGCAACGGATTCCTGGTCGCCGGGTTCAGCGATTCTTACGCGGACAAACCCCGCGGAGATGCATACATTGTAGAAATCGACGCTGATGGAAACCAGCTTTCCGGCGTGACGCTGGGAGAGCCCGGGCTGTACGACGAGTTCTACGATCTGCTTCGCATCGGCAACAGCAACCGTTATCTGGCTGTCGGTTATACCGAATCCGATCAGGACAGCGATGGCGATTTTTATTTTGTCATCATTTCAAACGACACCGCCGGGGAACTGCAGGTCGAGAAAGAAATCGCTCTGGGAGGGTCGGCGCATGACGAAGCACATGCGGTTTCTCCTTGTGACGACGGAGGCTTTGCTCTGGTCGGCACAACCCTTTCCTATGGGCACAGCGCTCTGAATCCGGACATCCTGCTGATCAGAACAGATGGAACAGGCATTCAAAGCTGGCAGCATACCTATGGCGGAATGGCAAGCGACCAGGCCTGGTCAATCACGCAGACCAGGGACGGCGGCTACCTGATTGGCGGCAATACAGCATCGATAGGCCAGGGACTGCAGGACATGCTGTTGATCAAAACCGATCCGACGGGCAATGTCGCACCTCTGCCCAACTCGCTGCCGCCCGTATCACAAGATGAAGGCACGGGTGTGGATATCGACGGGGCAACCGGCTTTTTAGAGCCCAATGCACAGCCGCTCACTTTCGAAGCAATCAACCTGCCTGCGAGCCTCGCGGTAAATGCCAATACAGGGCGCATCACCGGCACCCTGCCCGAAGTGACTTCGGACCGCACGATACAGGCGACCCTGATCGCCACAGACACCGGGGGGCTCAGCGCCGCATCAACACTGAAGTTCACCATCAAGAATACGGACTGATCAGAGATGGACGAAAAATGATTTATTTTCTTCAATAACCCCTTGCCTTCATGACGCTCCTGTTTTATAAAGGTCAGCGTCAGGCAAGGTTGTGCAGCACTCTCTTTGTTGTTTCGGCAAAGCTAATGAACCGCACAGTCCATGCGACTGCGCGGTTTTTTTATGCCGAGGGCAAAGGAGGCTGTACCAGGAAAAACGGGGGAGGAGACTCCCCGGAATGCAAGGAGCAAAAGATGGCTGAAGGTACAGTAAAATGGTTTAACGACGCAAAAGGTTTTGGTTTCATTGAGCAGGAGAATGGTCCGGACGTTTTCGTACATTTCTCCGCCATCCAGGCTGAGGGTTTCAAATCCCTGCTGGAAGGAGACCGGGTCGAGTTCGAGGTCACCGAAGGACAAAAAGGCCCTCAGGCCAGCAACGTCGTTAAACTCTGAGCCCTCAAGTAAACCCGTTCCCTAAGCTCCACGGTACCGCCGTGGAGCTTTTTTATTAAACAACCTGGAGAGAAAGCTCATGGACAAAAAAAATCCGACGGTTCTGATCAAAACCAGTCTCGGCGACATCACCCTTGAACTCGATGCCGAAAAAGCACCGATCACGGTGGAGAATTTTCTCGAGTACGTGCGCAGCGGCTTTTATGACGGCACCATTTTCCACCGCGTCATCGACGGCTTCATGATCCAGGGCGGCGGCATGACGCCGGACATGAAAGAGAAAAAAAGTGGAAAGTCCATCAAAAACGAGGCGGACAACGGTCTGACCAACCAGCGCGGCACCATCGCCATGGCCCGCACCCAGGTGGTCGACAGCGCGACCTCCCAGTTCTTCATCAATGTCGCTGACAACGATTTTCTCAACCACCGCGACAAAACGGCCAACGGCTACGGATACGCTGTTTTCGGCCGCGTGGTCGACGGCATGGATACGGTGGATGCCATCCGGAGCACGGCCACCACGACCATCGGTTTTCATCAGGACGTCCCGAAAACAGCCGTCATCATGGAACAGGTTTCAGTCGTCGAATAAGGCTGCCTTCAGCGAACCGGCGCAATCCGATATGCGCCGGTTCACCCTTGCCCTCTCCTCCAGAAGAATACCTTCTCCCCTCTTCCCGTCATTTTTCAGCGACCCTAATCCCTCCCAATCTACCCCTGCATAATGCTTTGATTTCGATTGAAGGTGCTTATAGTTTTCCAGCCTCCGCTCACCGTCTGAATCAACATGTCATGGTGTCTTGAATCAAGGCAATCATAACAATGGTTTTCGGCCAAATTTGACACAACATCTCGTTCATACTAAAATACTATGTCGTTTTTACGGGAAATTTCTTTGTTCTTCAATCATACAAGGAGCCTATTTATTCATGGCAATCTACGATCAGACTCAGCAAAACATCGCTCGCAAGATCAACGAAAACTCTAAAATTTCCAACTGGAAAGACTGGCACTGGCAACTGCGCCACTCGGTGGAATCCATCGATACGTTTGAAAATCTGCTCGACATCCAATTCCCCGCCGAGGAACGCAGGGAATTGGAAGAGACCCTGAGCAAATTTCCTCTGTCGGTCACCCCCTATTACATGTCTCTGATCGACGCGGAGGATTACCAGAACTGTCCTGTCTTCAAACAGGCTTTTCCCTCTCCTGCCGAACTGGATATCGGCGGCTGCGACATGGCCGACCCACTGGCGGAAGACACCGACAGCCCAGCGCCGGGGATCACCCATCGCTATCCCGACCGGGTGTTGTTTCACATCAGCAACGTGTGCAGCATGTACTGCCGCCACTGCACCCGCAAGCGCAAGGTCGGAGACCAGGATTCCATCCCCGGACGGGAGGAACTGCAGCAGGGGCTGGACTATATCCGCAACCATCCCGAAGTACGCGATGTGCTGCTCTCCGGCGGCGACCCGCTGATGCTCAACGACGATTATCTCGACTGGATCCTGACCGAGGTCCGCAAGATCGAGCATGTCCAGATCATTCGCATCGGCTCCCGCATGCCGGTGGTTCTGCCCTACCGGATCACCGACGAACTGGTCGAGATGCTCAAGAAGCATCAGCCGCTGTGGCTCAACACCCATTTCAATCACCCACGGGAGATCACTACATCGAGCAAGCAGGCGATCCGCAAACTGGCTGATGCGGGCATTCCGTTGGGCAATCAGACCGTGCTTCTGGCCGGCGTCAATGACTGCCCCCGCGTGATCAAGGCCCTGGTGCACAAGCTGGTTCACAATCGCGTGCGTCCCTACTACCTCTATCAGTGCGACCTGTCGGAAGGGCTGACGCACTTTCGCACCCCGGTGGGCAAGGGGATCGAGATCATGGAAAGCCTTATCGGTCACACCAGCGGCTTCGCCGTCCCGACCTACGTCATCGACGCGCCGGGTGGCGGCGGCAAGATCCCCCTGAACCCCACTTATCTGATCTCTCTTTCAACCAACAAAGTGGTGCTGCGCAACTACGAAGGCGTGATCACCACCTACCAGGAGCCTGACAGCTATGAAGCCACTTTCTGCGATCGCAAATGCGATGACTGCCGGCTTCATCTCAAGCTTGACGATGCCGAGGAATACCGGGCGACCGGCATCGAAATGCTGCTGTCGGATCATGATGAAACCATCTCCCTGACTCCCGAGAACAACGCCCGTATCGATAGGAGAAACCATGAGTGACATCATTGAGCGTCTGGGACGCTCCCAGATACAGCACGGCAAGAACAACAACCGCATTTACCTGATGAAGCTCGATCCGCTCGACAGCGTCGAGCTGGTGGGCAAACTCGACAACCTGGCGCAAAACAATGGCTACACAAAGATATTCGCCAAAGTTCCTGCTGAAGCTCAGCCGATTTTTACAGAAGCGGGCTACCAGGTTGAAGCGCACATCCCGCAATTTTTCAACGGCACCAAAGATGCCGCTTTTCTGGGGAAATATTTCTGCGACAAACGCAAGAAAGAGAAAAAGCCGGAGATGGTACGCGAAATCATCGAGACCGCACGGTCCAAAGCCGGGCAGCCCACCTGCCCCGAGCTTAAACCTGGATTTGAGCTGCGCCGACTCGAACATGCTGACGCCGAGTCCATGGCCGAGGTTTACCGCCAGGTCTTTGCAAGCTACCCCTTCCCCATCCATGATCCCGACTACCTGCGCGAGACCATGGACGACAACATCCTGTACTGGGGAACCTGGGAGGGGGACAAGCTGGCGGCAATCTCCTCCGCTGAAACCTACCCGGATGAGCGCAATGCAGAGATGACCGATTTTGCCACCCTGCCCGATTATCGAGGCGCCGGTCTGGCCCAGGTGCTGCTGGCCGAGATGGAAGACGAGCTGCGGCGCCAGGAGTACCATACTGCCTACACCATTGCGCGCGCCTACAGCTTCGGCATGAACATCACCTTTGCCAAGCACGGCTACAGCTACAGCGGCACGCTGACGCACAATACCGATATCTCCGGCGAACTTGAAAGCATGAACATCTGGCACAAGGCGCTTTGATCGGAGAACCAGAAGTGTCCTGCCCCCTTGACAGGGCGGGCAATGCAGGACAGAATCCCGCGGAACCGACGTTTCGCGGGATTCTTTTTTGCGTGGGAAAATCGAATGGACTTTCTGACCCTCATCGGGCTGGCCGCGGCTCTCGCCATGGATGCCTTCGCCGTCGCGCTGGGTGCGGGCCTGACCCTGGAACGGCTGACCGGCAGACATATGTTCCGCCTGAGTTTTCACTTCGGGTTGTTTCAGGGGATGATGCCGGTCATCGGCTGGCTGGCGGGCCTGAGCGTGCAGCGCTGGATTGCCGCATATGATCACTGGATTGCCTTTATCCTTCTCTCCTTTATCGGCGGCAAGATGATCTACGAAGCCTTCAAGGAGGAGCAGGCGCTGCGTGACCCGCGCGATCCGACCCGCGGCCTGACCCTGGTCATACTCTCCATCGCCACCAGCATCGATGCGCTGGCGGTGGGTCTGTCGCTGGGGATGCTGGGTGTCAGGATCTGGTTTCCGGCGCTGATCATTGCCGTGGTGGCGGGAGTGTTCACGCTGGCGGGCATGCTTCTGGGAAGGCGCATCAGCAATTTATGGGGCCCCCGGGTGGAAATTTTCGGAGGGGTGGTGCTTTTTGCCATCGGTTTGAAAATTCTGCTGGAACACACCCTGGCGGGCTGACTTTTCAAGAAAACTGCAGGTAAGGCAGGAGAAGACCGATCGCCGACAGAATGACCAGCAGCAGAAAAGAAACCCTGATTTCATCTTCCGCCCGCCGGCCGCGACGCCAGTTGACCAGCATTCCGGCAATTCCCAGAAAAAGCCCCAGACACATCATCCCCTGCAGATAACCCAGCAATTCAACATCCCAGCTGGTGCGCAGAGGAATATCGTAATAGCGGTCAAAAAAAGTTTCAACCTGCGGCTTGGCCTTGGACAGAACCAGAACCGCGGCCAGCATCAGCAACCAGCCGACGACAACCAGAACTTCCAGGGAACGAACCCATATGTCGGGTTTTCGACGACGTTCAACGCCTCTGCGGGGGCTGGAATCGGGCATGACGGATCAACTCCCTACTGCTTTCGCTCATGGAACCTGGGATCAGGCCCGCGACTGTCCACCTGTTGCAGGAAATGCTCGATTTCTTCGGCAGGCAGCGGCTTGCTGAAGAGATATCCCTGCATCTCCTGACAGCGGTGGTCCCTCAGAAAATCAAGCTGCCCCTCTGTTTCGACCCCTTCGGCAATCACCTGCAGTTTCAAACTGTTGCCCATGGAGATGATGGCAGTGGCGATCGCGGCATCAGTCGCGTTGAGTTCTACGTCGCGCATAAACGATTTGTCGATCTTCAGCGTATTGACCGAAAAGCGCTTGAGATGCGCAAGGGACGAATAGCCCGTGCCGAAATCGTCAATGGCGATCATAACGCCCAGTTCCCTGAGTTGATTGAGGATCGCCACCGCAGATTCAGGGTTCTGCATGACCACTGTTTCGGTGACTTCGATTTCAAGATCGCAGGGGGCGAGCCCGGATTCATCGAGAACCCGGCGCACGACATCGATAAACTCCCGCTGCTGCAGCTGATAGCCGGAGATATTGACCGCCACCCGCATCCGCGGTAGTCCCCGCAGCTGCCACTGGCGGTTCTGCAGGCAGGCCTGGAGCAGAACCCACTCTCCAATGGAGAAAATCAATCCCGTTTCCTCCGCCAGAGGGATGAACTCGTTGGGCGGCAGCAGCCCCAGCTCCGGGTGATCCCAACGCAGCAGCGCCTCCATGGCGGTAATGCGGCCCGAAGCGATATCGACCTTGGGCTGGTAGAAAATACGAAACTGATCCATCTCCAGCGCTTTGCGGATGGCCGTTTCAAGCATCAGACGTTTTTCCACGTCTGAATCCATCTCCTCGCGGTAAAACTGATAATTGTTCCGCCCCTGGGCCTTGGCGTGGTACATGGCGATGTCGGCCTTTTTAATCAGGCTCTGGGCGTCCTGGTGATGATCGGGAAACAGGCTGATGCCGATGCTGGTGGTGATGAATAGTTCATGTCCGTCAATGCAGAGAGGCCGCACCAGGTTTTTAAGAATTTTCTGCGCGACCTTTTCGACACTCTCTGCGCCATCGACATTCCCCAGGCAGAGGGTAAATTCATCTCCCCCCATGCGTGCCACGGCATCGACCTCGCGAATGCATTCATGCAGGCGCTGCCCCATCTCCCGCAGCAACCGATCGCCCAGAACATGGCCCAGGGTATCGTTGATAATCTTGAAACGGTCGAGGTCGAGAAAAAGAACGGCGACCTGTCTGCGCTGGCGCCGCGCCAGCGCGATGGAGTGGTTGAGACGGTCGAGAAAAAAAGCGCGATTGGGCAAACCCGTCAGCTGGTCGTAGTGCGCCAGCCGGAACAGTTCCGTCTGAGCCTTTTTGTGCTCGGTCACGTCGCGGCAGATGGCCCAGACGGTACCCAGGCCATCGCTATGCAGACAGCAGCGGGTCAAAGACCCCTCCACCTCAAGCACTTCATCATGGCGATTGAGCAGCCGGCCGTTGCTTACGCGACCGGCCTCACCACGCAGAACGCGGTCGAATTCATGGCTGCAGTTCTCCCGGAATTCCGGATGAACAATATCCTTGAGGTTGAGTTTATGCAGATCGCCTCCATCATATCCCATGGCTCGACGCCAGGCCCGGTTGGCAAACCGCAGCCGGCCGTCCCTATCGACGTTGAAGATCAGATCGCTGGCTGTTTCGAGAAATTCGCTCATCCCCTCCTGACTGTTACGCAACTCCTGATTTTCTCGCCGAATGACCGACATCAGGAAAACGCCCGCTACCGCAACAGCAGCATTGAGCATACTGACCCAGAACCAGAGCAGAAAAAGATGCAGCCCGTTCTGATGCAGATTCTTCTCGACAAACGGCATGGAAACATTGGACCACCAGCCCTGGTAACCGCCCATCAGAACAAGACCGTAAAGCAATGCCCCTAAAAGCCCCATGAGCCACACACGATGAGGTTGTTCCAGAAGGACGGCAGCCTCCAGAGTCACAAGAAGATAAACCGGCCAGAACCAGCTCGCAGCACCGCCGCTGAAATGAATCAGAAAAGTGACAATGGAAAGGTCGAGAAGAATCTGCAAAGAATTAACGTAAAAGGGGCGTGCAAGGCGATCGTAGAAAAGATGGACGGTGCCGTTGTGCAGGAGGATGGCAGCGACAGACAGAAAAAGAGCCAGAAGCTGTGGGCGAGTGAGAAAGAATCCGTAAGGGCTCCGCAGAAAAAGAAATCCTGCAGCAAGGCAGCTTGTGGCCAGCAACCCGAGAAGAAACCAGCGGATCTTAACCAGCAGGAAGGTCCGATCGCGAGAATCGGCGAAATTTATCCCAGAGCAGGCAAGAAAACGACTCGCCAAAACATTTGGCAATCCCACGCTGGGAAAGGTTGGATTCTGGTTGTTCTGTCTTGAGGTGGCGATGGCAGAGTCCTCCAGCAGAAAACATGGTCCGCGCCCCTCTCGAATCCTCAGTCCCTTCCTGAAATGAACAAGGCAGAGGGGGGTGCTTGCGGAGACCTCAACCACCATACAAAATTATAATATTTTTATCAATCTCTTTTTATACTTAAAAAAACAGCAGATTGCGCACCGGATCTACGTCACCAGGCACGCACCGGCCCGGTGTCGAGATGGACGAAATCGGATTTCGGGTAATATCCGACCCCCCCTCTCTTGAGTCTGCGAGCCGCCTGGCGAAGTGCTTTGAGTTCGCGCCCCGGCAGCCGCACATCCACGGCCTGGCCGATAGTGTGATAACTGCGCTTGGCCACGCCGCTGCTCTGCTGCCGCAGCATTTGGTTGGTTTCCGGCGAACGATAACCGGAGATAATGTTAAACGGCGTTGATGTTTCAAGTACAGAACGCACCGCGAACAACTGATCGAGGAGAAGCGGATCGATCGGGGCAACCTCGTCCCGGCGGAAATCGCGCAGAATATACTCGACCTCCCGCATGATGGCGGGGTTGTATTTACCTTCGGCCCAGTAGACCGCATTTTCCAGCGTCTCGCCGGTGTGAAGATTGAAAAAGGAGAGGCTGCGTTCCGGAGCCTGCCGGGCTGAGGCAGAAACCGGCAGTGCCAGATAGGCAAGGGCAGCCAAATGGCTGCCGATAAAGGCGCGTCTGCCGAGACGAGAAGAAAAAATACGCGGGTCGGAAAAAACAGAAAACATGAAACTCAATCCTTTTGACTATCTCTTATTTATTTTAGTCCGTTGAGGCTGAAAAAACCCTGTTCGATCAAACACAAGGTGTTGAGCAATTTTATTGAGCAATTTCCAAGCCAAAACAGGCCTATCCAAAACACAGCAGTCAACGGGATATCACCCCGCCACACGTTGTGACAGGGAATCTCGAACCTCCTGCCAGCATGACAGGGGGATGGGAATTTCGCCTCGCGCCCAACCAATACGGGCGGCGCTGTCGGAAAATCCGTGAAAATCCGAACCTCCGGTGACAATTAGTTTTCGTTGCCGCGCCAGGGCCGTCAATTCAGCAACGTCATCCAGCGATCCGGCATTATTGTAGGCTTCGATGCCATCAAGCCCCAAGACGACAAAAGCATCAAGCAACCGAAGCAGGGCGCGCCGATCCTCCGTAATCAAAGGGGGATGAGCCAGAACTGCGACCCCGCCGGCACGGTGAATCAGAGAAATCGCCTGGTCGGCAGAAAAAAAACGTTTCTCCACGTTGCAGCGCACCAGATAGCGGTTGAAGGCTTCATCGTTGTCGCGCACAAGTCCTGCCTCGATGAGCGCGCGTGCAATATGCGGGCGTCCGACAGTCCCTCCCGCAAAGCGGCGGATCTGTTGAAAATCCAACAGGGTGCGCCTTTCTGCGGCAAGAACTTCATTGACCCGCTGTACGATCATTTCATTGCGGCGCGCGCGAAAATCACGAAAATCCGCCAATTCCCCAACCAGCTCCGGCGCACCAGGATCAAATCCATATCCGAGAATGTGAATATCGCGCAGATTCTGCCATTGACTGGACAGCTCCACTCCGGCAACAATCTCGAGGTCATTGCCGCGCGCGGCGCTGATGGCAGGTTCGATGCCATCGATATTGTCATGGTCGCAGATGGCCAGCGCCTGAACCCCGTTTTCGAGTGCCCTGGCGACAACCTCTTGCGGCGAAAAAAGCCCGTCCGAATATGTGGTATGGACATGCAGGTCGGCCAGTGGGTCCGCAGGCTTGGCACCGGGCGCATTGAATCCTTGTATTTTCATGTCGGCAAATATGCTTTCGGATCAGCAGGTGGCGGAAAAACTGAAAAGAACAGAGTCGAATGAATGCGAAGTCTAGCACAAATGAGGTGATCGTGAGAAGGGCACCCCGCCATTTCTTGACCCGTTGCGGCGGAGAAGGTAAATTCATGGGCGCCGACTGCAATCAGTGGGCAAAAGTTTTTCTTTTTTCCCCGGAAGTCCCGATGACGCAATTGCTTGAAATCGAAAACCTGCACACCTCTTTTTTTACCGAGGACGGTCCGGTCCATGCAGTCCGCGGCATCGAGTTTACGTTATCCTCCCGCGAGACCCTCGCGCTGGTTGGCGAATCCGGCTGCGGCAAATCAATCACATCCCTGTCTATTCTGGGGCTGATCCCAGCGCCGGGACGCATGGTGGAAGGCCGCATTCTCTATCGGGGGGCCGATCTGGCGAAGCTTTCCAGCGAGGAAATGCGCCGTATCCGCGGCAACCGCATCTCCATGATATTCCAGGAACCGATGACTTCGCTCAACCCGGTCCTGCGCATCGGCGACCAGATCAGGGAGGTGCTGCAGCTGCACAAAAAACTCGGGGCCGCACAGGCTCTCAAGCAGGCGGAAAAACTGCTGCACGATGTCGGAATTCCGTCAGCGCGGCAACGCCTGCGCGACTATCCGCACAGTCTCTCGGGCGGCATGCGCCAGCGCGTCATGATCGCCATGGCTCTGGCCTGCGATCCGGACATCCTGATCGCCGATGAACCCACCACCGCCCTTGACGTCACGATCCAGGCACAGATTATGGATCTTCTGCTGCGGCTCAAGCAGGAGCGCGACATGGCAACCCTTCTGATCACCCACGACCTGGGCATTGTCGCTGAAAGCGCGGATCGCGTGGCCATCATGTACGCCGGCCTTATCATGGAATATGCACCGGTGATTCAAATTTACGACCATCCCCGCCATCCTTACACCCGCGGGCTTCTGGCCTGCGTTCCGCGCCTGGGTGAGAAGAAGTCGCGGCTGGCTCCCATCAGGGGGCAGGTCCCCGACCCTCGGCAGATGCCGCAGGGATGCCCCTTTACCGAGCGCTGCCCCGAAGTCCTTCCTCGGTGCAGCACGCATCGGCCGGGATTGACTGAAGTCGCGCCTGGTCATCTCGTCCGCTGCTGGAGGGCGCAATGACTCCACTGCTCGATATCCGCGACCTGCGAAAATCCTTCTGGATCAAAGCCTCCCCCTTTTCCCCCCGCAAGCTGGAACTGCGGGCCGTCGACAACCTCTCGCTGCGCCTGGAGGGCGGCGAGTCACTTGGGCTTGTGGGGGAGTCCGGCTGCGGAAAATCCACCACCGGCAAGCTGGTCATGCGCTTGCTTGATGCCGATGGCGGACAGATTTTTTTTCAGGGGCGGGATATCACCCGCCTGCCCAATAAACGCATGCGCCCGCTGCGCCGCTCCATGCAGATGATCTTTCAGGACCCCTATGCTTCTCTCAACCCCCGTATGCGCATCGGCGATGCGATTGCGGAAGCCTTCAAGGTTCATGGGCTCGCCCAGGGAGCAGGATTGCGGGATCAGGTGGTGGATCTACTGGAAAAGGTCGGCATGAGCGCCGATCTTGCCTGGCGCTACCCGCATGAATTTTCCGGTGGGCAGCGCCAACGCATCGGTATTGCCCGCGCGCTGGCTCCAAACCCGCAGCTGATCGTCGCCGATGAGCCTGTTTCTGCGCTCGACCTCTCCATTCAAGCTCAGGTCGTCAATCTGCTCAAGGATCTTCAGCAGGAGTTCGGTTTGACCTACCTGTTCATTGCCCACGACCTGTCCCTGGTGGAGCATTTCTGCGACCGGGTTGCGGTCATGTATCTGGGCGCCATCGTAGAGCAGGCCCCGGCGCAAAGTCTCTACCGCCGCCCCCGCCACCCTTACACCGAAGCCCTGCTCGAGGCGGTGCCGGTCCCCGACCCCCACCGTCGGCACCCGCACGTTCCCCTCAAGGGAGAAATCCCCTCTCCCCTGTCGCCGCCGTCCGGATGCACCTTTCATCCGCGCTGCCCCTATGCCCGCGACATCTGTGCCCGCCAGGCGCCGCGGGCGATTGAACAAGCCCCGGGGCATTTCAGTGCATGCCACTTCAGTGACGAAGTCGGGCGCCGTGGCGCCTGAATAACGACACTGCACCGGATATCGGAGCGCTTGACAGCCTGCTGCACCATCGTACAGAATCAATCCACTCGTTCACCCCTCCCGTTTCTTTAAGACCACCCGCCCGGAGGCAACATGGGGCCCATTCAAACCGCCAAAGACAGATGCCGCAAATGCTATTCCTGTGTCCGCAACTGCCCGGTCAAGGCCATCAAGGTCAAGGAACACTGGGCCGAAGTCATTCATGATCGCTGCATCGGTTGCGGAATCTGCCTTAAAGTCTGCTCCCAGAAAGCAAAACAGATCGCGGATTGCATCACCCAGACTCTGCGCATACTCGAGAATGGCAAATCCCCCGTGGCGATCCTGGGATGCTCCTATCCCGCTTTTTTCAGCGAGCTGCGCCCCGGGCAGCTGGTCGCCGGCCTGCAGAAGCTCGGTTTTGCAGATATCTTCGAGGGCACCGCGGGCGTGGAGCTGATCGCCGGACAATATCAGCAGCTGATTGAAAGCGGCGGTCGCGGCCCCCTGATCTCGAGCCACTGCCCCACCATCGTCGACCTGATTGAGCGCCATTATCCACAGCTGGTGCGCCACCTGATGCCGGTTGTTTCACCCATGGTGGCCATCGGCCGCTACATCAAACAGACCCGGGGAGCGCAGACGCCCGTGGTCTATATCAGCTCGTGCATCGCAGGGAAATTCGAGGTCAGCGCTGAAGGGCGCATCTTTCATACGCGCAGGGTCAAGACCGCGATCACGGAAAATCTGGCTGAGCTCACGATAGGTGAGCACCATGTCCACCGCCCCGGCGACTTCTTCAGCGCTGACCT
>JAXHUR010000020.1:0-46331 GCA_034189505.1 Thermodesulfobacteriota bacterium | reverse complement strand
AACCTCAATTGTTGAATGATTTTTCCGAATTTAACTCCAACGCGCCTGCAACGCAAGTACAAATTGGAAAAATTCCGGCCCCACCGCTTGCTGCATGAGGTCGCAACGTCCATGGCAAGGGCCACTTTTCGCCATCCCTGGCCGTTTGATTGGCGCCACCCTGGCGCCAAACACCCTTGTCATGGACGTTGCGACCTCATGCGGGACGGTAAAAGATGACACTTTTCACAATGAATCAATGAAATAGCGCACCCAGCGGTGCACGTTGTTGCGCTGCACCGAGGCACGCAGGCGGCGCATGCGGTTGCGGCGTTCTTCGACCTCCATGTGATAGGCGCGATGGATGGCGGCGGCGGTGCCGTCGACATCATAGGGGTTGACCAGCAGGGCTGCACGGCCGAGCTGCTCCGCCGCACCGGCAAACTCACTCAGAATCAGCACCCCGTTGCCGTCCACGGATGCCGCGCAGTATTCCTTGGCCACCAGGTTCATGCCGTCGCGCAGAGGGGTGATCAGGGCGATCTCCGCCGCCCGGTAATGGGCCAGCAGCTGCTCGCGCGGCAGGGAGCGGAAGGTGTAGTGGATCGGCACCCAGCCCGGTTCACCGTACTCGGCATTAATACGCCCTGCCAGCTGATCGAGTTCTTCTTTGAGCTTCTGGTATTCAGGCACCTGGGTGCGGCTGGGCACCACCACCTGTAAAAGAGTTATGTTGCGGTGCAGGTCGGGATAGTTCTCAAGCAGCCGTTCAAACGCCAGGATCCGCTCCGGAATCCCCTTGGTGTAGTCGAGCCGATCCACCCCCAGCACCAGCTGGCGGCGGGCCAGTTTTTCGTGCAGATACCAGGCGGCATCGGCCACCTCTTTGCTGCGCGCCTGCCGGTTGAACTCGTTGAAATCAATACTGATCGGAAAATGCCCCACTTTCACCGAGCGCCCATCCTCGTGCAGGGTCGAAGTCCGGCGGCGGATATCGGCTTTCATGTTGGGATTCATCTCGCGGACGCACTGCACGAAGTTGCGGCGGTCGCGCAGCGTTTGAAATCCCACCAGGTCGTAGCTGAGCAGCCCCTGCATGATCTCGTTCTTCCATGGCAGGCGTCTGAACATATCGGGTGCCGGAAACGGGATATGAAGAAAGAACGCCAGGGGATTTTTCACTTTGAGTTCCCGCAGCCGCGCGCCCATCAGGGTGAGCTGGTAATCCTGCACCCAGATAAGATCGTTGTCACGCACCGTTCCGACGGTCACGTCGGCAAAGCGGCGATTGACCTCGACATAGGTGCGCCAGTGATCGGGATTGAACTGGCAGTGGCCGAGCAGGTCGTGAAACAGGGGCCACAGCGTCATGTTGGAAAACCCTTCGTAATACTCCCGCACCTCCTCCTGAGACAGAGGAACGGTGGCAAGGGAATACCCCTGCTTGTCGGCAAAACCCTCCAGAAGAGAGTCCAGCGGCGCCTCTTCGCCGCAGCCGGGCCAGCCGATCCACATCCCCCGATGATCCTTGAGCACTGGAGCAAGGGCCGTGACCAGGCCGCCGGCCCCGGCCGTCAGCTGCCACTGCCCCTGGTCATCCCGGTCGACGGCGATGGGCAGGCGGTTGGATACGGCAATCAGCCGTCTCTGCTGTTTTTCACTCATCGGAACAACCTCTCTTTGCTCACCGATAAAAACCCCTGGGAATAATCATACCCGTGTCTCTGTTGATCTTACCAAAGCCTGGGGCTTTGGCAATCTCAAGGCAGAACAACCAGTTATGGAACACAGCCCTGCCGTATTGCCTGCCTGCTGCAGGCCATTCACCGCAGGCGACTATTTTCGCTACAAATTTTTTTGCCTTGACAGCCCCGATCCTTTTCCGTATATACATGGGCTCACTTGCCCAGGTAGCTCAGTCGGTAGAGCAGAGGACTGAAAATCCTCGTGTCCGCGGTTCGATTCCGTGCCTGGGCACCACAAGTTCAAAGGGGTTGTCTTTCTCAAGACAACCCCTTTTTGTTTTTCCGATCCCCTGCCCTCTCCCCCAAAAAAACAAATTTCGGCCTTTTTTGGTGTCGAGATCTTGCAGGCCGGCTGTTTTTTTCGCCGGCCTGTTTTTTTGGGGGGGGCAACATCTGAGACCTCTGGGACGGATAGGACTTATAGGACCTATGGGAAAGTATACATGGTGTTTTTGTGCCTTGGAATCTGGTAGGCTGGCCTCTGAAAAACGATACCGGAGGCTTGATATGATTGTTGCACCAGACGTTGTTGCGGCCCGCTACCGGGCGGAGATCCGCAACGAAATCGAAGCGCTTGACCGTCCCCTGAAGGTGGTCGGCCTGCTCTCCGGCGACTATGCGCCGTCCAGGACCTATGCCGCCTATACCCGCAGGGCCTGTGAGGACCTGGGCATCGCGTATGAGTTGCGCGAGGCGGCACGGCTCGATCTGGAGCGCGCCATTCGCGAGGCCAATGCCGACCCGGACGTCAACGGGCTGATGGTCTACTATCCGATCTTCGGCAACGAACAGGACCGCTACCTTAAGGAGGTGGTCGATTACCGTAAGGATATCGAGGGGCTGCACTCCTTCTGGATCAACATGCTCTACAGCAACGAGCGCATCGACCTCGAGGCTTCGCAGCCCAACAAGGCGGTGGTCCCCTGCACGCCGCTGGCGATCCTCAAAATGCTGGAAGCCAACGGCGCCTACGGCAGCAGCGGACACCAGCCGGCGGCCAACCGCACGGTGACCATTTTCAACCGCAGCGAAGTGGTGGGGCGCCCGCTGGCGGTCATGATGTCCAACGACGGCGCCACGGTCTATTCGTTTGACGAGTTCGGTCCCCTGCTCTATCGTGGCGGAAAGGCCGAGGAGACCGACATCTCACGTGCGCAGGCGCTGGCGTCATCCAACGTGGTGATCACCGGAGTGCCTTCGAAAGCATTTCCAAAAATCGAAGCCCATGAGCTCAACGCCAACACGGTGTGCCTCAACTTCGCCACCGTCAAGAACTTTACCACCGAGGCCGAACAGCAGGCGCAGACTTTCATTCCCCGCGTGGGGCCTGTGACCATCGCCATGTGCATGCGCAATACCCTGCGACTCTACCACGCCTACCAGAAGAAGTGACCGGCTTAACCCTTTTTTCTCACCTTGCGGGGCTTTTAACGATACTTGCCACCAGGCTACAATGTTCCCGCAAGGTATTTTCCCACCCGTTCAGCGCTTTAACTTGTTCCAACCATCTGCTAATCTTATATTCCATTATCGGATTGACGAGACGGCCCTGTACGCCTCTCTTATTCCTTCCGCCCCTTCTACGAGGTTTTGCATGATTCGACATGAAACCCTCAACCCGCCCCCGCATATCTACCCGATCAATCCGTGGAAGATTATCGAAACCGCCTTTTATCCCCGCTTCCTGGCGCAGACGGAAACCCTTTTTTCCGTCGGCAACGGCTATTTCGGTTTTCGCGGCAATTTCGAAGAGGGGCGCCCGACGGTTCAAAACGGCACCTACATCAACGGCTTTCACGAGACCTGGCCGATCGTCTACGGTGAAACCGCCTTCGGTTTCGCCCAGACCGGACAGACCATGCTCAATGTGCCGGATGCCAAGGTGATCAAGCTCTATGTCGACGATGAACCCTTCTACCTGCCCACTGCGATGCTGCAGATCTATGAGCGCACCCTGGACATGCAGAGCGGCACCCTGGACCGCGAAGTCCTGTGGGAAACGCCGTCCGGAAAGCAGGTGCTGATCGAATCGCGCCGCCTGGTCTCCCTGTCGCAGCGGCATTTGGCCGCGATCTCATTTCAAGTCACGGTGCTCAATGATCATGCCCCGGTGGTGATCTGCTCTGAAATCATCGGCGACCAACCCAACCAATCAGGGGACAAGGACCCGCGCCAGTCCAAGGGTTTTATACACAACCCCTGGATCAGCGAATACCACTACGGCCGAAAAAACCGCCTGATGCTGAGCCACCGGGTGAAAAACAGCGGAATGGTGATTGCCTGCGGGACCGATCATCACCTTGAGACCGAATGCGAATACAGACGCTCCAGCAGCTGCGACGGGGATTACGGCAAGGTGGAGTTTTCAGTCGATGCCCGCATGGGCAAGCCGATCCAGATTGTCAAATACATCGCCTATCATACTTCCCGGGGAGGGGCGAGCCCGCAGGAGCTTTGCGAGCGGTGCGAGCGCACCCTGGACCGAGCTCTGAAGCTGGGATTTACGCCCCTTGTCAAGGAGCAGCGGGCTTATCTGGAGAATTTCTGGCAGCGCGCCGATATTGAGATTGAAGGCGATCCCGAGAATAACCCCCGTCCGGCGGGCGAGATGCAGCAGGCGCTGCGCTGGAACCTGTTTCAGATCCTGCAGGCCAGCGCCAGGGCAGAAGGCACCGGCATCCCCGCCAAGGGCCTGACCGGCCAGACTTATGAGGGGCACTATTTCTGGGATACCGAAATCTACGTCCTGCCCTTTCTCACCTATACCGCGCCGCGCATCGCCCGCAATCTGCTGCGCTTTCGCCACAGCATGCTCGATCGAGCCCGAGAGCGGGCACGGGAAGTGAACCAGGTCGGAGCCCTGTTCCCCTGGCGCACCATCAACGGTGAGGAAGCCAGCTCCAACTATGCCGCGGGCACTGCGCAGTATCATATCAACGCCGACATCATGTTCGCCCTGCGCAAATATGCGGAAATCACCGACGACAAGGCGCTGCTGTTCAACGAGGGCGCCGAAATGCTGGTGGAAACGGCGCGTTTGTGGCTCGATCTCGGTTTTTTTTCAAAGCGGCAGGATGGGTGCTTCTGCATTCACAGCGTGACCGGCCCCGACGAATACACCACCGTCGTCAACAACAACGCCTATACCAACCTGATGGCGCGGGAGAACCTGTGGCACGCGGCCCAGACGGTGCGATTCATGCGGGAGAACTTCGCCGAACATTACGCCAACCTGGTCCACAGAACGGGGCTTGCCGAGGAGGAGGATCAACAGTGGCAGGAGGCGGCGGACCGGATGTTCATCCCGTACGACGAGGAGTTGCGCATTCATCCGCAGGACGACAGCTTTCTCGACCGCGAGGTGTGGGATCTGAAAGAGACGCCCAAATCGCGCTTCCCGCTGCTGCTCTACTACCACCCGCTGGTCATCTATCGGCACCAGGTCATCAAGCAGGCCGATGTGGTGCTGGCCATGTTCCTGCTCGGCGACGAGTTCACCCGCGAGCAGAAGCACAGAAATTTTGACTATTATGATCCACTGACCACCGGCGACTCCTCCCTTTCGGCCTGCATCCAGGCGATCGTGTCCGCGGAGATCGGGGATGAGGAGAAGGCGGTCAAGTACGCGCGCTACGCCGTCCTGATGGATCTGGCCGATGTCGGCGGCAACGTCAAGGACGGCTGCCACATCGCTTCCATGGGCGGCACCTGGATGGTGGCGGTGTACGGCTTCGCCGGCATGCGCGATTTCGACGGCAATATCAGCTTCGACCCCCGCCTGCCCGAAATGCTCAAGAGCATGCGCTTTGCCCTGACGCTGCGCGGCCAGCGCCTGGAAGTCCGGATAACCCGCGAGAAGACGCACTACACCCTGGCCGGCGGCGATCGCCTGCAGGTGACCCATCAGGGGGAGGAATTGACCCTCGCCGTCGGTGAGACAATCGAGCGTCCCAACCGTCCGCCGGCCATTCCTGAGGGCCACGAGAAATAAGAAGAGGGGCAGGGGAAGAAAAGAGGAGGGCAGGGGACATCCTTTTACCTGCGCTGCAGACGGGATCGTGCGCTTTCGAGAGGTGAAGGCTCAGCCGAAGCGATAGACACTTTGACCGTCGCGGAACAGGTCTACCGGGCCGTCCTCGGAAACCTTGACCACCCGCCCGAAACGGGAGGCTGCAGTCGCGGCGGTGGTGCGCCCGCCGCCGGTGACCAGATCTCCGACCTGGGAGGTATCGATGATCACGCCCGTATCGAGCAGCTCCCCCTTGCGGTTGATCACAGTCAGACCGTCCGAGGAGAGGATGCGGATCAGCTCCCCGGAGCGTTTGAGAGTGCCGATCTTGGTGCCGCGCACATGGCGGATCAGGGCGCGGCTCAGGGCGTCGCGGCCCCCGACGGAGCCTTTGCGCAGCGCTTCCAGGTCCGTTTCTTCGTTCGCCACCAGCACCACCGTGCCGTGGCGCGCCTTGGAGAGGGCGTAGATCGACCACACCAGGTGATCGATCGAGCGCTTGTCGAGGTGGCCGCGCAGGAAATCGCGGTAGATGTCGGGGTCGAAGATCCCCCAGGAGCCTCTGCGCCAGACCAGCAGGCGGTCGCTGTCCAGAACGACCTCCACCTCGGAGGACTTGTTGACATAGATGGCGAAGGCCCCTTCGCCGGCCTGGGCCAGCAGTGAAACCGTCTCCCGGTTGGCCAGCTGCTCGATGGAATCGCGCGGGCCCGGTGCGCTGGTGCGGATGGTGCCCTTGACGTTCATGCGGATATCACACACGAACAGGGCGCGCAAGCCGTCGACAAAGCGGTAGGAGAGGGGGTTGCGGAAGAAGTCCCCCGACAGACGCCGGCGGTCGTCACCCAGGTCGAGCCAGTCGTAGCGGGTTTTTTTGATCGATTCAAGCAGGTCGTCGAGCTGGGTGCGGTAGACCAGAAAACCGGTCGTGGCGGGGGAGCCTTCGTAGCGCTGATAGGAGAGGGTCTTGAGCAGCTGAAGCAGGCTCTGCGTCGGCCAGAAGACCCCCGTGCGGTCGCCGCGGATATAACGGGCCACGGCGATATCGGTGAGGGAGGTCAGCAGCGCCGTGCGGAAATGAGCCGCGTAGCCGTCGGCGCTGAAGCCGCGCAGCAACCCTTCGAATGCGGCAAAAAGCTCCTGAATGAAACTTCGTTCCGTAGCCGTGAACAAAAGATATTTGCGCTGCGCGCGGAAAAGGTAGGCGGATTGATCAATCTTGAGCCGGACCAGGATCTGGCGCGGATCATCCTCGATCTCTTCCTTCTGCCCGTCATCGAGTTCGGTCAGCGAGACGCGCGCACCGCCGAGAAAATCACGCAGGCTGTTTTCAATCGCACTGAAAGCTGATTTAGGCATGTGGTACAGAATGCCTCAACCTGCGCCGAGGCGCAAGGGCAAAGCCCCGAACATTCATAAAGTTCGGGGCTTTGCTGACGATATATTGGAACTAATCGGCCAGCAACCGCTGATAAAAGGAAGGACGCTCAAAGCTGAAATTTTCCACAAAGCGATCGAAATCCTTGATATCCGTCTTGTCGTAAGCACCGTCCTCGGGCCGCCACTGGGTATAGTAAAAGGCCACCACCCGTTCACCACGGCGGGCGAAAACCACCTTGACATCGACCTTGTGCCGCTGGACCGGCTCAACTCCCTCTGTCCGGGCGATCAGGGCATCCTCACCGAAAACTTCAGTCCTGCTGAGCTCGGCTTCAGCGAAATTGACCCGGCTGGCCCACAGGAATCGCTTGAAGAACTCGCGCTGACGCTGCTCGAAATCCATGGAGTAGCCGAAGGGCTCTTCCGCATAGGCCAGCGTGCTCTGGCAGGGATAGCTCTCGCGGCAGGTTTTCATAAAAGCAATGGAGTAATCGGTTTCATTCAGATCAATGAGCTGCCAGGGGGCCTCGGGGGGCACGAAGGCATACTCCTGCTGCCAGAGCACCGACCCATCGGAGCGGCGCATGGAGCCGAAGGGATCAACCGGTTCGGACGGCTGAGGCGCCACACAACCGGCCAGCAGCAGCATCCCGACGATGACCGCAAACGTCCGTTTCATCATCCCTTTTCCTCCTCTTCTTCATGCAACTGCTTGAGTAGGGTCAGGATTTCGTGAAAATCTGGGGAACCGCTCTTCATGTAGCGGATGATGCCCCATTTGTCGATCACCACCGTAGTGCGGGAAAACATGGGATAGCCCTCCTTGAGAGCCCCGAACCAGATGCCGGCGTGCCCGACCGTATTGGAGAACAGCGGGAAAGTAAGGTTTAAATCTTCGGCCCAGTAGGCGAGGGTGG
This sequence comes from Thermodesulfobacteriota bacterium, assembly GCA_034189505.1. GTDB lineage: Bacteria > Desulfobacterota > Desulfuromonadia > Desulfuromonadales > Geoalkalibacteraceae > Geoalkalibacter_A. The sequence continues at coordinate 38,301 of JAXHUR010000020.1, read as the reverse complement.
TCGGCTCGTTGCGGCTGACGCCCGCGACGCGGGCGTTGAAGCGGTCATAGAGATAGAGGTTTCTCTGATGACCCTCCATTTCCCCCGTTCAGACCGGGGTGAATGCCGCGGGAAAGAAAGTCATGACCAGGTGATGCTTGCCGTAATAGTCCCGATCATAATCGGCCAGCGTTCCCTGAGAGGTGGCCAGGCTGAAAATAGGGGCGCGATCCCCGACGGATTTGCTCATATCGGCGCGCTGCTGGTCCGCCAGAAGCTCGGCAGGCGCCAGAGAAAGCGTCAGCAGCACAGCTGCCGCAAAAACGGCTTTCCAGTACGGAGGTCCTGTTTTCCTTCTTAAAGTCACCACATCTCCTCCTCGCGATGATAAAATTTGACTGCCATTCGATTTCCCGCCGATTTTACTTTATCTGCAGGCGTCAGATCAACCCGTTTTCATCCAGGCTTTGGGTGAGAATCTCGACCAGACCCTCGATATTTTCAGACAGCTTGCCCTGGTCAAAGGTTTCTGTGCGCGCCGACCAGACCAGTTTTCCGTCGCTGCCGCGGAACAGATTGGTTTCCATGGTAAAGACCTCGACCTGACTGGTACGGGCCGGGGTGCGAATGACGTCGTAACTGCGATCGTAGTAGCGATACCAGTGGTCATAATAGGGCGTGTACCAGTAGGGGCGGTGACTGTAATAGGAGGGGCCCTGATCAATCACCTGCACCCTTTCGGGATGGGTCACTTCCACCGTTTCGCGTTTGACCAGCCGGGTGATCAGAATTCCCTCGATATCGAGGCCGTGCACTTTGCCTTCCACCACATCCTTGTCCAGGCGCTCCACATCGGGAAACATGCGGTAGCTGGCAAGGCCGGTCACCCCATAGCGCCTCAGGTCTTCGCCGAATCTGTCTTCAAACAGCTTCCGGATCAGGCTGGTTTCTATCACGCCGACAACCAGCACTTTGTCGAATCGCGGCCCCTGATACTCCGGATCCTTCCACTGCGCCTCCAGGGTGGTGGCTGAACACCCCCAGGTGAAGGCAAGCAGGACGAGGCCAAGCAAAAATAAAAGAGGATTTTTCATCATAAGCTCCTTCGTACGACAAACCTTCCTTATTGCGTTAAAACAATACTGTAAAACCCCGCCAGTGCAAGAGCCCGCAGACAGAAAACGCGGCAGGATCACTCCAGTTTCAGCTCCAGCAACTGCCGGTGGATTGCCTGCGGTGCTCTTTCATCATGCCAGCGCCCCTCGACCCGGCCGTAGAGATCCATCGCCGCAAACAGGCCCAGCAGCATAATTCCAAAGAGCAGGGAAGGGACCCTCAGCCTGCCGGCGACACGCAGCGTCACCGCTCCCGGGGCCGGGCAGTTGTGCACGCAGCGATAGCAGGCAAAGCATTCCGGCGAGCGCACCCTGAGCTTGTGCATCACCGGCAGCCACGCTGGACACTTTGCCGAACACAGACCGCAGCGTATGCAGCGGCGGGGATCACGGCACACACCGGCCAGGGAGAACAGCGACAACAGCCCCAGTAGGGCGCCATAGGGACACAGATAGCGGCACCAGGCCATCTGGATAAAGAAACAGGCAGCGGCCAGCAGACCGATGACAAGGACAGTTGTCACGGCGGGAAATTGAAAAAAATGCAGCAGCCGGATATCGGCCAGCTGGTGGCGGGGCGAATCGAGATAAGCCTGCAGCTGTGGAAAGGACAGCGAAAATACACGCTGCAGAATAAATCCAAGCAGCAGGTATTTAAAGGCGCGCAGGAGAAGGTCGACCCAGAAGGGTGGGGCAAAGGTGCGCCCCATGAGCTTTTCACCCAGGCGCCACAAGCCCTCCGACAGAGGAAAGACCGGACAGATCCATGAACAGAAACCGCGCTTGAGCAGCAATGCGCTCAGCAATGCGGCCAGCACAATGAAGGCAGCGGCCGCATGCGCCGGGTACCATTCTCCGCTGGAGAGCCAGTACCGCAAACCCGCCAGTCCATTCAAGGGCAGAAATCCATCAATGGCAACAGGACGCGGAAAAGCAGGAAGCGTTGCCGATTGCAGCGTGGCCGCCCAGCGGGCGAACTGCACGATCAGCCAGCCATAAAAACCCAGAAAACCGGCCTGCATCAGGTAACGGGGCAGCATCACCGGCAGGCAGGAAGAAGGCCTCTGCCGGGTTTGGCATTTTGAGTCAGTTTCTTTGTTGATTGACACCTTGACGGGACCCCGTTACCTTGAATCAGAAAAGGATCTATTCACTTGCTTCGTGGGTGTCGCATCTCTGCTGTCAGGCGTGTTCGGCGCCAGGAAGGGCGAAAAGTGGCGGTCCATTCATGGGAGTTGCGGCCCCATGCTGAGCATCATGCTGAGCAGTTCCTCAGAAATCGGATAACCTAAGGATTTCCATTGTCCGGATCACCGACTGTTCCGGGTTGCATAAAAGGAGTCACAGTGCATGAACACGAGCAATGAACCGGGCTGGGATCTTTCCCCCCTCTACACCGATCCCGACGACCCCGCGCTGGCCCGGGATTTAGAGCAGCTTCAGCAGACGGCACGCACTTTTCGGCGTGATTTCCGCGGGCGCATCGCCTCCGACCACCTGACCGCGGATCTGCTGGCGGCCGCCCTGCGCAACTACGAACAATTGCAGCGGCTGGGGCTTAAACCCTATTTCTACGCACAACTGCTTTTCTCCGAAGACAGCCGCCCTGATCGCCACAAGGCTCTACTGGCCCGGATTCGCGAACTCTGGAGCACGGTCAGCGAAGAGGTGCTGTTTTTCGAGCTGGAGCTGCTGCGCATCGACGAGGAGCGCTTCGTCGAACTGTCCCGAGAGCCCCAGGTGGCTCCGTACGGCCATTATTTACGCCAGCTGAGGGCCCATGCCCCCTACACCCTCAGCGAAGAGGTGGAACAAGCCCTCAAGCGCAAGGATCTTTCCGGCAAGGATGCCTTTGCCCAGCTGTTTGAGGAGCTGACCTCGTCTTTCGTCTTCTCCTTTACCTTTCCCGGGGAAAGCGAACCGCGCGAAGTCACCGGAGAAGAGTTGCTGTCGCTGCTGCATCATCCAGACCGCGCCCTCAGGGAGGAGGCTTTCAGCGTTTTTCTGCAGCGCCACGCGGACAACGCCCTGGTTCTCACCAGCTGCTTCAACAATCTTCTGCTCGACCATGCCAAAGAGACCGAACTGCGCCACTACCCGGACATCATGACCCCGACCCACCTGGCCAATGAAACAGAACCGGCCATGGTGGAGCGCCTCATGGAGGTGACCGAGGCCAATTATGGGCTGGCGCAGCGCTATTTTGAGCTCAAAAAAGAGCTTCTCGGTCTCGACGAGATGAAAAATACCGACCTCTATGCGCCCCTGGGAACCGATGCGCGGCAGATCCCCCTTGACCAGGCGCGGGATCTGGTCCTCGATGCCTTCAGAGGCTTCTCCCATGAACTGGCCGACCCGGCGCGCGATTTCTTCACCGCAAAACGCATCGATGCCATGCCGCGCCCCGGCAAGGCTGGCGGCGCCTTCTGCCAGCCGATGATGCCGGGCATAAACCCCTATGTTCTGCTCAACTATACCGGAAATCCGCGCGATGTGGCAACTCTGGCCCATGAACTCGGCCATGGCGTTCATTTCGTGCTTTCCGGGGGGCAGAACCTGTTTCACTACAATGCCCCTCTGCCCTTTGCCGAAACAGCCAGCGTGTTCGGCGAAATGCTGCTGACCCGTCATCTGCTCGACCGGGAACAGGATCCATGCGTCAAGATCGAACTGCTGTGCGCAAAGCTTGAGGATATCATCGCCACCACTTTCCGCCAGAACGTACTGACGCGTTTTGAAATCGCCAGTCATCAGCGGCGCGCCCAGGGGCTGCTCTCCCCGAATGATTACTGCGACCTGTGGTGGAAGCACAATGCCGCCCTCTTTGGAGAGGCGGTGACCATGATTCCAGCTTACCGCTGGGGCTGGAGTTATATCGGGCACTTTATTCATGCCCGCTTTTACTGCTATTCCTATGTTTTCGGAGAACTGCTGGTGCTGGCGCTGTACCGCAAATACAAGGAGGAAGGGGCGGCCTTCGTGCCTCGCTATCTCGATCTGCTGCGTGGCGGCGGCAGTCGCCCGCCGCAGAAGCTGCTGGATCCTCTCGGCATCGATCTGACCGATCCCGAATTCTGGCAGAAAGGTTATGATTTCGTCGCGGAATTGCTGGAGGAGCTGCACATACTCGTTGCGGATTCGAAAAAATAAAGAAGATTGAACACTAAAAAAGCCGCTCCAGGAGAGCGGCTTTTTTAGTGTTTTCGAAGCTGAGCTGAATCTTACTGCAGCCAGGACTGCACTTTTTCGGGATTTTCATTGATCCAGCGCATGGCGTTCTCATAGGGTTTGGCACCTTCTTCACGATTCCACACCATGACCTGCTGCATATCTTCCGGAGTCCACTCGAAGTTGTCGAGCAAGCGATACACTTCCGGCATATCCTCCTTGAGCCCTTTGCGCACGATGGTATGGATCTGCTCGGCGCCGCCGTAGACGTTCTTGGGATCTTCCAGGTACTTGAGGTCCCACTGGGCAAATTTCCAATGGGGGGTCCAGCCGGTGACCACCACCCATTCGTCACGCTTGATGGCATTGGCCAGGGCGGCAGTCATAGTGGCACCGCTGCCCCCGATCAGTTCAAGATTTTCGATCCCGTATTCTTCGAGGACCTTTTCGGTCTTGGACATCAGGCCGGCACCGGGGTCGATGCCGATGATCTTGCCATTGAACTTTTCAGCGTTGGCGTCCAGTTCTTCGATGGAATCGATGGTGACATAGCTGGGAACGACCAGGCCGATTTTGGTGCCGTCCAGATTGGGGCCGAGATCAACCACCTGGTCTTTCATTTTCTCCAGGTAGTGGCCGTGGGTAGTAGGCAGCCAGGCGGCGACCATGCCGTCGGAATCGCCGCTGGCGATACTCTGCCACATGGCGGCGGCACTCACCGGCGTCAACTCTACTTCATAGCCGAGTTTTTCCTGCAGAACCGCGCTGACCACATTGGTACTCGCGACTTCAGTGGACCATTCCACGTAGACAAGTTCAACTTTCTGTTTCTTCTTTGTGTCGGCCGGGGTTGCCCCCTCTTCCTGCTTCTGGCAGCCGACTGCTGCAAACAGCAGGACCGAGAAAAGAAGCATCACAGCCATCATCTTGTTTTTGATCATCTCTCTCTCCTTCTTCATGGGTTTTGGATTCAGGCTTTTTTGCGGCCGCCCAGCTTCTGGGTCACCCGGTCCAGCGCCATGGCCAGGATGACCACGCCGAGGCCCGCTTCAAAACCGTTGCCCGGCTCAAAGCGCTGAATCGCCTTCCAGACTTCGCCGCCTAGTCCCTTGGCACCGATCATGGCGGCGATAACCACCATCGACAACGACAGCATGATGGTCTGGTTGATGCCGGCCATAATGGTGGGCTTGGCCAGCGGAATCTGCAATTTAAAGAGCTTCTGCATACGGTTGGCGCCGAAACTGTCGGCCGCCTCGATCAACTCCTTGGGCACCTGTTCAATTCCCAGGCATGTGAGACGAATAGCCGGCGGCATGGCGAAGATCACCGTTGAAAAAATCGCTGAAACCGGCCCCAGCCCGAAAAAGGGGATCGCCGGAATCAGATAGACAAAAGCCGGCATGGTCTGCATGAAATCAAGCACCGGCATGGTGACGCGATGCATTCCGGAAAAGAGGGCCGCCAGCACGCCGAGGGGCAAACCAAGCATCACCGCAATCAGGGTGGCGATCAGCACCAGGGCCAGGGTCGAGATGGTTGGCGCCCACAGGCCGAGATTCCATATCAGCAAAAAGCCGAGCAGGGTGAGAATCCCCGCCTTCCGGCCTGCCAGCCACCAGGAAAGCGCACTGAAAATCAGGATCAGCAGCCAGGCGGGGAAGAACATCATGCTCGCGACCAGCAGGTCGATGCCGGTTTCGATGACTTCGGAGATGCCCCGCGTGAGAAAGGAAAAATGCAGGGTGAGAAAATCGATACTCTGCTCGATGCTGCGCCCGATCGGTATTTTCGGTATCGGCATGTTCATGAAGACAGCCTCCCTTCCGCCAGCGCGGCCAGCAGTGAGCCGCGGACGATGAGTCCCTGCAGATGCTCTTCCTCATCAGTAACCGCGACGGGAAATTCCTGCTCCGCAAAAATTTCGTTGATGGGCGTCTCAGGACGCACGGTCGTGACATCCCGCAGGATGATGCTTTCAAGGCTGGTTTCATTCTGCTTTGCAAGCCGTGAAGCATCGTCTGCAGACACCCGGCCCAGAAGCCTTCGGTCGCGGTCGACAACCAGGATGCTGGAAATGCCCACTTCCTTCATTTTGTGCAGCGCGGTTTTGGGGCCGTCCTTGGGGAAGGTCACGGTCGAAGCCTTATGCATGACAGTTCTAGCCGTCAGAACTTTGGCCAGGTTGACGTCCTCCACGAACTTTTCTACATATTCAGTGGCGGGATTGGTCAGAATATCCTCCGGCGTGCCGTTCTGCACAATGGAGCCATCTTTCATGATAATGATGCGGTCACCCAGCTTGAGCGCCTCGTCAAGATCGTGCGTGATAAACAGAATCGTCTTGTGCACCCGGCTCTGCAACGCCAGCAGCTCATCCTGCATTTCACGGCGGATCAACGGATCGAGGGCGCTGAAGGCCTCATCCATAAAGAGAATATCCGGGTCCACCGCCAGGGCCCGAGCCAGGCCAACCCGCTGCTGCATGCCGCCGGAGAGCTGTTCCGGGTAGGAATCCTCCCACCCCTCAAGCCCAACCAGCTTGAGGCTGGAACGCGCTTTTTCGGCTCTCTGTGCCGCATCCATCCCCTGGATCTCCAGGCCGAATTCCGTATTCTGCTGCACCGTGCGGTGAGGCAGCAGGGCGAAGCGTTGAAACACCATGCCGAATTTTTTCTGGCGCAGGCGGCGCAGTTCTGCGTCGGACAGGGCGGTCACATTGATCCCGTCGATATAAACATGGCCGGCTGTCGGCTCGATCAGGCGGTTGAGGCAGCGCAGCAGGGTTGATTTTCCGCTGCCCGACAACCCCATCACCACCAGCATTTCTCCTTCAGCCACTTCGAAGGAGGCGTTGTTGACGCCTACCGCCAGGCGGGTTTTCTTCATGATCTCTTCCTTGCCGATCCCCTGCTCGAGCATCTTGATGCCGCGCTTGGGATCGCGCCCGAAAATCTTGGAGACTCTGTCCACCTTGATCTTGGGCTGTTTGCTTTTGACTTCTTCTGCGTTCATTCGCATTCCGTTCAGTGAAGGACGTTTGTCCGTGTGGGTTAAGGGGGGGCGTTGAAACCCTCAATTGCCCGACCTCATCCCCGAAATCGTACCGTGCAGACAACAGGGCCGGAGCGCCTGTTTCAACCGTGCGGATGGAACAGGCGCTCCGGCGCAAAAGAAAGCTTCTATCAGAAATAGTAGCCGAAGTTGACGTTGATGCGCGTGGTGCGCCCCTCGTTGCCGTCGCCAACCATGTTGCCGCCGCTGAAGATCATATTCTTGCCGGAGATGACATCCACGTAGGTGAATACCGGTCCGGAGGCGATCAGGCAGCCGACCACGTTCTGCCAGATGCTGTCGAAGCGGTCTTCGTCCGGCTCGATCAGGGTGTTGTCGGAGTAGAAGGTGAGGCTGTCGATAGGGCCCCAGTTGTTGACCGGCAGAGTGTAGGCGAGATTGGCGATGGCGATCTGCGCCTCGGCCGGTGCGCCCCAGGAGTAGGAATAGGCGCCAAGAGTGATGATGTCGTCATCAAAGCCTGCAGGGTTTTCCTGGTCATACTCATAGGCGGCATACATCAACTGCAGATTCCAGCGTCCGTAGTCGCCGTTGAGATGGGCGGCACCCGCCCAGTGATCGCCCGTGTCTTCAGTCTCCTCGTTATATAGCTGCCCCCACTGCCCTGAAACGCCCAATTCGGTCTGCCCTAGCCTGCCGTGATCGAGGGTATGAGCAACGCGCAGGTTGAACTGATTGGTTTCCTCGTTGCCATCGTCCTGCGCTCCGGCATAGCCGCCGTCGGCGTTATTGATGACATCAACCGAATAACGGCCGGCTTCCCCGGCATTACCCAGCTCGCCGTTTTTATAGAAAGCCAGCGCGAGATCCCAGGGCCCCTGGTTGTAGAGGAACTTCACGCCCATGTCGTAGTCGTCCTCAAGGCCGACATAATAGGCGCCGCTGAACCAGAAGTTGTGGCTGGCGTAAGGCTGCAGACCGAACGGCACCTGGTGGATGCCGACCTGACCCTGTAGGTTGTCGGTGAAATCATAGCCGATCCAGGCGTGATGAGGGGCGTTCCAGTCATCCTGGGGGTAGAAGCGGTATTCCGCCGACAGCAGCATATCCTTGATTTTGCCGTCCAGATTGAGACGGAAGGTGTCGAAGTTGAAATCGCCGCCGCGTTCCCTGCTGCCCGAATCCCAATCGGTATAGGAATAGTTGACGCGCGCCGCGCCGCCCCAGGTGAAGCCGTCATCGGTTTCGACCTTTTCCCCGTCGCGGGGCTCTTCTGTTTCTCCGCTGGTGAGCTGCTGTTCGAGCTGCTGGATGCGCTCCTCCAATGCTTTGATCCGGCTGTCATCCGCCGCCATGGCGGACACCGGCAACGCAAACAGAAACAGGACGCAAATCGCAAACCATCTCTTCATGTGTAACCTCCTTGCAGACAATCAGGTCAAAAAAAAGCCCGGGGCATGTCGATGCCCGCGGGCCAAAAACACACCAGGGCATCACCAGGACACGACCACCGGTTGGGAGAAGGCTGCACGCGTCAGACTCCCGCAACCGGGGCGTGCGACTGCATGTAATTGAACGCTGTTCGACATGACCTGAATTGTCCAGGCACATGAATTCCAGCACGATGACAGGCAGAGAGACTGCCCGGTAAAATGAGTTATGGAAAACTAGACTATATCGTTTTAATTGTCAAGGTGAGGAATTTTAAGCGTTTTTTCGTCTGGTGGAAGAAATGGGTGGAATTTACTGATTGGTCGGAAGGATAGCTGGAAAAGGTTCGGGGCCGGCTTCAGGAGGAGGCATATCCTGAAAACCGGCCCCGAGGGGTCTTGCCAGAGGGAGTAAGAAATGAAGAAGGACAATGTCCCTGTTCAAAAGACCGCCTGCCACAACGGGCTCTTGATGGGTTTATTTCTACCTCACCTCAATCAAACTTTACAGGGTATGTCCCGTAAAAAAGCCGGGAAGACTTTCCGGTCTCAGACTGTGCATATACACAGTCGAGACATTATGGATCGACCATAAAAGACAGGTTGAGCATGAGGTCTACGCATGAGGTCTACAGATACAATGATACAAAGATGATGGCGTCGCAAAAACTCACCAACTGCTGCGTTGCTGCAATTGCTCTCACTGCTTCGACGTACGTAAGTACGCCTCATTGCTCGACAATCGCGCGCCTTGCATTTGGCGCTTTTTGCTTAGCCATCGACATTGATGCTTTTTTGCGAAAGCATCAAAGATGTTTCACGTGACGGCATTGATTTCAAAGCCGCAATGCTCACGCATCAGCGCAACCTGTTGGGTGCGCGTTTTCTCATGACAGCGCTCCAGGAGGTCTTCAGCCAGAGTTTTCCCCTGGACCAGCAGAGGGTCGACCGCTTTAAGATAGATCCCTTCGTCCTCTCCCGCAGGGTTGAGGGCGTGCTGGCCTGCCAGTCCGCTTCGCGCCATTCCGATAAGCTCTCGGGCCAGGTCCAGCAATGTTCCGCGGACGACCGGAGTTGCAAGCCCCATCCGCCAGGATTGGGGGTAAATGCGGTCTATTTGCGGCAACACCTGCCGCTGCAGAAGATTCAGGCTCTTGTCCAGAATATCCGAGTCGTACATCAACCCTTTGACAAGGGCTGCGACGGCCATGGTCATGTTCGGCGGCAGGCTGTCCGCTGAACGCAGCTCGATCTGAGGACGCAGACGCGCTTCAGGGAAAAGGGTCGACAGGTGCAGATCCCAATCGGCAACTGTGGCCCGATACGATCCCACGCCCTGTTGCAGAAACTGAGCGAAGGTGAACCGCCGGCGGGTGAGGTCGATCAGCTGCCCGTCGCGCTCGATAAAGTACATCGGCACACCCAGGGCGTAGTCGACATAGGTGCCGTAGTCGGCGTTCGCTGCAAACAGGTCCGGGATGAGGCCCGTTCGATCGGGATCGGTACGGCTCCAGATTTCACCTCGGGTGGAGAGAAATCCGCTGGGTTTGCCTTCTAAAAACGGAGAATTGGCGAACAATCCGTAAAAAACCGGCGAAAGCAGCAGCGCCACGCGGATCTTGGTCAGCCAGTCCGCTTCGTCGGAGAAGTCAACGTTCACCTGCAGACCAGCGCTCTGCTTCATCATCGCCTGGCCCAGGTCGCCGGTGCGTTTCATATAAGGACCCATGATCCCGTAGCGGGCCTTGGGAACCCAGCCGATTCGATCAAGCGGGGTAAAGGGTTGCACGCCGAGCCCCAGAAAGGCCAGTCCCTGGCGTGCAGCAGCCTCGTTGAGCGTGTTCTGGTAAAGACCGAAATCAGCTGCGCAACAGTGCAGATCGCGGCATAATTCTCCCGAGAGCTCCAGTTGTCCCCCCGGTTCGAGGGTAATGGACGAGGCTTGCCCCTGCAAAGCGATCAGCCTTTCACCTTCGCGCACGCCGGTCCATGCCTGACTCTCCTCCATCGTTTCGAGAAGTTTCTCGATGCGATGAAAGTCGGCAGCATCGCCTGTTTCACGATCGATCACCAGGCGTTCCGATTCGGCCCCGATGCCCCATTTATCTCTTGGACGGGCACCGGCCGCAATATAGGCAATAAGGTCGCTTCGCTGGGAAACGGGTTGTTCAAGTCCGGGTTTGGAGAAGGTCGTCATCAGGTCGTGGCCATTTCAGGATGCAAGATATTCGGTAATTTTTTCGCCGATTGTACGGAATATCTGGGTGAACTCCTTCTCATTCTGTTCCAGCAGTGTAATGCGGAAACCGCGCTCTTCGGTACAGAAAGAGGAGAGGGGAACCACGCAGATTCCGGTGGAAGCCAGCAGATAATAAACAAAGCGCTTGTCCACGCTGACACCGGGTTGATTGACAAGCCCCTCCACCAGTGTCCGCACCTCCTTAACCTCGATCGGCAGCGTCTGGTGATCGGTGAGCAGGTCGCGCTTGAACACAACGCTCATGTAAAAAGCGCCGTTGGTCCGGTTGACCTTGATGCCCGGCACCTGCTTTAGCAGATTATAGGCGATATTGGAATACTTTTCATAACGCTCCCTGCGTTCAGCCAGATAGAGCGGATACTTCTCGTGGCTGAGAATAGGCGGTATCACCTTCTGAGGCAGCGTCGTTGAGCAGACTTCCACCATTTTCGAATCGACAATACTCTGGATGTAGCGCCTGAAAACCTCATCCTTGTCGGCATTGTAAACCTCGATCCAACCGCATCGCGCACCGGGCCAGGGCAACTCTTTACTGATCCCCTTCATGGCAATGCAGGGGACGTCACCGATCAGGTCGGAGATCGGCTTGGTTGATTCGCCGTTGAAAACTAAATTATGATAAATTTCGTCACAAATAATAAAAAGATCATATTCCCTGGCGATAGCTACAATCTCTTTGATAACTCTGTCAGGAAACACGGCCCCGGTCGGATTGTCTGGATTGATGATCAGGATGCCCGATATAGCGGGGTTGTATTTAACCGAAAGACGCAGGTCATCGAGGTCAGGATACCAGTTGTTGTCAGGGTCCAACCGGTAGGTTACCGGTCGCTGCCCGGCGTGGGCGGCTTCACCTGAAGAGTGAGTCGAATAGGTTGGGGAGGGTCCGATAACCCGGGCCTCCCGGCGCAGGAATCCATAGACCTTCTGAATGGCATCGCCAAGGCCATTGAAGAAAATAATATCTTCCGGGCTGATCTGTGTTTTCCCCCGGGCATTGGTCCGGTCAGCAAGAAATTGGCGGGTTTCCAAAAGACCTTTGGTGGCACAGTAGGCGTAGGAGCAATCCTTCATCGCCATATCCACGACGATTTCCTTCATCCATTGCGGGATGATTTCTCCTTTGGCCACCGGGTCTCCGATGTTCTCCATATTGGTCTTTATGCCGAGTTGATTGAGCTTTTCGGCAATGGCAACAATGGCCCGGATTTCATAAGTCAATTCTCCAGCGCCGATATGAACGATATTATTGCGCATGCTTGCATCTCCTTCGCGAACTGGACTGGGTCATCTCTATGACAGACGCCACAGACCAAAAAAGGCCATGGGTGTCTGCCCATGGCCTTTTGAGATCAAAAAAATATAATCCTACTTTTGCCGGCAAGCAGATAGCGAATCTCTTTTCAATGCGGCCGCTGCCGCGCTGCTCGCTCGTGCTATTTCAAAAAAAGGACTCTGCATGTTCGGCTCCCCCCGACGGTCTTTACAAGAAAAAAGCAATACCATGACAAAACTGTTTCAGTCAAGCGGGGTTTTCAGCTTTTCCCTTCATTTTTGCCGAGCCCGTCTTTCTTCTTGGCGCTTATTTCGCCCACCTGGCCTTGCGATGCTCCCGACATGATGATCTGGCCGTTGATTCGAACCCCGGGTTCGACCTCAAGCAGGGGAGTGGTGATATTGCCTTCAACGACAGCGGGGGCTCGCAGTTCAACCTTTCCGGCGGCAGTCACATTCCCCTCCAGGCGACCGCTGAGGATCAGCGAACCAACCTTGACTTCGGCAATCATCTCCCCGCTTTCCCCAACCACAAGGGTATCGCTCGATTCGATTTCGCCCCGGAAAGATCCATCAAGACGCACAATTTCACTGAATGACAATTTCCCCTCAAACTGGCTGCCCGCACCAAGAAAAGCCTTAATATCGCTTTTCTCGCGAGACTGGGAAAATGATGAACCGCGTGCGCTTTTTCTCTTGAACATGTTCGGCTCCAACTAATTCAGGGACAATCCGGGAGGACGGGCTCATTGAAGTGATGCCAGGACCCGGGCCAGTTCCTCGCGGGAAGAAAAGGTAATTTCTATCTTGCCGCCTTTTTTCCCTTTGGGCTTGATAGCGACCGGAACCGAGAGGGCTGCATGAATTTTTTCCTGCGCGTTTTTCAGCTCCGGATCCTGGAGCTGTTCTTTGTTGGACTTTTCTTTGGGGGGAGAAGCCGGTCGCCCGTAATTTTTGATTTTCTTGACCATCGCTTCCGTTTCCCGCACTGAAAGTTTTTTACGCTGCAGCTCGCGGCTTCCCTCCAGAATATCCTCCTCGTTTTCGAGAGAGAGAAGGGCGCGTGCATGTCCCATGCTCAACTGTCCCCGCAGCAGATCTTCCCGTACCGGATCGGGCAATTTCAAAAGACGCAGGGAATTGGCAATGGAGGAACGATCCTTTCCCACCCGGCGGGCCACCTCCTCCTGGGACAGATCGAAATTGCCGATCAGATTGCGGTAGGCTTCGGCTTCTTCCACCGGGTTGAGATCCTCACGCTGGATATTCTCGATCAGTGCCATCTCAAGTGCCCAATCCTCGGAGACGTCTTTGATGACGACGGGGACTTCGTCCAGACCGGCTTTCTGTGCGGCCCGCCAGCGGCGTTCGCCTGCAATGATCTGGTAGTGATCTTCCACCCGCCGCACAACCAGGGGCTGAATAATTCCTTTTTCGCGCACAGAAGCCACAAGTTCCTCCATTTTGGCATCATCGAAGAACTTGCGCGGCTGATCGGTATGAGGACGAAGGTCCTTGAGGGGACAATGGAAAAACTTCTTATCGGTCGTTTGAGCCGCTGAACCGAGCAGCGCGCCCATCCCCCGTCCTAAAGCGGGTCGCTTTGCCATATCAATCTCCCATTCCGATAATTTCACGGGCCAGGTCCAGGTAAGCAACCGCACCCTTGGAGCTGACGTCATACAGAAGAACCGGAACTCCATGGCTTGGAGCTTCAGACAGACGGACGTTGCGGGGAATAATGGTCTGAAAAACCTGCCCTTCAAAATGCTTGCGAATTTCAACGGTGACCTGATGGGACAGGTTATTGCGCCCATCGAACATCGTAAGGAGAATTCCGTGGATTTCGAGGCGGGGGTTGAGCTGAGTTTTGATGATGCGGATTGTGTTCATCAACTGGGACAATCCCTCCATCGCATAAAATTCGCATTGCAGGGGCACCAGGACAGAATCTGCCGCTGTCAGGGCATTGACGGTCAGAAGTCCCAGCGAGGGAGGACAGTCGATGACGACGAAATCATATTCGTGACGGATGGATTCCAGTGCGCTTTTGAGTTTGATTTCGCGGGCAAGGGCAGTCACCAATTCGATCTCGGCCCCGATCAGGTCGGTGTTGGATGGCAGCACATCGAGCAGGTCGAGGTCGGTTTTCACCAGAATATCACGAACATCAGCCTCTCCGAGCAGAGCGTGATAAACCGTGTATTCAAGCGCTGTTTTGTCGATTCCCAAACCGGTGCAGGCATTGGCCTGGGGATCCATATCCACCAAAAGAGTTCTTTTTTCCGCGGCGGCAATGGATGCCGCAAGATTTACAGCGGTGGTCGTCTTGCCGACACCGCCCTTCTGATTTGCTATGGCAATGATTTTGGCCATGGTTCAACTCCTCGTGAGCACATCAAGGGCGACAGCATACCACAAGGATAGCTGCAGCAGAATAAATAAAATGGCTCTGAGGGTTATAGGTAGCTTTCTGTACCGCTTTCTATCGTTTTTCGAAAATCAGAAGGTGGCGGCGCGCCCTGCTCACCGGAAGAAGAATCGATTGATTAGCGCGCAGGACGAATTTCTCTAGATTGTTATTGCCTTCCGTTTCAGAAAGATGGCCTTCGCGAGGTCCTTTCATGGCGATCAGCAACCCCGATTTTTTCAAATAAGGCGAGGCCCATTCCATCAATTGAGGCAATTCGGTCAATGCGCGGGCGACCACCACATCAAACAAATCCTCCTTGTCAAGCAACCGCTCATAGTCTTCGATGCGCCCATGACAGGGACTGAAATTGGCAAGGCCAACCGCCCTTGCGGCATGCCGCTGAAAGTGAATTTTTTTCGCAACCGCCTCCAGAGAGAACACTTTCAGATCGGATCGAGCCACTGCGACGGGAATTCCAGGCAACCCCGCACCTGAACCCATATCCAGCAGTCTGCTCCCTTCAGGAATAAAAGGTAAAACAGTCACCGAGTCGACAAGGTTTTTCTCGACACTCTCTTCCGGGTCACAGACAGCGGTCAGATTGATTTTCTTATTCCAGCGCAGCAGTTCTTCCTGATAGATCAGCAGTCTTTTCCGAATCTGCTCATCGATCTGCAACCCAAGGGCGCCCATGCACTGCTTTATTTTTGCATCGAGGGACAATTTCATTGACATGGTCTTTTTATTTTTTGCGTACCGCAACGGATAATACGGCGATCGCCGCCGGAGTGACGCCTGGGATGCGGGAAGCCTGGCCTAGCGTGGCTGGCTGAGTCTTCATCAATTTTTCACGCACCTCGAAGGACAGGCCGGCAAGCTTTTCATAGTTGAAGTCTTCCGGAATCACTACCTGCTCGGTTCTGCGAAACCTTTCGACCATCTCCTTCTGCCGCTCGATATATCCTGCATATTTGGTCTGAATTTCCAACTGTTCCCTGGCCGGCTGAGAAATAGAGCTGAGGTCCTCATCGATAAAAATCAGATCATCGAGACTTATTTCTGGACGCCGCAACAACTCCTCAAGGGTCTGTCGTTGGCGCAACTCATCCAGAGGCAATTGCTGCACGATATCTTTTTGGGCCGGAGACACCTTGATCTGGCGCAGTCGCTCCCGGCCGCGCTCCACCTGTTCCTGCTTTTCGCTGAAATTCCGCCAGCGCTCATCATTCACCAATCCTACTTTGCGTCCCAGCGGCGTCAATCGTTGATCTGCGTTGTCCTCTCTCAACAGCAAGCGGTATTCAGAGCGCGATGTAAACATGCGATAAGGCTCGTTGGTTCCGAGGGTGACCAAATCATCCACCATCACCCCGATATACGAAGTGTCGCGGGTCAACACCAGCGGATCATCTTCTCTCACCTGCAGTGCAGCGTTGATTCCTGCGAGAAGCCCCTGGGCCGCAGCTTCTTCATAACCGGACGTCCCGTTGATCTGTCCGGCATGGAAAAGTCCCTCGACCTTCAGTGTCTCCAACGTCGCGCGCAGCTGTGTCGGAGGGAAATAATCATATTCGATCGCATACCCCGGCCGCATGATCTCGACCTGTTCCAGTCCTGGGATTGTGTGCAGAAAAGCCAATTGAACATCCGCCGGCAAAGAGGTGGAGACCCCATTGGGATAGACCTCGCGGGTGGCCAGACCTTCGGGTTCCAAAAAAATCTGATGCTGATCCTTGTCCGGAAAGCGATGAACCTTATCCTCTATGGAAGGGCAGTAGCGTGGACCTACCCCTTTAATTTTTCCGGTGTAGAGGGGAGAGCGATCCAGCCCTGAACGAATAACATCATGAGTGTGGGGGTTGGTATAGGTGATATAGCAGGGAACCTGCGGCGACTGGATTTTTTCCGTTAAAAAGGAAAAAGGCCTGGGCTGCGGATCACCGTGCTGCTTCTCCAATTTGACATAGTCGATAGAATCCCCTGCCAGTCGTGCAGGCGTCCCGGTTTTCAACCTGCCGACTTCAAAACCGAGATCCTCAAGTTGTCCTGACAATCCCTCGGAGGCAGGTTCACCCGCGCGACCCGACCCGTAGTGATTAAGACCAATATGGACCAATCCTCCCAGAAATGTTCCGTTGGTCAAAATAACTTTTTCACCCTTGTAAGCAATCCCTTCACGGGTTTCAACCCCCGCAACGGACGACCCGCTCAACATCAGGCGATTAACCGTACCCTGCTTCAGAAATAAACCGGGTTGGCGTTCCAGCCTGGTCTTCATCTCCTGATTATACCTGGAGCGATCGGCCTGAGCCCGGGTCGCACGAACCGCTGGCCCCTTTTTGGTATTCAACATTCGAAATTGAATACCCACCGTATCAATAACCCTGGCCATTTCCCCACCAAGGGCATCAATTTCCTTTACCAGGTGGCCCTTTGCCAACCCACCAATCGCTGGATTACATGACATCAACGCTACAGTGTCGAGATTCATGGTCAGCAGCAAAGTGATGCAGCCCATTCGTGCCGCCGCCAGGGCCGCCTCGCATCCGGCGTGGCCCGCGCCGACAACAATGACGTCATATTTTTTGCCGTAATCGCTCAACATATTGCACCTGATCAAAAAAATGTTTCACGTGAAACATTTAAATCAAAATAAGTCTTAAAACTGATAATTATATTTTTTACAGAATAAACCGAAAAAGAGAAGCCTCAGATTACAAAAAGTTACTATTTCCCAATGCAAAACCGGCTGAAAATGCGATTGATAACCTCTTCGGGGGCAGTATCCCCGGTAATCACACCAAGAGATTCAACAGCTTCCCGCAAATCAAGCGCTATAAATTCCGGGGAGAGGCCTGCATTCAGACTCTCTACCGTTTTGTGGAGCTTATCCAGGGTTTGGGAAAGAGCATGATGGTGACGCTCTTCAGTCAAAATCAGAGATTCTGGGCATTCCACACCATCGTCAACACCGACACGGATGCGAAGTTCATCGCGGAGTCGATCGATTCCGGCGCCGGTGGAGGCGGACACAGATATTACGGGAAGATAAGAGGGAAGGGGAGGGATCTCAACAGAGGGGAGGTCGCTTTTATTGATGACGATAATGCAGTTTTTCTTGCCGCATCGCATCAGGGCAGAACGATCTTCATCATCCATACCCCGGTGGCCGTCGATCACAAAAAGGACGAGATCCGCCTGGGCAATCTTGCTGCATGCACGTCGGACACCTTCCTGTTCCACCGGATCGTCACTGTCGCGCAGACCGGCGGTATCGGTCAGCCGCAAACGCAGGCCGTCAAGATCGAGCTGCTCTTCAAGAGTATCGCGGGTGGTCCCGGGAAGGTCGGTGACAATAGCGCGATCAGTGCCGACAAGCGCGTTGAGCAGAGAACTTTTGCCGACATTGGGTTTGCCAAGAATAAGGAC
Source organism: Thermodesulfobacteriota bacterium (assembly GCA_034189505.1). GTDB lineage: Bacteria > Desulfobacterota > Desulfuromonadia > Desulfuromonadales > Geoalkalibacteraceae > Geoalkalibacter_A. The sequence goes on along the minus strand of JAXHUR010000020.1, from coordinate 20,217 downwards.
TGAAACCCCTTCCCGCAGCACCCGACCGTTGCGAAAACTGGCAACAACCGGCCGAAGACTCTCTATAACAGCGGCCAGGGTACTGAGAATACTGTCAAAGGAAGGGTGATCGATATCCTCTTCGGGAAAATCGATCCAGGTTTCAAGAAGTGCAAGTGAATCAAGCAGTTGTTCCTTGAGTTGAGTGCAGAAATGGGCCAGGGAACCTTCAAGATGTCGAACAGCGATCTGATGGGCGCTGCGATGCCGTGCTTCGATCACCTCCATGACCCCTTCTGCCTGGCTGAGATCAATCCGTCCATTGAGAAAAGCCCGCAAAGTAAATTCCCCGGGCTGGGCGGTTCTTGCCCCGGCCTGACGCAGGGTTTCAAGAATCCGTCGGCCGACGACCAACCCGCCGTGGCAGTGAATCTCAACGACATCCTCACGGGTATAGGAACGCGGTGAGGCCATATAAACCGCCATGACTTCATCAATGACACGGTGACTGGAATCGACAAATTGTCCGTAATAAAGGCGATGACTTGTCCAGGGAGGGAATCCACCCCCGCGGCCAACCACAAAAGGTCGAACGAGTTCCAGGCACCCGGAACCGGATAGGCGGATTATGCCGATACCGCCCTGTCCGAAAGAAGTCGCGGGCGCCACAATGATCTCTTCACCCGGCGGCCGGTTTCCGATAACGTCCTGTGAGCAGGTTGTAAGAGGCAGATCAGAACTCATACAGATCCACGAAGTATCAGTCTTTTTGGCGATAAATCAGGTACTGCTGACCGATTGTCAACAGGTTGTTCACCAACCAATAGAGCACCAGGCCGGCTGGAAAATTAAGAAACAGAACGGTAAAAACAATAGGCATGGCGAGAAAAAGTTTCGCCTGCATGGGATCCATCGTAGAGGGGGTCAGTTTCTGTTGAACAAACATCGAGGCCCCCATAAGCAAAGGAGTCACATAGTAGGGGTCCTTGGCTGAGAGGTCGGCAATCCACAGAAAAAAAGGCGCATGACGCAGTTCAATGGAAATCAGCAGGGTTTTATAAAGAGCGAAGAAAACGGGAATCTGAACAAGCATAGGGAGACACCCGCCCAAAGGATTAACTCGATGCTCCTTATAAAGATTCATCAGTTCGACATTGAGACGCTGCTTGTCATTCTTATATTTTTCACGCAGTTTCTGCATCTGCGGCTGCAGTTTCTGCATCCCCTTCATGGAGGTATAGCTCTTCTGAGTCAACGGCCAGAAAATAAGTTTGATAATGACGGTCAACAGAATAATGGCGAGACCGTAGTTATGCAGGAATCCGTAAAAAAACTTAAGAACATGAAGAAGAGGCCGAGCAAGGAACCCGAAAAACCCGAAGTCCACAGCGTCACTCAAACGGTGCCCGGCGGTGGAAAGAATATCGAAGTCTTTGGGCCCCATGTAGGTTTTGAAAGAAAACTCGCGCACATCACCGGGAGATAGGGTCTGGTATCCGGTAAAAAGAGAAGTCACAACCATGTCCGACAGATAACGGACCTGCGCTTCGGTGATCGTGTCATCTACCGGAATCAGAGCGGTCAGAAAATATTTTTTTTCAAACCCGGTCCATAAGATCGGTGCGGAATATTTTTTCTCTTCATCCCGCAGGTCTTTGACCTTGTCCTGGTATTTTTTTTCTTCAGTCAGGGTGGTCGGACCGACGAATTCGTACCTACTCCCTTCCATATCATCAGACCAGGGCTGCACATGGGAAAAAACAAGATTGCCGGAGAGGGGAGCCCTGCCTTGGTTGGCGATCCTGAGAGTCACATTGATCTGATAATGATCAGCATCGATTTCAAGGGTTTTGACGAGATCCAGACCTTCAGCCGTCTCAGCGGTAAAAACCAGGGAAACCTCTTCTCCTTCAGAGAGGCGCAGATCACCACGATCATGCCGTGACCAGGACAGCCCTCCAAGGGAACGAAACCCATCTGTTCCCCCGAAACCAAGGGTGCCGGTGCCACGTTGAAGAGTATCAACCAGAACAACTACGTTCTCTGTATCCTTCAGTGACTGGCGATAATTTTTCAGTTCAGTACGAAGAACGCGACCGCTGTCCTGTGCAAGAGTCAACCTCAAGCGCGGCGTCTCAACCACAAATGTACCCTTTTCGGTTGAGGCTTCGAGCGGAAATTCCACATTGCCGGAAACGGAACGATCAACAGGCGCGGAAGAAGCAGCAGGCGTTTCGGGAGAGGAAGACTCACTGATTTCCTGCTGTTGGGCAACCTTATTTTCCTGCTGGGACTGCGAAGGAAAAAGAATGGAAAAACCCATCCAGACTACCAGCATGAGAAGTATCGCTATCAGGGTTTGCTTGTTTTCCATGAGAACTCCCGATCAATAAAACATCAGGGGAGAGGATCGTATCCCCCTGGGTGAAAAGGATGACATTTCGCCAGGCGTTTGCAGCCGAGATAAACCCCGTGCAGGATTCCATATTGACGAATCGCCTGAAAAATATATTCAGAACAGGTAGGATGAAAACGACAGGAAGGCCCCTTCAACGGAGAGAGGCAGATCTGGTAAAAGCGAATAAGGGCAAGTAGGATGCGACGCATGAGTTACTCCCGCATCAATACCGCTTGAATTTCCTGGAGCACATCGGAATAACGCAGCGCTGGTGCCCCGCGCCGGGCTATAATACTGAAATCCCGACTCGGAGTCGCTACCTTGAGATACCGTCGAAAAACTTCCCGCAGCAACCGCTTGGCCCGGTTTCTCTGGGGTGCGTTTCCGACTTTGCGGCTGGCAGTGATGCCGAGACGGTTATACCCCAGACCGTTTAATCTCTGGTATACAAGAAAGTGGGGCGTTTTAAAAAAACGCCCCTGCTTTCTGACCAGATTGAATTCACGACTGTATTTAAGACGTGCGAACCCAGGAAAAGCCTGTGGTTTACCCGCAGTCACGATCTATTTTTTAGGAGTGGTTACGGCAAGCTGGCGCCGGCCGCGGGAGCGACGACGGTTAATCACCTGACGCCCATTCTTGGTCAGCATCCGCTTCCGGAAGCCATGGGTTCTTTTACGACGAATACGACTGGGCTGGTATGTTCTTTTGCTCATTATGCAGGCTCCTCTGGAGTAATTGATTCTTCAGGCGAAATCCAATAAAAAACATATTCTCAGATCAATGTCAACACTGTTTCCAGTTCGGAACTAAGAAAACAGTTGAACGACACAACCAATAAATCCCCTTGAAATTAACGAGAGGCTCTGTTAGTTTATAGTCTTTCTAATTGTTTTAAATGACTGTTTTTTATTACGAATTTCATTTTATCCACACCTGTTTACAAAATTGTTTAAAACTTGGAAGGCGATTGTTGACTGCGCTTCGACCTCAAAAAAATGAATTGATTTATATGGATACTCTCTGGCGTGAAACCCTCGAACAACTGGAACAGAAGCTGAGCCCGCAGCTTTTTTCAACCTGGATAAAACCGATCGAATTTATCCGGGTCGAGAAATCAAATGTTTTTCTACGGGTTCCCAACCGGTTTTTCCTTGACTGGATCCGGGACAACTACGTCCACAAAATAAAGGAAACCCTGGCCGATGTAGGTGCCGTCGACTACAAAGTCGAATTTGAAATTTCATCGCGCCCCCGACCGCAGGAAAATTTCTCAACAAAAAATAAAAGCCGGGTTAAAAACTCCTTCACGCCGTCACCTGAACCGACTTCGTCCCAACCCGCGGCAGAAAACTGGAATACCAATCTCAACCCCAAATACGTGTTTACCGATTTTGTATCGGGATCCTCAAATCAGTTTGCCCATGCGGCCGCCATGGCGGTGGCCAACAATCCCGCCACCACCTACAACCCCCTGTTTATTTATGGGGGAGTCGGGCTGGGAAAAACTCACCTGGTCAACGCCATCGGCAATGCGATCCTCAAAAAAAACAGTTCAATGCGGGTGTGCTATTATACGTCCGAAAAATTTATGAATGAATTGATCAATTCCCTCCGATATGCACGAATGGACGAATTCCGTAATAAATTCAGATCAATGGACGTTCTTCTGATCGATGATGTCCAGTTCATTGCCGGCAAGGAGCGTACTCAGGAAGAATTTTTTCACACATTTAATGCCCTGTACGAATCGCATAAGCAGATTGTCGTGACTTCGGATAAATTTCCTAAAGAGATCCCCGGGCTGGAAGAACGGCTGAGATCGCGCTTTGAATGGGGACTGATCGCTGATATCCAGCCACCGGATGTCGAAACCAAGCAGGCGATTCTTAAAATGAAGGCAGAGAAAAACAGGATCACCCTTCCGGAAGAGGTCATCCAGTTCCTGTCCAATTCCATCACCAGCAACGTCCGTGAACTGGAAGGTTTTCTGATCCGTCTCGGCGCATACGCCAGCCTTACTGCGACACCCATTACCCTTGATCTGGCCCGGGAGGTACTCAAGGACATCCTGGTGGAAAAGAACAAGGAAATTACCGTCGAAGAAATCCAGAAGGTGGTGGCCCAGCATTTCAGTCTCAAGGTTGCCGATCTCAAGTCGCCCAAAAGGCTCAAGGCTCTGGTGCTCCCTCGTCAGATCGCCATGTATCTGTCGCGCCAGTTGACCTCGCAGTCTTTTCCGGAAATCGGCGACAAATTCGGCGGAAAGGATCATTCAACTATAATCCATGCCATCAAAAAAGTGGAAAGGCTCATGGAGGATGATTTTCAACTGCGTACCACCGTCGGCAATCTCAAAAATGCCCTGAGTCGCTGACAGAGAACAAGCTGTGGATGAAAAGGTGTACACACCGGGGATAAATCGGCCACTGGCGCTTATCAACAAATTGCCGTTTTTTATGCCACCGCCAACCACGATTCAATCAACATCGCCAACACGTTCGGTGAGCGGGCTCAGGCATGCTGTTCACAGTTTCCACAGACAACGACTATTTACGACTATAAAGAAGTTTAAAACCCATAGACTATAATCATTTGCTGTTGATCGGAGGATTCATGAAATTCGCGGTGGAAAAACAGGTCTTCCTCAAGGGCCTGGCAAAAATTCAGGGAATCGTTGAGAAAAAAAACACCATCCCGGTCCTGGCCAATGTTCTTATCACAGCCGAAGAGGATCGTCTCTGTCTCACCGCCACCGATCTTGAAGTGGGAATGCGGGCATTTTATCCGGCCCGCATCGACAGCGCCGGATCAATTACCGTTTCGGCAAAAAAATTGTACGAAATCATTCGGGAACTCCCGGAAGGCGAAATTTCCTTTCGCGCCAAGAAGAACTGCTGGATTGAAATCCGTGGCGGGAAAGCGCTTTTCAATCTGGTCGGACTCTCACCAGAAGAATTTCCCTTCTTCCCCACCGCCGACGACAATGAATCCATCAGCCTGCAGAGCAATATTCTCTCAACGATGATTGAGAAAACCGCATTTGCCATGTCGGCGGACGAAACAAAATACAACCTGAACGGTATTTTTTTTAAAACCCACGAAGAAGACGGACAGCATTTCCTGGTCATGGTGGCCACCGACGGTCACCGCCTGGCAAAAATTCGGCGGACCATCGATCAGACTTCCGTTCCCCAGTTGCAAAAAGGGGTCATATTCCCCCGCAAAGGCATCTTTGAACTGAAAAAAATCGCTGAAGAAGGAGAAGATCAGATTAAACTGGGCTTTCTGGAAAACAGTGCCATTATCAGCAAAGGTGATACGACCGTTGTCATGAGACTGATCGATGGAGAATTTCCCGAATATGAGAGGGTCATACCGACCGGCAACAACCTGACTGCTCACATCTCTTCTGAAACTTTTCTTCATGCCTTGCGGCGCATGGCGACTCTTTCAAGCGAAAAATCAAAGGGCGTTCGCATCTCCCTCAAGGATGGACAGATGGAAATCTCGTCCTCAAATCCCGAACTTGGTGATGCCCGGGAGGATATTGAGGTCGAGTATTCCGGCCAGGAGGTTGCCATCGGTTTCAATGCCCGTTACCTGCTCGATATTCTCCAGAGCATCGACGAAGAGAAGGTCGCCTTTCATCTCAAAGACAATCTATCGCCCGGCCTGATGACCCCGGTCGAAGATAAAAATTTTCTGGCGGTCATTATGCCGATGCGTTTATAATAAGCGATTGGGCTTCGAAATTTAAAAAAGCCTTTGATTAAAAGGCTTTTTTTGGAAGTCCGCCTGATATGCTGATCAGCGCTCTTAAATACTTGAATTTTCGCAACATAGCCGAAGAGGATCTGGCACCTTCTCAGGGGTTCAATGTTTTCTGGGGTCAGAATGCTCAGGGGAAAACCAATCTCCTTGAAGGCATTTACCTGCTGGGAACCCTGAAAAGTTTCCGTTCTCCCCGCATCGAAGACCTGCTTCGGTTCGAAACGAACCGGGCGCGTTTGAGCGCAAAGATCACCACCGGCCGGGTTGAGCGCCATCTTTCCCTTCTTCTGGAAACTCAGGGGAAAAAAATCGAGCTGGACGGCAAAACGGTTCGCAAAGCGACCGACGTTTTAGGCACCCTGCGTCCGGTGCTTTTTTCTCCGGAGGAAGTTTCCCTGGTGAAAGGCCCGCCGGGAGGGCGAAGGGATCTGATCGACCGGGCTCTGCTGCAGGCGGACAGCAGTTACCTGCAGCGTTTCAATGAATTTCTGCGTATTCTGCGTCATCGCAATCAGTTGTTGAAGGAAGACGCCCCTGAGCGGATTCTAACGCCCTGGAACGAAAGCTATCTGCAGGCGGCGGCGCGTATCTCTGCCGACCGTTACGCCTATGTTGAAGCCATCCGCCCCGGACTGCAGAAGGCCTATGCTCATTTTGCCCAGAACGGGGAATGTGCCGATCTACACTATCGGGCACCATCAAACGGTGATTTTTACGACGATATTGAAAAAGCTCTGCAACGCAGCCGTTCAACCGAGCAGCGCCTCGGCCAGACTCAGGTCGGGCCCCATCGCGACGATCCGGGTTTTACGGTGGACGGTCGTCCCCTGCGGATCTTCGGTTCGCAGGGACAGCAGCGCTGTTTCATCCTGGCTTTTAAAGTCTCGCAGATTGCCCATCTGGAACAGCAAGCCGGCGAGCCGCCTGTACTGCTGCTCGACGATATCACCAGTGAGTTGGACGCTCGCCGCAAAAACTACCTCTTCGAGTTTCTGCGCGAACGTCGCGGACAGATTTTTCTGACCACTACGGATCCCGAGGCGTTGTGTCGCGAGGGACTGGAACCGGCACGTTTTTATCACGTGAAAAAAGGACAATTGCACCATGAGTGACAAGCAGCAAAATCTCCTGCCCCCGGAAATCAAAAAAGACTACGGCGCCGACAGCATCAAGGTGCTTGAAGGGTTGGCGGCGGTGCGTAAACGCCCGGCCATGTACATCGGCTCCACCTCTGTTCAGGGATTGCACCACCTGGTCTACGAAGTGGTGGACAATTCCATTGACGAAGCCCTGGCGGGCCACTGCGACGAAGTGCTGGTCACCCTGCATATCGATGGATCGGTCACGGTGGAGGACAACGGCCGCGGCATTCCGGTGGACATGCACCTGGGTCTCAAAAAACCCGCTGCGGAAGTGGTTATGACGGTGCTGCATGCCGGCGGCAAGTTCGACAACGATTCCTACAAGGTTTCGGGCGGACTGCACGGCGTCGGAGTGTCGGTGGTCAACGCTCTTTCCTCCCAGCTGGATCTGGAAATTCGCCGCAACAACACCATCTACCGCCAGAGCTACCAGCGCGGCGTCCCCACCGGCCCGTTGACCGAAGCCGGCGCCACCAAGAAGCGCGGTACCAAAATTACTTTCTGGCCGGATGCCGAGATCTTCGAAACGGTGGAATTTTCCTTCGAAACCCTCTCTCAGCGCCTGCGCGAGCTGGCCTTTCTCAATGCAGGCGTCAAGATCAATATTCTCGATGAGCGCAGCGAGAAAAAGCATGAGTTTCACTACGAGGGCGGCATCGCCTCTTTCGTGGAATACCTCAACCGCGCCAAGACGCCCCTGCATCCGCAGCCGATTTATTTCAAAGGGGAAAGGGAAGGGGTTGAAGTCGAGGTGGCGATCCAGTACAACGACGGCTACGACGAGAAGATCTTCTCCTTTGCCAACAATATCAATACCCATGAGGGCGGCACGCATATGGCGGGCTTCAAGGCGGCTCTGACCCGTACCATGAACCACTACGCCACCGCCAACAACCTGCTCAAGAACGTCAAGGCCTCCATCAGCGGCGACGATCTGCGCGAGGGGATGGCGGCGGTGGTTTCGGTCAAGATTCCCGATCCCCAGTTCGAGGGGCAGACCAAGACCAAGCTTGGCAACTCCGAAGTCAAAGGCTACGTCGAATCGCTGATGAACGAAAAACTGGCCGAGTACCTGGAGGAAAACCCCCAGGTGGCCCGTAAGATTCTTGAAAAGGGGATCGAAGCCGCCCGCGCCCGCGAGGCGGCGCGCAAGGCCCGCGATCTGACCCGCCGCAAGGGGGCTCTGGAAGGGTTGTCGCTGCCGGGTAAACTGGCCGACTGCCAGGAGAAGGATCCCGCCCTGTCGGAAATCTACCTGGTCGAGGGTGATTCGGCGGGCGGCAGCGCCAAGCAGGGGCGCGACCGGCGAACTCAGGCCATCCTGCCGCTCAAGGGCAAGATCCTCAACGTCGAGAAGTCGCGCTTCGACAAGATGCTGACCTCGGCGGAGATCCGGACCCTGATTACCGCCATGGGCACCGGCATCGGCAAGGATGACTTCGATGTGGCCAAGCTGCGCTATCACCGCATCATCATCATGACCGACGCCGACGTTGACGGCTCTCATATCCGCACTCTGCTGCTGACCTTTTTCTTCCGCCAGATGCCGGAGCTGGTCGAGCGCGGCCACCTCTACATCGCTCAGCCGCCGCTGTACAAGATCAAGCGCGGCAAGAAAGAGATCTACCTTAAAGACGACGCCTCTCTGCTCGATTACCTGCTCGACGAAGGGACCGAGGGCGCGACGGTGCAGATGGAAAAAAGCAGCAAGGTGCTGCGCGGCAAGCAGATCATTCCGACCCTGCGCAATATCATCGACTACAACAACCTGTTCGAGAAGATGACCCACAAGGGAATCAACCGCGAGATTCTGCGGGTGTTCGTCACCGGCAAAGTACAGAATGGTTTTGCCGACATGCTCGATCTCACCCCGCTGGCGCAGCGGCTTGAAGAAGTCGAACCGCGGGCCAGCTACCAGGTGCTGGAAGATCCGCCGCGTATTCTGTTCACCCTCGGCAACCTGCGTGCCCGCCTCGATCAGAACGGCCTTGAGGCCCTGTCCAGCCCCGAGTACAAGATGCTGCTGCAGGCCTACCGCAAGGTGGAGGAGATCTGCCTGGAGGAGAAAGCCTTTATCTCCTATGAGAACAAGGATGTGCTGGAGGTGTCCGATCGCCAGGAGCTGCTCGACCATTTCCTCGAGCGTGCCAAGAAGGGGCAGTACATTCAGCGTTACAAGGGATTGGGGGAGATGAACCCGGAGCAGCTGTGGGAGACCACTATGGATCCGGACAAGCGGGTGCTGCTGCAGGTCAAGATCGAGGATGCGGTGGAAGCCGACGAGATCTTTACCGTGCTGATGGGCGACCAGGTCGAGCCGCGCCGCGAGTTTATCGAAAACAACGCCCTCAACGTCTCAAACCTCGATATCTAAACATCGCCGGCCGTGCGGCGGCGATCGATGCCGCCGACGCCTGCTATTACAGGGGATCAGCGAACCATGCAGGAACAACCACCGTCAAATCGCTTCACCGTCAATATCGAAGACGAAATGCGCAAGTCCTATATGGACTACGCCATGAGCGTCATCATCGGCCGCGCCCTGCCCGATGTGCGCGACGGCCTCAAGCCGGTGCACCGGCGGGTGCTGTTCGCCATGCACGACCTGGGCAACGAATGGAACAAACCCTACAAGAAATCGGCGCGCGTGGTCGGTGACGTGATCGGTAAATATCACCCGCACGGCGATTCGGCGGTGTACGATACCATCGTGCGCATGGCGCAGGATTTTTCTATGCGTCACCCGCTGGTGGACGGCCAGGGCAATTTCGGTTCCATCGACGGTGATTCCGCCGCCGCCATGCGTTATACCGAGGTGCGCATGGCACGGCTGGCGTCGGAGCTGCTGGCCGATATCGAGAAAGAGACCGTCGATCACGGTCTCAACTACGATGAATCGCTGAGCGAACCCCTTGTTCTTCCGGCCAAATTTCCCAACCTGCTGGTCAACGGCTCCGAGGGTATCGCGGTCGGCATGGCGACCAAAATTCCCCCCCATAACCTGGGAGAGGTCATAGATGGCCTGGTGGCCGTCATCGACGATCCGCGCCTGCAGATCGAAGAGTTGATCGAAAAGATCCCGGGACCGGATTTTCCCACCGCCGGCTTTATTTTCGGTGTCGAGGGGATTCGCGAAGCCTACCGTAACGGCCGCGGCATCATCCACATGCGGGCGCGCGCCCTGGTGGAAGTGGACAAGCGCACCGGCAAGGAGGCGATCGTCATCACCGAAATCCCCTACCAGGTCAACAAGGCCAAGCTCATCGAAAAGATCGCCGACCTGGTCAAGGAAAAGAAAATCGAAGGGATCAGCGACCTGCGCGACGAGTCGGACCGCGACGGGATGCGCATCGTCATCGAACTCAAGAGAGACACCATCCCGGCGGTCATTCTCAACCAGCTCTACAAGATGACGGCGATGCAGTCCTCCTTCGGTATCATTATGCTCGCCATCGTCAACGGACAGCCGCAGATTCTCGACCTGCGCCGCCTGCTCGACCTGTTCATCGATCACCGCAAGGAGGTGGTGACGCGGCGCTGCATCTTCGATCTGAAAAAGGCCGAAGCCCGCGCCCATGTTCTGGAGGGTCTCAAGATCGCTCTCGAGAATCTCGACGAGGTGATCGAGATCATCAAGGGCAGCACCAACTCTGCGGAAGCCAAGGAGCGCCTCATCGCGCGCTTCCAGTTCTCCGACATCCAGGCGCAGGCCATTCTCGATATGCGCCTGCATCGCCTGACCGGTCTCGAGCGGGACAAGATCATGGCCGAGTACCAGGAGGTGCTGGCCCTGATCGCGCGGCTCAAGGAGATTCTCGCCAGCGAGGTGGAAATTCTCAAGATCATTCGCACCGAACTGATCGAAGTGAAGGAAAAGTTCGCTAATCCGCGCCGTACCGAGATCGTGGCCCGCACCGGGGAACTGTCGCTGGAAGACCTGATCGTGGAAGAGGACATGGTGGTCACCGTCTCTCACAGCGGCTACATCAAGCGCAACGCCGTCTCACTCTATCGCGCTCAGCGCCGCGGCGGCAAGGGCAAGACCGGCATGCGCCCCAAGGACGAGGATTTCGTCGAGCGGCTCTTCATCGCCTCGACCCACAGCAACGTGTTGTTCTTTACCGACCAGGGCAAGGTCTACTGGCTCAAGGTGCATGAGATTCCTCAGGGGGGCCGTGCTTCGCGGGGCAAGGCGATTGTCAACCTGCTCAGCCTCGCCCCCGGTGAAAAGGTGATGACGGTGCTGCCGGTGAAGGATTTCGTTCCCGGCAAATACATCCTGACCGCCACTCAGAACGGCACCGTCAAAAAGACCGACCTGATGGCCTATTCCAACCCTCGCGCCGGCGGCATTATCGCCCTGACCATCGATGAAGGGGACCGCCTGATTGCAGCGCGTCTCACCGATGGCGATATGGATATCCTGCTGGCCAGCCGCAACGGCAAGTCGATCCGTTTTCATGAAACGGATGTGCGTGCCATGGGGCGCACCGCACGCGGTGTGCGCGGCATGGCGCTGGAAGGCGATGATCTGGTGATCGGCATGGAGACGGTCACCGAATCCACTGCCGCGACGCTGGTGACGGTGACCGAGAACGGCTACGGCAAGCGCACCAGTCTCGATGAGTACCGGGTACAGAGCCGCGGCGGCAAGGGGATCATCACTATCAAGGCTTCGGAGCGCAACGGCAAGGTGGTCGACATCAAGTTGTGCGAAGAGGACTCGGATCTGATGTTCATCACCGACCGCGGCAAGGTGCTGCGCACCTCGGTCGGGCATCTCTCCATCATCGGACGCAATACCCAGGGGGTCCGCCTGATGGTGCTGGAACCGGACGAGCGGATTGTGGCAGTGGCCAAACTCGCCGAGAAGGAAGAAGATCAGGAACTCGACGAGGTGCTGGAGCAGGTCGATGGGGACGCAACCGACGAAAATCCTGACGAAACGCCCTAAACAACTGCGAGACCTCATTTTTGTCGTGCTGCTGCTTGTCATTGCTGCGGCCCTGGCCGGTACCTGGGGGTATTTCAATCAGCCGCATCAGCGCATCCTGTGCGGCAAGGCTCAGGTCGACCAGCTTCTGAGTGAGCAGCGCTTCGCCGAAGCGACCCGCTTGCTGCGCTCCTTACAGCAGGAAAATCCCCTCTTTGCCCAAGGAGCGGATTTCCTGCTGCAGGCGGGTGATGTGAGCCGGATTCATCTCGACCAACCGCAGCAGGCGCTGCTCGACTACCTTCTGCTTATCCAGCAATATCCCGATCACCCGGCGGCGCTGAAAGCACAGCGGCGAATCGCCGATCTGTTTTTTTATCGATTGCAGGATTATCCGCGGGCGATCAATTTTTATCACGATCTGCTGGAAGCCGGGGCACCCGACAAGGACCTGCTGCATTATCGTCTCGGCGATGCCTACTTTCGCCAGGACAATTTTGAGCAGGCCTGCATTGAATGGGGACAGGCCCTTGAGTTATACCCCGAGTCATCGCTGGTTCCCGAAATTCTTTATCGTCTCGCCCGTACACGCGCCCTGCAGGGAAATGTCGATGAAGCCATCCGGCTTTATCGGATCCTGATGAAAGATCATGCCGGCGATCCTTTTGCGCAGGAGGGGCGTATCGGTCTGGCCGCGGCCCTCGAGGAGCAGGGCAGATTGCGTGAAGCGCTTGATGTTCTGGAGCGATTACAGGAAGATGTGCTTGACAGCCCTGCGCTTATGAGGCGCATCGAGCAGGTGCGCGCGCGCATGGAACGCAAGAAAGAGGCGATCTGAAAAACAGCTGGGGGAAACCATGAATATCGCAGTGATTGGAGCAGGCAGCTGGGGGACCACCCTGGCAGATCTGCTGGCACGCAAGGGCAACCAGGTGACCCTGTGGGCGTATGAAGCCGACCTGGTAGAGCGGATGAGCGCCAACCGGGTGAACGACCTGTATCTGCCGGACACCGTTCTGCATGAAAACCTGGCTTTCAGCAGCGATCTGCCGCAGACCGTAACGGACCGGGAGGTTGTACTGCTGGTACCCCCGTCCCAGGTCATGGCGGGCCTGATTCGGATCGCTGCTCCGCATTTTTCCGAAGATGTGCTGATCATTTCCGCTTCCAAAGGGATCGAAACCGAAACCCTGCGCATGATGTCGGAGGTACTCGAGGATGAGCTGCCTGCCGCACGTCATGAGGGGTTGACCTTTCTGTCCGGCCCCTCCTTCGCCAAGGAAGTGGCTGCTGGAATGCCGACCGCGGTGGTGGTCGCCAGCCGTGATCCGCAGCAGGTACTGCGGGCTCAGCAGATCATGAGTACCGAAAGCTTCCGGACGTATACCAACAACGACATCATCGGGGTTGAACTCGGCGGTGCCCTGAAAAACGTCATTGCTCTTGCCGCCGGAGTGGCCGACGGCCTCGGCTTCGGTTACAACAGCAGGGCGGCTCTCATTACGCGGGGGTTGGCCGAGATAACACGGCTTGGCATCGCCAAGGGAGCCCGTCCCGATACTTTCGCTGGACTGGCCGGTATGGGCGATCTTGTGCTGACCTGTACCGGCGATCTGTCCCGCAACCGTTCAGTGGGGATCGAACTCGGACGCGGACGTAGCCTCGAGGAGATCATGTCCGGCATGAACATGGTGGCAGAGGGGGTTAAAACGACCCTCTCGACCTACCGCCTGGCCGTTAAGCTGGGCGTCGAGGTTCCGATCACCGAGCAGATGTACAGAATCCTGTATGAGGGCAAACCTCCACGGCAGGCCGTCTCTGACCTGATGGCGCGTGATCTCAAAGGGGAAGGATTTTAAGGAGAGGTTATGAAATTTATCAAGGGATTTTTTCTGTTTCTGCTTCTGTCCGCATCCACCGCAATGGCTTCCGGTCCCCAGGCGGTGATCCTGACGGATCATGGTGAGATCCATCTGGAACTCTACGAAGAGCAGGCGCCGCAGACAGTCGCCAATTTCAGGAAACTTGTCGAGCAGGATTTTTATGACGGCCTCAGTTTTCATCGGGTCGTCCCCGGCTTTGTCGTCCAGGGCGGAGATCCGGCCGGCAATGGCACCGGGGGGCCAGGATACGATCTGCCGGCTGAAATCGATCCGCAGCTCACACACCGTACCGGCACCCTGGCCATGGCCCGCAAGGGTGATCAGGTGAACCCGCAAAGGCGCTCCTCGGGGTCGCAATTCTACATCTGTCTTGCCCCGCAGCCCCATCTGGATGGTGCCTATACCATTTTCGGCCAGGTTCAGGAAGGAATGGATGCGGTTCGCAAGGTACGCGCCGGGGATCGTATTCTGAACATCAAATTTGTCGAGGAGCGCTGAAAAATCACTCTTCAACTTGATTGATGGCTGGTGTTTTGCGTTGAATATTTTATAATTTCCACTGCTTGTCGTTAAACAGCCGCTCAACGGGAGGACCTTGCGGGCAAAGGCTGGCATCGGATTTTCAGGGGAGCAGCGGAAATGTCTTCGACCACCATCCGCATTATGACCTATCAGGTCGACCATTGCCGGGGGCGTGACGGAAAGGTCGATCCAGACCGCATCTCCCAAGTCATCGCCTGCGCCCGACCGGATATCGTCGCCCTGCAGGGGATCGACGCTGAAGCCCCCCTTGATCATCTGATTCGTCTTGAGCAGCGCCTGGGGCTGAAAGCCTACAGTCCCGGGCGCCGCGATTGCAATGCCTACCTCTCCTCCTTCCGCCTCGCAGGCCTGCGCGAATTCGATCTTGGGCAACAGGGTGTGTGCCTGCGCGCCGACGCCGATGTCAACGGCAAGCGCCTGCATCTGTTCAATATTCGCCTGCAGCCGGCTTGGGCCGGTAGAATCCGTCAGATTCATGCCCTGCTTGGCAGTGAACTTCTCGGTGACGATGCGCTGGTCTGCCCAGTCATGGTGCTTGGCGACTTCGGCGATTTTTTCTGGAATTTAGGCAATCTGGAACTCAACCTACGTTTGCGTCCGGTGGCTCGACCCCTCTGGCGTGCGACCTATCCGGCCTGCTTTCCGGTGATCGGCCGGGATCGCGCCTATCTGCGCGGCCAGGTCCAGGTGAAAGATTGCTTTATCGAACGTTCGCCCCTGGCGCGCCAGGCATCCAGCCACCTGCCGTTGATTCTGACCACGGAGATCCAT
This sequence comes from Thermodesulfobacteriota bacterium, assembly GCA_034189505.1. Classification (GTDB taxonomy): domain Bacteria; phylum Desulfobacterota; class Desulfuromonadia; order Desulfuromonadales; family Geoalkalibacteraceae; genus Geoalkalibacter_A. The sequence goes on along the minus strand of JAXHUR010000020.1, from coordinate 4,794 downwards.
GAGCCCGCCCGAACCCTGCGCGTCAAGGAAATAAAGCGTACCGGCATGGAGGTGGCGGCGGGATAGGGGGATGTAAAAGGGTTGTGGATAAATCTGTGAAAAATGTGAATAAATCCTGTGATCCCGCAAATGAAGAAGTTTACGCCAGGGCTCTTCGGGTTCTCGAAGCACTGGAAAATGCCCACCGGGACGCCCATTGTGCGCTGCGTCATGAGTCCGCCTGGCAGCTGCTGGTGGCGACCATTCTCTCTGCCCAGTGTACCGATGAGCGGGTCAATCGGGTAACGCCCGCGCTGTTTGATCGTTTTCCCGACCCCCAAGCCATGTGTCAGGCCCAGGTGCGGGAGGTCGAAGAGTTGATTCGGTCGACCGGGTTTTTCCGCAATAAAGCGCGTCATCTACAGGGGTGCGGATGTGTACTGACAGAGAAATTTCAGGGGTGGGTTCCCAAGAGAATGAACGCTCTTGTCCAACTGCCGGGGGTGGGGCGTAAAACGGCCAATGTGATTCGCGGAGTAGCCTTCGGACGTCCGGCCGTGGTGGTTGACACGCATGTGAAACGTATTGCACAAAGGCTGGGATGGACACGGAAAAATGATCCTGTCGGCATCGAACGGGATCTGATGCGGTTGCTGCCCCGCAAACGTTGGACTCACGCCGGACATGTGCTGATTTTTCATGGGCGCCGCATCTGCCGTGCCCCCACACCGCAATGTTCAATTTGTCCTGTAGAGCTTTGTTGTCCGCGCTGCGGGGTGGACAGATCACGGTGATTTTCATGAAACAACTGATACTGGCAACTGTTTTGGCTGCACTGTTATGCTTTATCGTCTGCGCAGGGTGTGAGAAGCGCGGGCAGGGGCTGCGTCTGGGGGGAGGACCCAGCGGCGGCACGTTTGTGGTTGCGGCACAGGCGATCGCTGAAATCCTGCAGGAGGAGATCACGGGGTTGCGGGTCAGCGTGGAACGCAGCGGCGGATCTTTGGCCAACCTGCAGGGTATTGAAGAAAAAAAACTGGATATGGCGCTGGTGTATGGTGCAGACCTGTATCTTGCGGCAACGCCGTCGGAAGGTGAAAGTAGGCTGCCGTCCCTGAAGCATACCCGTGTGCTGGCGCGTCTTTATCCGGCCGCCGCACACCTGGCTGTCCGTGATGATGGTCAGATCAGGCTGCCGAGCCAGCTGCGCGGAACCCGCGTGGGGGTCGGCAGCCCGGGCTCCGGTGCGTCTCTGGCTGCGGAGCGTTATTTTCGAGCCCTTGGCATCTGGGAACAGATTACACCGGTCTATATCGGCTATGAAGCGGCGCTGGCCGAGTTGATGCGGGGCAACCTCTCGGCGGTCTGGGAGATGGTCGGCGTCCCGAGCCCGTCTGTCACCCAGGCATCATCCAAGGTCCCGCTGCGACTGCTCAACCTGCGCGGTTCTGCGGAGCATGGTAATTTTTTTGTTTCCTATCCCTTTTATCAGCCGATGGATATTGCACCCCATACTTATCCGGGGCAGGATAAAGCGGTGGAAACCTTCAGCGACAGCGCTTTTCTTGTGGTCAGCGAGACTCTCCCCGCTCCTGATGCGGCCCGTGTCCTCCAGGTCATTCTGTCCGAAAAAGGGGTAGAGCGCCTGCGTGCTGTCCATCCGGCCTTAAGCACATTCTCGGCCGGAGAGGCGCACAAGCAGGTACCCGTGCCCCTCCACGAGGGTGTGAATGAATTGCAGAATTTCGTGGCTCCCCCTCAGGTTTCGCCCCAATTCCGATAACGACCCCCCCCCTCATAGATCGAGGCGGAAAAAATCCTCGGCACGCGGTTTTTCCCTATCCATGCTGTAGCTTGTCGGTGCCGTGCCGGGAGCAAAAGCTTCTATGCTAAGGTCGGGATCGTCTTCCACGGCCAGCAGACCGTTGTCTGGATCGATGGGAGCAAATTCGATGCTGTCGGGGACGGTGAAATGACGGGGCGGAACCTCGCGCAGGGCGCTTTGCATAAATTCAACCCAGGCTGGCGCTGCGGCCCGCGAACCGGTTTCCTGATAGCCCAGGGGGCGTTCCTGATCATAGCCGACCCAGGAAACGGCCAGCAGCTGCGGTACATAGCCGACAAACCAGGCATCTTTAAGATCGTTGGTGGTGCCGGTTTTGCCGGCCACCGGTCGTCCCAGAGCCCGGGCACGCCAGCCGGTCCCTTCCTGCACAACGCTTTCCATGAGATTGGTTATCAGGTAGGCGGTTTCCGGTGAAATGACCCGCACCGGCTCCTGGCGCAGCAGGCGCTGACCGGCTTGCAGTCCCTGGCTGAAATCAGCCGGGTCGATCGACTCGATCACCCGCCCGTCGCGGTCCTCGATCCGTTCGATATAAGCCGGACTGACCCGAACGCCGCCGTTGGCGAAGACGCTGAATGCGGTCGCCATCTCCATGGGGGTCACCGCACTGGAGCCCAGCGCCAGGGTCAGATCGCGCGTCAGCGGGCTTTCGATACCGAGTTTGCGGGCATAATTGATCGCATAGCCGACTCCGATATCTTCCAGGATCTTGACCGTGACTACATTGCGCGAGTGGGCCAAGGCCTCGCGCAGAGAGGTCATGCCGTGAAATTTGTTCTCATAATTTTTCGGCTTCCACTCATTGAGTTCGCCGGATTCAGCCTGTTCACGATAGATCAACGGATTATCGAGAATCATGGTTGCCGGAGTGTAACCTTTGTCAAGAGCCGCGGCGAAAATGATCGGCTTGATGGCCGATCCGGGAAGTCTCTGCGCCTGAACGGCGCGATTGAACTGGCTCTGTGAAAAATCAGCGCCCCCCACCATGGCTGTGACGAGTCCGGTTTTCGGATCCATGGCGACCAGCGCGCCCTGGGCCAGCGGAGCCTGCTCGAGTTCTACCCGCAGCGGACCTTTGTTGGCTTCAGCGGCGGACAGAATGCGTACTTCAACAACGGAGCCCAGGGGCAGGCGTGTTTTTCCTCCGTCCACGTTGCCTGAGGGTGCGGCATCCGCCGAGACCACTTCGATGGGTCCGGCCCATTTGGCCTGCTGCTTGTCGAAAACAGCCTGCCAGCGACCCAGACGCAGTTTGACCGTGGATTTTGTGGAACCGGTAACCACCGCGCGAACCGGCTCCGCCACTGCTGTGAGGCCGTCGGCAAAGGTGCTCTCCATCTGCTCGGCAAGAAAATCCCCTACCTGTTCTTCGGTCAGAATATCGAGGGGGCCGCGAAAGCCGCGCCTTTTATCATGGGCGCGTAGGTTCTCCCGCACCGCTGCCTGCGCTGCCAACTGCTGGTCGAGGTCCATGGAGGTGTGAACTTCCAGTCCCTGGGTGTAGAGCACCTCTTCGCCAAAACGGTTTTCGAGGTAACGGCGCACCTGTTCAGTGAAATAGGCGGTATCGCGGATATAACGATTTTCCCGCGGGTGGATTTCGATCGCCTGCTCGAAGGCCTGAGCAGCCTGAGCCGCATCGATGAAGCCTTCCTTGACCATACGATCCAGGACATACTCCTGGCGGACTTTGGCGCGTTCGAAGTTCCGGTACGGCGAGTAGCGGCTGGGTGCCTGCGGCAGACCGGCCAGCATGGCGCATTCGGCCAGGGTCAGATCCTCCACATTCTTGTTGTAGTAATTTTCTGCGGCGGCCTGCACGCCGTAGGCGCCGTGACCCAGGTAGATCTGATTGAGGTAGAGGTAGAGGATTCCTTCCTTGGAAAGCCTCTGTTCCATGCGCCAGGCCAGGATCGCTTCCTTGAATTTACGCGAGAATTTGCGCTCCGGGGTGAGCAGCAGACTTTTGGCCACCTGCTGGGTGATGGTGCTGCCCCCCTGAACAATTCCGCCGGCGCGCAGGTTTTTCAGTGCCGCGCGGGCAATTGAGGGCAGGTCGATGCCCTCATGCTCAAAAAAATTGGCATCCTCCGCCGCAACGAAGGCCTGAATCAGCTGCTGCGGCATGCGCTCCACCGGAACCACGATACGTCGCTCCTTGAAATATTCGGCGATAATCTCACCGTTGGAGCTGTAAACGCGGGTAATGATCGGCGGGCGGTAGTCGGAGAGCGTGTCGACCTTCGGCAGGGAGGCGGAAACGTAGTAGTAGGCACCGACAAGGGCGACGCCAGGAATCAGGATGGCCGCTGCCAGAGCCAGGGCAATGTATTTGACGAAAGGACGAAGAGACATGGAAAAAAGCCTTTTTTCAGGTGTTTCGACAAGCAGTTATGATACCATGAGGACAAAAGGCCAGCAACTGTTTTGGCGTTTCCCTTCACAGGGTGCTGTGATATGCTTTAGACGTATGTGCACGTTTCTCTCCTGCTTCATTCAACAACACAACAACAGGTGTTGCCCGTGATGAAAAAAATTCTCTTGTTCTCACTCTTTTTTGCTTATGTTGGGCTGATCGGCTGTGCCATGTTCGGCAGTTGGAAGGCGATTCCCGCTCCCGGCGGGTGTGATCAGTGCCATGAAGCAGAGATCAACAACGATTGGAGCATCAAGGTTTCACCAGTTGCTCTTAATGATGAGAGCGGTACGCCAAGCTTTCAAAAGGCGACTTCAGTGCTGCCGCCGGCCATTTCTCCCCTTGAACAGCAGAAGGTCACTGATCAGCGCTGTTTCCGCTGCCACAAAGGCCCGAACAAGGCTCATACCGAGTACAAGGGACGCTATCATCACTGATGCTTTCGCAAAAAAGCATCAATGTCGATGGCTAAGCAAAAAGCGCCAAATGCAAGGCGCGCGATTGTCGAGCAATGAGGCGTACTTACGTACGTCGAAGCAGCGAGAGCAATTGC
>JAXHUR010000002.1:64303-73820 GCA_034189505.1 Thermodesulfobacteriota bacterium | reverse complement strand
TTGAAAAAAGAAGCGATGCATACGTTCTCCCTGTTTGCGTAATTAAAGAAATATTATAAATTGAATGTTGAGTTGTTGGCTAGAAGAAATGTTCGCCAAGAGTAAAATGGGGGCCGATTGCGGAATAACTTCCGGGTCGCTCTCATCGCTCGCTTAATTGACACTCCACTTCCGCAGTCATATAATGCCATCATATTGCATTCACTCTTTCTGTGGGAAATTGAGGGGAACGGGGCATGAAGAATATACTGATCGATACCAATTTTTACGTCGCGTTTAAGCGGAATCAGCAAACGGCGGTAGAGGTATTGCGTCAGGCGGAGTATATCGGGATGAGCACTGTGGTCCTTGGAGAGTTGCTCGCCGGTTTTCGATGCGGAAGCCGGGAACCGGAAAATCGACGGGAACTTGATCAGTTTCTCGATTCTCCTCGTGTTGAGGTCCTTTGCCTCGACGAGGAGACGGCGGAATTTTATGCCGAGGTGTTTCGCGCTCTAAAGTTCAAAGGGCGGCTGATACCTTCCAACGACCTATGGATTGCCGCGTCCAGCTTACGGCATGGACTTGCGCTGAGCACATTCGATGAGCACTTCCGCTATATTGACGGGCTGCTCCTTACCAGCATCTGAAAAGGAGTCCATGATGAGAACGATGACCTTGCGGGGAATCGACGAGAAAACGGCCGAGGCGCTGAAGGAAAAAGCCAGGAGCGAAGGAGCCAGTGTCAATGCAGTGACACTGCGGCTGTTGAGGGAATCCCTGGGCCTTGAAAAGAGAAAGCGGAGCGTCCGTTACAGCGACCTCGACCATCTCGCCGGGACCTGGAGCGCAGAAGAAGAGGCAGAATTCGAGCGTAATACTTCTGCCTTCGAGAAAGTTGACGAGGAGCTCTGGTAAAAAGGCCAGGAAAATCATTGGGTCGCCCAAAAATGGGAGCGACCTCTTTCTGATCATGGCCTGAGCGGGGAAAATAATTCTTTCCCGGCTTCTGCTTTTGCGCATCGGTGTTTTATGGTAGCTTTGGATCGAACATATTTCCCCGAGAGTCTAGGGCTCCATGTCTTCCTCTGCCATCGTTCATCTGACCGGCCTTGCGGCCATCTTCTTCGGTGCCCTGATCGGGGGACGTCTTGCCTCGCGCTTCCATGTCCCGCGCGTGACCGGTTATCTGTTGACCGGGCTGGTCATTGGTCCTTCTTTAGCCCACCTCATCGGCTGGCCCCCGCTTCTGACCTCCGAGGTACTGACTGAACTGAGCATCCTCGGCGATCTCGCCCTCGGCCTGATTCTGCTGAATATCGGCAGCCTGTTCAGCATCGACCACCTGCGCAAGTGGAAGCATCGCATCGCCTTTTTTTCTCTCAGTGAAATGGGTCTGACTTTTCTGCTGGTCGGCGTTGCCGCATTCGGTGTCAACGAGCTGGTTCTTCACAAGACGGTTGCCGACCTGAGTCTGCTTCAGACCTCTTTACTCTTCTCCCTGTTTCTCGGCATCATCGGCGTCGCCACAGCTCCGGCGGCAACCCTGATGGTCATACGTGAATACGAGGCTGAAGGTCCGATCACAGGGATTGTCCTGACGCTTGTCGGATTCAACAATCTGGTGTCCGTTCTCGGATTTACGGTCCTGGTTCATTTTCTGCTGACACCGGCGGAAAGTCACTGGTTGCTGCTTTGGCACATGGGTGGCCCGATCATCGTCGGCATCGTTTTCGGTCTGATCATTTCCTTCTGGGGCGAGCGCCTCGAACTGGCCAGCGAACACAAGATTCTGCTGCTCGGCAGCGTTGCCGCGGTGACGACCGTCTGCCGAATGATGGAGGTCGACCCTCTGCTGGCCAGTCTGATTCTCGGCATCGTCGCTGCCAACAGCACGCCGAGCTGGCACCGCATGGCCGCCAGTCTGCGCCAGGTCGACTACCTGCTCTACGTGGCTTTCTTCGTGCTGGCCGGGGCCAACCTGCACATCGAAACATTGGGTCACATCGGCCTTCTCGGCGTCGCTTATGTCCTTGCCCGGACACTCGGCAAGTGGCTCGGCGCCCGCGTCGGTGCTGCTATAGGCGGCTTCGGAAAACGAGAGCGCTCCTATGTGGGACTGACCCTGCTCGCCCAGGCGGGAGTTGCCATCGGCCTGGCAGCCAGTCTCTCACGCCAGTGGCCCGAAGGCGGTCAGCTTCTCCAAACGGTGGTGCTCGGTTCGGTCGTTGTGTTCGAGTTGGTCGGTCCCCTGGCCGTGCGCTTCGGCCTGGTCCGGGCCGGCGAGGTTCCAATCCTCTCCCTTCTCCAGAAAAGAGCCCCCAAAGGGGCCATGGAAGGGATGCACAGCGTCGTCCATCACTTCCGCTCATCCCTGGGTCTGCCCGCCTGGAAAAAGTTCCACGAACCGGGCGATATTTATGTTGGTCATATCATGCGCCAGAATGTTGAAACGATTCCGAACAACACCCCTTTCAATGAGCTTTTGCGTATTATCGCCCACAGCCGGTACGACCGCTTCCCGGTCGTAGACGCCGAGGGCCGTTTTTTGGGAATGATCAACTACACGGAAATCCGCGAACTTCTGTTCGAGCCGACCCTGATGCCGCTCGTTGTCGCAGGCGAACTGGTCTCTTCGGAAAAGAACGCAGTGAACCCCGATCAGCCTCTTTGGGAGGTCATGGAGATGTTGAAGACCAACAGGAACATCAGTTACTTCCCAGTGGTCGATCCCGATGAACCGGACCGTCTACTCGGCATTCTCAGTCAGAACGAGGTTTTGTCGGCCTATCGACGGTTCGACGGCGAAGGCGGCAGAGAGGAGTAACGCTCCGTTTCTGGGAAAGGGGATCGAATTATTTTTCCCCTCTCGTTAGGGATGGGTCGGCTCAATGCGGATGTCATCGAACAGGGCCGGCTCGCGCGACGGCGTTCCTTCGCGGTGAAGAACCAGGTGGATCATGCCCGTTTCTGGACTGGTGGTGAAGGTGAAGCTGTGTTCCCGCCAGTTCTCCCTATTTACAAAATTAGAAAATTATTATAAATTAAATACCAGGTTCTTGACCAGAGAAAATTTTTACGGAGACTTTTTCCCTTTGAAAAAAGGTGTTTTTAAAAATGCTGCGGCTCTTTGTTCTTCCCCGAAGGTCACCCTCTACCTTTTGCTGGCGTTGGCGGCGGTTTCTGTCTTCGGCACGCTGGAGGGAGCGGCGGAGCAGGGGCGCTACGACCTGTATTACCAGAGCCTTTGGTATCGGCTGCTGCTGGCGGCGCTGGCCGTCAACCTGGTGTCCTGTACCCTTAAGACCTTTCGCCGTAACTTCCGGGATCGCAACCGCTTCATGGCGGCCATGGATGAAGTGAGCGAGGTTGAAGCCGATACGGTGATTGAGCGCGGGCGGCAGTCCCTGTTTCCCCAGCTGGAATCTCAAGGCTACCGTTTGTACGTATCGGGGGATCGCTGCCTGGCCGAGCGCGGCCGTCTTGGGCGCTGGGGGTCGACGGTGGTGCATTGCTCCTGCCTGCTGATCATGGTCGGCGCGCTGGCCTCGGAGCTGGGCTTTGTCGGCACCCGTTTTATTTACGTGGGGCAACAGGATAACCGGGTTCTGGATTGGAAGATCCAGTCGGAGCGGGAGTTGAGATTTACGGTACGGCTCGATGATTTCAAGGCGCAGTACTATCCGATCGACCTTCAGATTACCGCCTATCGGCAGGAGTCGCGCGAACCTCTGCAGACTTGGACCACGCGGGAAGGGGAGCGTTTCGATCTGCCCGGCTCAGGGTTGAGTGCGGAGGTCGTCTCCTTCGATCCTTTCACCCGGGAACTGTACCTGAAAATTCTTCGTGATGAAGCAGTGTTGGGGGATTACCGGGCCGGCGTGGGTGAGCATACCTACCACGAGGGTTTCGATGCCGGGGTGGTGCTCTACCCGACGGCTTTCAGAGACCCTATCCTCAAGCAGACCTACAGCCACGTGACGATCCTGGAAAATGGCCGTACCGTTCGTCAGGGTGAAATCTCCATTAATCACCCTTTGGTGCATCGCGGAGTATCGATCTATCAGACGGCTTTCGAGCGGGACAAGTTCGGCTTCTGGTATGTGGGATTTCAGTTCTCCCGGGATCCCGGCAAGCCGCTGGTCTGGGCCGGCTGCGTGACCCTGACCCTGGGACTGCTGCTGGCATTTGGTGTCCCCTACCGGGTTGTCGCTATTTCCAGTGCCGTGGAAAGCTGCCGTCTGCGCGCCATAAGAGGGTTTGGAGGGGTTTCGGGTCGGCTGGTTTTTGAACGACTGACGGCTGCGCTGAAGGGGGGGTGAGCAATATCTTGAATAAAAATTATTTGATATCTGGCGAGCGGTAAGAAAAGAAGAAAGTCCATCGCTCACATCTCGTCTTCGCTCTACTTAAAGCTTTTTAGCGGAATAAATAAGTTATCTCACGTATGTTTCTTATTTTCCCCTGATTAGCGACCCGCCCGCTGTGCGGCTTGCGTTGCTAACCAGTTTTTTTAAAAGGACAAACCGGACGTGTCCGATAAGTTTGCACCTGAAATCGACTGGGAATGGATGCTTGTAATCGGACTGATCGCGGCAGCCGCCGTTTCGGCGATCCTTTCCGGCGACTTCGCCTGGCGCTTTCTGCCCGGGATGTGGACTTCTCACTTCGGTGACGGATGGCTTCTGCGCTGGTTCACCGCTTTTGTCGGCGGAGCGATCATGGGGATCGGCGCCCGCTGGGCCAACGGCTGCACCAGCGGACATGCGCTGAGCGGCTCCATGCAGCTGGTGGTCAGCAGTTGGGTCGCGGCATTCGGAATTTTTATCGGCGGCATCACGCTGCCCGAACTGATTTAAGGCCGACCCCGCTCAAAGTCAATGGAATTGTGGCTGGGGCGATCCTCGTCATGCTTGTTGCATTGGAGTTCTCCGGTTTTTAGACCTGATCACCCTGTAAGGGATGCCGTTTACTCCTGCACAGCTGCAGCCATCTGTGCCTGCCCCTCTGCCGCAGGGCCAAAAACCCGATCGGTCAGGCGCACGAACCAGGCCGCCGACTGGACCTGGATGATGTAGGCCGCCGCGATCACCAGCGCCGCATCGGAACCGGCCGGGCCGAAGGCGGTCATGGCAATGGCCAGGGCGATGGAGAGGTTGCGCATCACCGAACCGTAGAGCAGGGCAATAGCGTCGGCGCGGGGCAGAAACCATTTACCCACCAGCGTACTGAGCGCAAAATTGACAAAATAGAACCCCAGCAGAGGCAGCAGGATCAGCAACAGCGTCACCGGTTCGGCGGCAATCGCCTTGGCCTTGAGCGCCATGGCAATGAAAACGATGCCCAGCACCCCCAGGGTCGAGAGAGGCGGAAATTTTTTTGAAAGCTCCTGCTGGAAGGCCTGCTGGCCGTAGTGCCGCACCAGAAACTGCTGGGTCGCGAACCCCGCCGCCATAGGGAGAAAAACGATCAGCGCGATATTGACCATGATGGCCCCCATATCCACAGCGATCTGCGCACCGAGCAGCCACTGCACGTAAAAGGGAGTCGCCAGAGATCCCAGGGTCAGTCCGATGACCGTCATTTTGACCGCCGCTTCGAGATTGCCCTTGGCAAAGCCGGTCCAGGAGATGGTCATGCCACTGGTGGGCACCAGCGAGGCCAGTACCAGCCCGAGTGCCATGTAGGGGCGGTCGGGAAAAGCCAGCATGGCAATGCCGTACCCCAGAAAGGGCACCACGCCGAAGTTCAGAGCCTGGGTCAGCCACTGAGCCTTGAAATCCCCGCCCTGAAACACCTTCTTGATCTTGAGATTGACCATCATGGGATAGACCATGAGAAAGGTCAGGGGGATGATCAGGGAACGCATCCCCTGAACTTCGAACAGAACCCCGACAGCAAACCCGGCCAGCATCATGACAGGGATCGCCAGGATCAGATTCTGATTCACCCGCGCCAGCAAACGCCACATAGATAAGAACTCCTTGTATTGATTCGCACATTCGCACAATCTTAAACTTTTCATTACACAATATTCAATTTTTTGAATATACCAAGAAAAAAAAGGTGGTGCCGCATGGAGGATCGGCACCACCTGGAGGCCACGGGCCGCTAAAAATCCCCCCTGTCCCCGTCAGCCCCTGTCATTTTTCTTCCCTCCCCCAGCGGGGGAGGGTCAGGGTGGGGGAGATCCGGGCAGCAACGCAGGCCTCCCCCCTCGCAACCTCCCCCCGCTGGGGGGAGGAGTTATCGCATTGGATATTTCATTCTCCATTTTTTTGTTCAAAGTTATTGAACCGTCCCTGCTGCGCTCCACCGCGTCCTCGGCGCAGCGCCTGCCCGGGCCCCATTCCCTGTCCGGGACCGGGGCCGCGGCCCAACCCGCAGCCACGGCCGCGTCCTGCTGCCGGTGCATCGGGCGATGTCTGACTGTTGCAGCGTCCCGCGCCACGTCCGGTGCGGGGTCCCTGCCCTTGCGGGCCTTGTCCATTGAATCCAGGCATGGTCTGCCTCCTTTCATGATGTGTGTGATAAAGGCGATCAGCACCCCGGCGTCGTCCTGTTTATTCGACGATCGTTTTTTCGCTTGATTCCTTGTCCTGAAACGAGAGCTGCGCCAGATGGCGGGCCAGGCGCCGCAGGGCGTGAGCCGCCGCCGACTCAGGCCATTTGACCACCGGCAGACCGCGCCGCGCGCCTTCCACCACCGCCGGATCGTAAGGGATGGCGCCGACCACCGGCACCCTCCGCTGATCGCACAGGGAGCGGATCTTCAAAGCCATCTCGGCATTGAGATCCTCCTTGTTGATGCAAACATAAGCTTTAACCAGGAAATTCTGCGCCAGATCCAGCAGCCGCACCAGATCGTGCAGCCCGGAAGGACTCGGTTCCGCCACCGCCAGCATGGCATCGTTACCGGTCAGCGCCGCCATGGTCGGGCAGCCGGTCCCCGGGGGCCCGTCAATCAGAATCCAGTCGCTGTTATTGCGCCGGGCGAATTCACGGGCTTTTTCCCGCAGTTTCCCGACCAGCTTTCCCGAGTTGCCCTCCCCGGCGCCCAAACGGGCGTAGAAAAGCGGCCCCGCGCTCGACTGCGCTTCAAACCAGTTGCCGTTGACACGGTCCGTCAGCTGCAGCGCCTGCTGCGGGCAGGCCAGCACGCACAGGCCGCAGCCTTCACAGGCCAGACGGTTCACATGTCCGGATGTGATCGCGTCAAACCGGCACAGCTCTCCGCACAGATTGCAGGCGGTGCAGAACTCAAAATCGCACACCGCGGTCTTGCCGCCGACAAAGGCTTCACGCAGGCGGTTTTCGGGATGCAGCAGAATATGCAGATTGGCGGCATCCACATCGGCGTCGACGCAGACTCCAGGCGTCTTCCACAAAGAGGCCAGCGATGCCGTCACCGAAGTCTTGCCCGTCCCGCCCTTGCCGCTTAATACCACCCACTGTTTCATGCCGTGACCTTTCCTTGCCGTGCCGTGTGCTGTAATCCGCCCCAAAGCAGTGCCAGCAGGGCATTGAATTCGGGAGCGAAGCGATGCAGGATCCTCTGTTGCGCTGAACTGCCCGCCAGATCTCGACGGAAGGGGATCTCCAACAGCACCGGCACCTTATGTCGATCGCAGCAGGAACGCACGCCGGCGTCGCCAAAGAGACTCTTGTTGATCACCACCGCGCAGGGCACCTCCAATGCCCGCAGCGCATCGAGAGCCAGTTCCAGGTCGTGGCGGCCGAACAGGGTCGGCTCAGTCACCACCAGCGCCAGATCGACGCCGGAAGCCGCCGCCACCATGCCGCAGGAGGTTCCCGGCGGACCATCGATAACCACAATCCCCTCCCCGGCCTGCCGCCGCACGGCCTCGATCACCGGCGTCGAGCGTGGCTCACCCACTTTGAGTTCGCCCCAGATCAGTTCAAGGCCATCCACCTCTCCACGCAGGGTGCGACCCACCACATGGGGATGCTCCGGCAGCGCCTGATACGGACAGATATAGGAACACGCCCCACAGTTGTGGCAGTGATCGGAAAAGATCTCGATGCGATCTCCCAGAACCGCGAAGGCTCCGAACTGACAGACGTTGCCGCACCGCCCGCACTGGGTGCACAATTCTTTCTGCCACCGCGGCACCAGCACGCTCACAGGGTCCTGCGTCACCTGCGGCGGTGTCAGATACAGATGCGCGTTCGGTTCCTCCACGTCGCAATCGAGCAGCGTGACCCTCTTGTCGGTCAGATTTTCTGCCAGCCAGGCCGCCAGCGACACGCTCAACGTGGTCTTGCCGGTGCCGCCCTTGCCGCTCAAAATGCATAGATTCACATCGGACTCCTTAACCGTGCGCGCCGCACACATCCTGCTCGGAGATGCTCCGCAACTGGTTGTTCAAGTACGCCTCCACCACTTGGGACACGGTCTCGCCCGGTCCCACCAGAACCTCGATTCCGGCCTGGGCAAAGCCGATTCGAGGACGCATGCCGATCCCCTGCACCACCAGCGAAGTAGCCCCGGCCTGCTGCAGAATTCTGACCGGAACCAGGCACCCTCCCTCGCTGTGCTCGGCATTGGCCACCACCCGGGCTTCTTCGACCCGCCCCTGGTGGACTTCCACCAGAGTGAAGACGTCGCAGCGCCCGAAGTGACCTGAACGCAAAGCATTTAAACCGCCGGGATACTTAGAAGGAACAGCGATAGTTTGATTCATTGACATTTTTGCCTCTCCTCTTGAAAAAGCTGGATATCCGCAAACGCAGAAGGGAAAATATTCCTATGCGACCTGCTCAAGACGCCCTTTTTTGTAGGCATCCAGAGCCGCCTCCACGGGACCCTTTGCCCCGTGATAGATTCTGATGCCGGCCGCCTTGAGGGCCTGCTGTGCCTTGGGCCCCGTTGTTCCGGTAATCAAGACTTCGACTCCGCGGGTTGCCATCTGCTGGGCTGCCTGAATCCCGGCTCCCTGCAGGGCCTCCTGACCTTGAGAGTTTTCCAGCGCTTCCCAGCTCTGCGCCTGGTCATCGTGAAGCAGGAACCAGGCGGCACGCCCGAAACGCGCATCGACGGGACTACCGGGATCATCTCCAAGAGATGTCACTGCAATGATCATGATTTTCCTCCAAAACCAGAATGTTGTTGCCCACGCCTCGGCGTTATACGCCGTCGGCAGCAGGGAGAGGATGCGGCCGGCGCCCTTCCTTCGACTGCGCCCTGCAGCAACCAGAGCTGCAGCACCTCCTCCATCTCACCCATATAGCCCCACACCACCCACAGACCCTCGTCCTGCAGTGCCTGCTGAAAACGCGGATGAATTCCGCTGCACAACACTCCGGCGGCCCCTTCCACTTTCAACCAGGCCGGCACCGAGGGCCAACGCCAGGAAGGCCACTCGCGGCGCTCAACTGCTAGAATGGATTTTCCGGCACAATCGACATCAACCAGGGCGAAATCCCGTGCCAGACCGAAGCGCGGCAGCACCCGGTTGCCGTACAGCGGCAGTGCGACCCGGGTTTGTTTGACAGTGGGCTGATTTGTGTCCATGGC
>JAXHUR010000002.1:8676-64203 GCA_034189505.1 Thermodesulfobacteriota bacterium | reverse complement strand
CGCCAGGTTGGAACAGTGCATTTTCTCTTCAGGCAGGCCATCAAGCGCATCGGCAATATCCTGATCCGTCACGCGCAGCACCTCATCAAGCGCCATCCCCATGACCATTTCGCTCGCGATAGACGAGGTGGCGATCGCCGCGCCGCACCCATGAATTTTATATTTGATATCGGCGATCCGATCGTTTTCGATCCGCAGGAAGATCACCAGAAAGTCACCACAATCGGGGTCTCCGATCTTTGCGATGACAGTTGGGTTTTCCAGCACACCGACATTGCGGGGGTTGGCAAAATGGTCCATGACTTTTTCGGTATACATTTTCAGACTCCCTCTGGTTGAAAAACGCAGGTTGACAGACACACTCTCACCCAACGGTTTCCAAAACATATGCCGAAAATAAATTCCGAAATTATTGTGGGATTACAGATACTTACAAAAATGAAGAATTTTGAGACGCAGATAGATGCCCACAAAACCGTTGCATGGTCAACAGCAGAGGGATAGCGGAACAGAAAAAAAGACGAGGCAATAAGAATTTAGCGAAAGAAAGGCTCGATGCATCAAAATGCAACATTGCAACAAGAATGACCTGGATCAGGCGCTGTCTTCTTTAAGCCAGCGCCACAGGGTAGTGCGGTTGATGCCGAGTTCACGCGCAACAGCTGTTTTATTGCCGCGATGACGGCGCAACAGTTCCTGCAACTGCTCCACGGTGGGGCGCCGCCCGATCAGGACGGCATCATTAGAGTTCTGAACCCTCTCCCGCCGGACAGGCATGGACTCGGCACCGATGGTGGTATCGCGGCACAGGATCACAGCGCGCTCCACCAGGTTGAACAGTTCGCGAACATTTCCCGAGTAGTCATGGTTGAGAAGAAAGTCCAGGGCTTCCGGAGAGAAACCGCCGATACGCTTGCCGTAGGCACGATTGAAGCGGTCCAGCGCCACATCCAGCAGCAGCGGAATATCCTCGGGCCGCTCGCGCAACGGCGGAATTTTCAGGTTGACCACGTTGATGCGGAAAAAAAGGTCACGCCGGAATGTGCCGTCGGCCACCATCTCCTCCAGATCGCGGTGCGTCGCCGCGACAAAGCGCACATCGGCCTTGCGCGGCTTTCGGGCCCCCAGGGGCTGGTACTCGCGATTTTCCAGCACCCGCAGCAGCTTGACCTGCAGCGCCAGGGGCAGATCGCCGATCTCATCGAGAAACAGCGTCCCCCCTTCCGCATGCTCCAACCGCCCGGCGCGATCCTCCACTGAGCCGGTATAGGCACCCCGCTTGGCGCCGAAAATCTCGGCTTCCAGCAGCGGTTCGGGAAGCGCACCGCAGTTGACGATCACCAGCGGCCCTTCCCGCCGGGGGCTCAGGTCATGCAGTGCCCGCGCAAACAGCTCTTTGCCGGTGCCGCTTTCGCCCTGCAACAGCACCGTTGCATCGCTGGCGGCCACATCGGGCAGGATGTCGAACAACTGTCGCATGCGCGGATCACGGCTGACCATATCCTGAAAGGTGAAACGCCCCTCCACCTCGCGCTTGAGGGCTTCGATCTGGGACAGATCGCGAAAGGTCTCAACGCCGCCGGCCGGGTTGCCGTCCGCGTCGCGCAGCACCGAGGCGCTCACTGAAATGGGAATTTCGCGATTGCCGCGATCGAGGATATCCACCTGTCGGTTGACCACATCCTCCCCGCTCGTCAGCGCTTCGCGCACCGGACAGTGGGTGAAACAAATGTTGCTGCGAAAGATTTCGCAGCAGCTCTGCCCCAGCGCCTCCTCGCGCGAAAAGCCGGTGATCTCCTCTGCCGCCCGGTTGAACCAAGTGATGCGCATCTCCTGGTCGACGGTAAAGACACCATCGGCGACACTGTCGAGAATCGTAGCCAAGTGTTCCAGGTGGCGGCAGGGACCGCCGGTAACGGGGTGTTGATCATCCATGATTATTTAGCCCTCCGGCAATACAGCTTCTCTCTTAAACAGCAGGATAGCATGCGTACGTCAAATCTGTAACAACCGACACGACTAACGGTCGCTTGCATCCAGATGAGATAACAGTTTCACAGCATTGTCCGGTTAAGAAGTTGCATAGGCCCCGAAGTCCAAGTCAATGATGTCGGGAGGGCCTAACCCAGCGGCGGCATCCTCGGCGGCTTCGTTGCGGATATTGTTGTGAAGCTTACGCACTCTGTTGATGCTGACACGCTCGCCATGCTCTTCGTGGCAGTAGATGGCCAGCAGCAGGTAAGTGATCAACCCTGCGAGGATCTGCACCAGATGACGCCCTGAAGAATGCTCTTCGAGGTGATCGTAGGGCAGAATTTTCAACTGATCTTTAAACGTCATCTGCAATGGCCTGTTGCCTCGGGACTCAAGAACTGGAACCTGTTCGAGAGAACCCTTGAACGGGGTAAAAAGTCGAGCAGCGGAGCGCCTGTTCAGGCAGGTGCGGTAATAGCGAACAAGTAATGACAATTCCGTAAATCCTCATAGTAAATAGGTGTTTACGAAATTCGCCGCGCCGACCTCGTGGCAATCTGTCAAGCAAAAAACGAGCTAACTTTGCGAAAATATTTACCTTTTTACTCTTCCGGTTGGCTGCAATTTCCTAACCGGACACTATTGGGTTTTTTTATAAGATTTATCGGGAAAACGCTCGTTTTCTCTGTACTGGAGCGTTATTTGCATTATGAAGATCTAATTTTCTGGTTTGCCATCGTGTGTCGGAAAATTGTCAGAATCACTTCGCTGCCATCCTTTTGCACGGAAGCCTTTTTCGTTTTTGTGTCATGTGGATTTTTTTGAAAAGAACCGGCCGGCGGGTTGTTTGAAGTTCCGTACAGAGAGTGACTCATGTTGGGATCGAGGAACAAAAATTGTTATTTTGAAGCGTATATTCCGCTGCGCGGATATCCACTGGTTTTTCTTACTCTGGTTGTGTTTCTGCTCTGTCTTTTGCCGGAATGCGGCTGCGGCATTGAAGTTCACAACTTTGACTGCAAGATCTGCCACAAGCTCGGGATTTCCTATACCGATCTGGGCAACGCGACCAGCAATGTCTGCCTGCAGTGCCACAAGGAAAACCCCCCTTCGGTTTTAATGCTTGACGGCAGACTGGCCACACCTGCCGCTTTATTTTCTCCTGTCGATGCCAGTAACGCGATGGGCTCCTATCCTGACGGGATGTCCGAAGGTGAAGGGTCGGGCACCCAGAGTTCGCATATGTGGAGCGGCCGCGACGTTAACTCCGCAGCGGGCGCCCAGCCGCCGTTGAATCGTTATTTTTACGGACGTTACGGCATCTCTACCGGCAAATTGACGTGTCAGCGCTGTCATGATCCACACAGCCGCGACCCCGAGAACACCAAAATTCTGCGATTGGGTTCGGGCAGCAAGGAGCAGATGTGTCTGGACTGCCATCGCTCATGGAATCTCGACAGCTCGCACCGCGGTCGGCTGAGCCACCCCCTCGTCGCCGACTACGCGGCGGTGGCTTCGGCGCAGCCGGAGAAATACAGGACCCCGGCCGAGGTGGCCGCCGCGGCGGGAGAGATCGAACTGGTCGACGGGGCGGTGTCCTGCTCGTCGTGCCACGGCGTACACTTCGCCGATTCGGACGCGGCCACCGTCGACGGCCCGGGGCGGGAGCTGAGTGCCGGCGACGGCTGCATCCTGCGCTCAAGCGGGCCGCAGGCCGCCGACACCTCGGTGTTGTGCACCGCCTGCCATAGCTACGGGGCCCACGGCAATCCGGCCGACGGCGGCGAGACGGTGGGCTGCCTGGCATGCCACAGCGGCCATTCCTATACGAACTCGGGTGATCCGAACTATTTTGTGCTGCGCAAGGAGGTTACGACCGCCACTTTCGGCACCATCGCGGGGCTTGACTACAGCGACCCGGCGGTGCTCGACGAAGGTCAGAAGTACACCTTCTGGAACGACCAGATCGATGGCAGCGCCACCGGCTACTGTGAAAAATGCCACGGCGACGCCAAGGACATCGTGCCCGGTGCCGGCAATTTCCACGTGCGCACCGCAGTCTGCACCAACTGTCATGTGCACAGCCGCGACAACAGCTTTGCCGCCTCCTGTGACGGCTGTCATGCCTACCCCCCCGCCTGGGGCAGTCACCCGGCTCACCTGGAATCGGGCGGTATAATGGCCGCCCCCCAGTGCTGGGTCTGCCACAAGAGCGCGGAGCACATGAACGACCTGTCGGAAGTACGCTTCGACGCGGGCGACGGACGGGTCAGCACCGCCGCTTATTCCGGTGACGACGCCAGCAACTACACGCTGGCCGGCGACTATGCGGCGTCCTCCTCCTACGGCAGCTGCGCCAGCCTGTACTGCCACAGCAACGGCGCGCCCTTTGACAAAACGATCACTTACAAAAATCCCGCGTGGGGTGGGGCGCCGCTGAACTGCACCTCCTGTCACGCCGGCGGCGGCGCGGCCACCAGCCTCAGCGGGCGCCACCGCAGGCATACCGACGCCTCGACCTACGGTTTCGACTGCGCGCGCTGCCACGCCGGCACCGCCAGCAGCAGCACGGTCATCAACGACAACAGCAAGCACGTCAATCAGAGCAAGGATGTGGATATGGGCGGCGGCAGCTACGACAGCGCCACCCGCGCGTGCGACAACAGCTACTGCCACAGCGACGGGCGCGGCGGCGCGCCGCAGACCGCGGTGCAGTGGTCGGACACGGCCTCGCTTGGCTGTACCGGCTGTCACAAGGGGCGCATCGGCGATGGACCCGAGGCGGTGCAGATGGCGTCCAACGGCCACCACCGGCTGGCCAATGAATTCTGGATCCGCCAGTATCCCTGCGAATACTGTCACTACAACACCGTGGATGGGGCCGGCGCCATCAAGGATTACGGCAAACACCTCAACGAAACCAAAGATGTCGCCTTCACGCCGCAGTGGAACATCGCGGGTTATCCAGTCGCCTCCTACGATCCCGTCACCAAGACCTGCGACAACCTCTACTGTCACAGCGACGGTACCACGGTCAATCCCGAGGTGCGAGACTTTCCCTGGGACTCGGGGCAGGCAGCAGGCTGCGATGCGTGCCATGGTCATCGCGGCGACTGCTCCTCCTGTCATGAAGGCATGACCGGCTGGCCCGAGGGGCAGGAGTGGCTCAACGCCACGCCCATGTACCCCAACACGGGACCCGGCACCGATCGGGCGAACTCACACGTGCGCCACCTGGAGACCGATTTTTCCTGCGGCAACTGCCACTACGCGACAGTGGTCGGCTCCTGCGAAGACTGTCACGGCGGCGGCATCCCGCAAGGGGTGATGTCCGAATCGGGTCACGTTGATGCGGATTATCACGTCAACAAGGTCAAGGACGTGGTGTTCAAGGACGGCGGCACCTACGATCCCGTCACCAAGACCTGCTCCAACACCGCCTGCCACAACGGCGACGCGCCGGTGTGGGGCGACTCGGCCGACAACGCGGTGCTGTGTCTGACCTGCCACGGCACCACCGGCGCCGATGTCGACGACTACGGCGGCTTCAACGGAACCCAGGCGCGCATCAACATGAGCGAGTGGGGGACCACCGGACATGGGCGCCCGGTGGCAGCGGGGAATTATTCCAGCGGCAACCGTCCGGCGGACTTTCCGGGCAACCCCTGCTGGTATTGCCACGACAGCGAAGTGCTGCATAAGGACATCAACAACCCTTACCGCCTCAAGGTGCACCCTCAGTTCATCCAGCGCTTTGAGAAGGAGTGCGTCTACTGCCACATGGAGCGCACCGACGCCGAGTGCCGCAGCTGTCACGATACCTCTGGGGGGCTTTCCTCCCAATTGATCGATATCACCGGACCTGACTATTCCATTGATCATGCGCCCTTCGCCGGTGATGCCATCTCGTGCCTGACCAGCGGCTGCCACCTGCCGCAATCAGGCGGGTGTCTGGGCTGCCATGACAACCCCGGCGACACCACCAATGCCACTCAGATGAACGAAAGCGCCGTGCAGGTCGGTATGGCGAGCGCACCCTATGCCGTTTCGCACCAGGAGTTCGCCGCCGGGGGTGCTTACGAGAGCATTTCGTGTATGGCGACTCCGGCCGAGTGGCCCCCGACCGGCTGTCACGGCGACGATGTGCACATACACAATGTCGGTACCGGGGTGTGGACGGCGTCGCAGAAAGAGGATGTGAAGAATCAGTACATCATGATGGGGGTGTGCCTGCAGTGCCACGACAGCGAAAGCGACGGGGTGAAAGACCAGAACTGCACCAGCTGCCATACCTGGTCAGGTGCGCCGGAGGACAACCCCTACACCATCGGCTACGATCCGGGTACCGGCGAGAAATACGGCGAGAGCAAGGGCAGCTCGAGCCACTTCGGCTACAAGCACTTCGAGACGTATGAGGACTCCCTCGCCGCTCCCGAAGAAACCGGTACCTTCAGCGTCGACGGGAGTCTTCACCCCCGCTTCGATGCCACGGTCCTCGTCGATGAGACCAAAAGCTGGAGCGCTGATCAGTTCATTGGGCACGCCGTAAAGATCACCAGCGGTGCCCTGAGCGGGGAGACGCGCCCGGTGCTGGTCAATGATGCCACGACCATTACCGTCAGCGGGGTTTTCTCCGGGTCGGTGATTGCAGGTACGAGCTATGCCCTGGTGAACACCGAATGGCGCGGCGGAAAGTTCTGCTGGGACTGCCACGATCCCCACGGCGACAGCAACATCTACATGATCCAGGACGAGGTGACGGTGCGCAGCGACGGGCTCTTCGGCAAGCCCATGCAACAGCGAGCCACAACGTTCACCCGCACCCAGAGCGGCATGGACTACGCCAAGAGCTCACCGCCCTACGACGGCATCTGCAACGTCTGCCACACCGACGTCGAGCATTATCACTTTGATTACGGCGATGCTCACCGCTCGGGGCGCGCCTGCACCGACTGCCACAATCACGGATTCGCCGAAGGACACGGCACGGGTGAGGACTGCAGCAGCTGTCATCAGCAGAAGCCGGTGCCCAACCACCTGGGCTTCGGCCAGCCGCGCGACTGCGTCACCTGTCACGACGGGGTCATCAACAAGCGCATGGATATCATGGGCCAGTTTCGCGCCAACTCTCATCATGTTCAGGGCATCCCGGTGACCAATCTTCACTGCTACGCCTGCCACTGGGAGGCAACGCCGGAAGGGCTGATCGCCAACGACTACCACGAGGGCTACAATTACGAGACCCACGGCGCGATCCTCAATGCCAAGGTCGACCTGGTCATCTGGGAGCCGGGCAGTCGGCCGACCGCCTACCAGGACGGCGTCACCGGAGTTAATTTCACCGCGGAGAAGATCGGCACCGCCGATGAGCGGACGGAAGTTGCCGGGGTGAGCCAACATTGCCTGAGCTGCCACAGCGACCAGAACAACGACACCGACGTGTTCGGCGACTGCAAGACGCCGCGTCAGTACGCCTGGGACCGCACCAGCATCGCGGCGCGCTACAGCCAGACCGAAACCACGACTCTCGGCAAATACACCGGCCTGGCCAACGCGGCGAAGAAAAACCTGACCAAGGCGTTCTCGGCCCATGGCAACGCGGTGGCCAACGAGGGGGGGTGGAGTGCGGCGACCGGCGAGGACGCCGCCATCACCAACACCCGTGCCGGCACCCAGAACGTGCAGTGCTTCGACTGTCACAGCTCGCACGGCTCGTTTACCGAGGGAATCACCTCGAGCTATCGCACCTTCAACAACACCTACAACGGCGGCAACCTCAAGGAGACCCAGGCGGGCAAGGGCGGCTACGGCGTCACCTACCGGGCGCGGGAGACCACCGAGGGCGTCAATCCCATGAACGCCGGCGCGGCGCAGTGTTTCGACTGCCACGAGACCCGCGACGCCGGGGTGCTGCCCTGGGGCTACCACTCGACCTACGGCGCCACCGAGCCGATTCAGGGCTACTGGGACAGCGCGCGCTTTGGCGGCGGCATGAACGGCACCAAGACCCGCTTTGGCTACCGGGCGGGAATCACGGGCAAGGGTGGGCACCTAAAAGCCTCGAACCCCTTGGTCAATGCGGGGCAGGTCGATGGCAGCATCCATGGATTGTGCAGCCCGTGCCACGACCCGCACGGCGTCAGCCCCTCTCTCGGTGAGAACCAGGCTTATGCGGTGCCGCTGCTCAAGGGCACCTGGCTCAGTTCCCCCTACATGGAGGATTACCCCAACGTCACCTCGGCGGAACGTACTTCAAGTTTTATTCATCTCGACCGCAATACCTTCGGGGCTGAAGCTATGGCTGAGGACGCAACTCAATTCGGCGGGCTGTGCCTGCGCTGTCATCCGAAGGAGAGCCTTACCGACGGTATCGACAAGAACACGGGCTTCAAGAGTCTCGACCGAATCCACGAGACGGTTAAGGGGTGGGGCAACAACGCCGAGCACAACTACTCCTGCTCCAAGTGCCATCAGCCGCACAGCTCGGGATTGGGACGCCTGATGCGCACCAACTGCCTTGACTTCAAGCATCGTGGCGAGGTGGCCAGCGGCGGTTCCGCCGGCGATCAATATCCCTATTTCAAGGACTACTCCTGGCAGCCCTGCCACGAGTCAATGACCGGTAACCGCCTGAACCAGCAATGGAACGATATCACACCCTGGTAGGGGGGCATTGGATAGGGCAAAGGCAAATCTCATGAGGATTTTGTTTCTGGAAGTTACGGCAATTTTCTGGTTGTCTGTTTCGCTTTTGCTGTCTGGCGCCGTGTCGGCCGAAGCCGCCGGCGGCGACCTGGGCTGGCAGTACGATGTTGCTGCGATCAACAAGCAGGAAGCCAGGGCCAGTGCCGTCGATTCTCAGGGCTGCCTTGTCATCACCGGTTTCAGCGAGGATGGCAGCAGTGATTTTCTGACTGTTAAACTGTCCGCCGACGGCGCAAGCACCCTCTGGTCGAAGATCCACGACCATGCCGGCGGGGGGGATGTCGCGACAGCGGTGGTGATCGACTCCAATGATGACGTCATCGTCACCGGCTACGTCTGGAGTGGTTCGAACTATGACATTCATACCGTCAAGTACGCTGGAGCTGACGGCAGCATCCTGTGGCAGAACACCTATGATGGAGCGGCATCAGGACATGACTACGCCACCTCCGTCGCGGTAGATGCCATCAACAACGTCTATGTCGGCGGCTACATGCAGGATGGCACCGCCAAGGACGACTTCGTTCTGCTCAAGTACGGACCCGATGGCCCGAACCCGGACGGTACGCCCATCTGGGTAACGAGCTACGGCGGCGCCGCAGGGGGGCATGACCGTATCACTGCCATCGCCGCCGGAGCCGGTGGCCTTGCGGCCACCGGAGAGTCGCAGAACGTTACGCCCGATTTCGACCTGGTCGTGGTCAAGTTCGGCCTCGACGGCAGCCTGCTGTGGGAGAAGCGCTATGCTGACGCCGGCGATGGCAAGGGTCAGGACGTTGCCCTGGATAGTGCCGGCAACGTCATCGTCACTGGCTATATCTTCAACGGTACCGACCGTGACATTTACACCGTCAGGTATCCGGCGTCCGATGGTCCGGCCGATTGGGTCCAGACCTATGACGGCGGCTTCGGCGAGGAGGGGCATGCCCTCTGGGTCGACGAAAACGATGATGTCACCATCACCGGTCATGTCTTCGCCCTAGATTCGGACTATGACGTATATACCGCCCGCTACGCTGGCGGGACAGGGGTGGAAAGCTGGAGCCGGACCTTCAATTCAAACAACGGCAACAGCGACGCCGGCCTGGACCTGCGGGTGAAGCCGGGGGGTGATGTCTATGTTGTCGCCACCGCCAACGACGACGTGACGGGGTTCGACGATTATCTGGTACTGAAATATGGCCGTGACAGCGGCACCCTCTTCTGGAGCATGACCTACGACGGCGCCGCCAAGGCCGACCGCCCGGTCGGGCTGGGGTTCGCCCCGACAGGCGAGGTGCTTGTGGGGGGCTGGTCCGACCGCTGGACGGCAGGTGCCACGGACTATGATTACCTGGGGATCAGCGTCGATCCGGGTCTGCTCAACACCCCGTCGGACCTGACAGCGCAGACGGTGAGCAACACCGAGGTCGGTCTGAGTTGGACCGACAATGCCGGCAACGAGGACGGCTACGCCATCGAGCGCAAGATCGGCACTTTCGGCACTTACAGCCAATTGGCCATCACCGCGGCCGACGTCACCAGCTACAGCGACACCGGCCTGGCGCCCGACGTGCGCTACTATTACCGGGTCAGGGCAACGCACGCCACTCTCGGTCATTCCCCCTACAGCAATGAGACCAGCGCCAGGACCACCGTGATCAGCTACGACCCACCGGTCAAGCTTTACCAGTTCAACAGCGCTGACGACGGCGATGATTTCCCTCAGGCCATCGCCGTGGGGCCGGACGACAATCCGGTAGTCACCGGCTACAGCTTTGCCCTGGTGGGCGCCTTCGACTACTTCACGGCCAAGCTCGACCGGTCCGACGCGACCGAGCAGTGGAAGGCGCGCTACAACGACGGCGATAACGAGTCGGATTTCGCCACCTCGGTGGCCGTCGACGGCGACAACCAGGTTCTGGTCACGGGCTACGCCTCGCTCTACGGCGGCGGCGCCGGCAACACCAACGACGTCTATACCCTGGGCTATCCCGCCGCCGGTCCGCCGGCCACCTGGAGCGACCAGTACAACGGGCCGGCGGGCGATGATGACCGCTCCTCGTCGGTGGCGGTTTCCGTCGACGGCGCGAACAACTCGGCGGTGGTCGGCTATGGCCGCAATGCCGCCTTCGACGACGACATCTACCTGCTCAAATACGCCCCCGGCGGCACCCGTCTGTGGGCGGCGACCCCCTACGACGGCGGTGGCGAAGATCACCCGGCGGCGGTGGCCTTTGACCCGGCGGGTGATCTCTTCGTTAGCGGCTATACTTTCAACGGTACGGACAAGGACTTCCTGGTCGCAAAATACGACGGCGCTACGGGCGCCATGGTCTGGGGGGGTGCCCCCCAAACTTATGACGGCGCGGGTCATGGAGACGATTACGTGACCGCCATGGCGGTAGATGCCGCGGGCAATCTCTACGTCACCGGTTATTCCTTCAGTGCCGCGGGCAACGGCGATTTCGTCACCATCAAGTACGACGGGGTGACCGGCACCCCGCTATGGGAAAAAGCGTTCAACGGCCTCGGCAACAGTTACGACTCGCCGGCGGCCCTGCAGGTTGATCCAATCAGCGAGGAGGTCGTGGTCGCCGGAACCAGCTTCGTCAGCGCCGGCAACCATGATTTCCAGGTGATTCGCTACGACAGCGCTGGCAACCTGGTCTGGTCGAAGCAACTTGACCGACCGGGCAGCGACGAAGCCGTTGCCGCCATGTCGGTCGACCGCTCGGGTACGGTGTGCGTGGCCGGCTATACCAACGACGGTGCGAACGACGATGTGCTCGCGGTCAAGTATGATTACACTGGAACCATCATCGGCGCCACGGTCTACAACGGAGCCGCCAACGACCATGACCAGGCGACTGCGGTGGTCGCCAACGCCTTTGGCGAAGCTTTCGTCGCGGGGTTCACCACGGCAGCCGGCGGCGATACCGACTTCCTGGTCTTCGAGGCGGATGGTGAAGTCATGCAGACGCCTCACCCTTTTTCCGCCGTGCAGCTCTATACCCAGGTAGATCTGTCCTGGTCGGACAATTCTTTTAACGAAACCGGCTTCAACATCGAGCGCAAAGTCGGGACCTGCGATGCAGAAAATTCCTGGCTGCCCATCGGGACCACGGTCGCCGATGCGACCAGCTATTCCGATACCGGCTTGAGCATCGGCTCCACCTTCTGCTATCGCGTCCAGTCATTCAACAGCAGCGGGGAATCCAGCCGCTGGGCTGAGTTCGAGGTCACGACCGGCGAGCCCACACCGCCGAGCGACCTTACGGCAGCTGTTGTCACCACGACCGATATCGCACTGAACTGGACGGATAACACCACCGGCGAAGATGGTTTCACCATCGAGCGCTGCTCCGGCGCCGCTTGTGATTTTTCCGTAAGCGAAGTCCTGGACGTCCCGGCAGAGACGACCTCCTTCATCGACCAGACTGCCTGCTTCGGTCAGATCTACAGCTACCGTCTTAAAGCGTACAAAACCGGGGAATGGGTGACAGACGTCAGCAACGTGGATGCCGGCAATGCGACCCCGGGACCGGCGGCACCCTCGGAGCTGGCTCCGAGTTGGATAGCGGAAGAGCGGGTCGATCTGCGGTGGCTCGACCATTCCATGGATGAAACCGATTTTGTCGTTGAGCGCTGCACCGGCAGCGGCTGTGCTGATTTTTCCCAGATCGGCTCGGTGATAAGCGCACCGGACAATGTGCTGCTGCTGCGTATGGACGAGGCTTTGTGGGATGGAACCATCGACCAGGTGACGGATAGTTCGGGAGCGGGAAATCATGGAACTGCAGTAGGTGCTGTCACGACCGCAAAAGGACGATTTGAACGTGGTGGTCTCTTTGACGGTAATGATTACGTAAATACCGGATTGACGATTGACCAGTCGGCGATCTCGGCGGGAGCGACATTCGAGGCCTGGGTCTATCCGACCAGCTCGGGCGCCGGCTACCACTACGTCGTCAGCACCGACAACGGGGGCAACGACTGGGGCGTCATGCACAACGGGGGGACCTGGTACGTTGAGACCGGCGAAGCCCAGCGTTCCACCGGCGTGGCCGTCGACCTCGATCAATGGCAGCATATTGCGGCGGTCTTCGACCCCGGCACCGGCGTGCGTTTCTACAAGAACGGCGTGGAGGCCTTCGTGGCCTTCATCGACACGGATGCCAGCAGTTCAGCCTTCACGGTGGGACGGCGCGGCAGCCAGAGCCAGGAGTTTTTTCTGGGCCGCATCGACGAGGTGGCGGTCTACGACCGGGCGCTGTCCGCCGCGCAGGTCCAGGTCCATGCCGATCATGGCGTGGCGCGCTACTCGGACCAGAGTGTCGCCCATTCCACCACTTACAGCTATCGGGTCAGGGCCCACAAGGCGGCGGACTGCGGCTGGAGCACCGCGCCGACCGCCGCGGTCGAGGCCACCACAGCGCCGCCGCCGCCGAGCCAGGTGGCGGCCGACGTGCTCGACACCTCGCGGGTGCTGCTGGCCTGGGCCGACAACACCTCCTCGGAAACCGGCATCATCATCGAGCGCTGCCAGGGCGCGGGCTGCAGCGATTTCGCCGAGGTGACGACCGTAGCGGTCGACAGCACCTCCTATATGGATGACACGGTCTGCGCCGGCAACACCTACATCTACCGGCTCAAAGCCGTCAGGACCGCCACCTGGGAATCGCAGCCCAGCGCCGAGGTGACAGCCGTGGTTTCCACCCCGACCGTGCCGGCGTCGCTGGCGGTTACCGGCGTGTCCGAAGAGCAGATCGCCTTCAAATGGCTTTACGATACCACCGATTACACCGGTTTTCGCGTTGACCGCTGCGAAGGGAACGCGGCCACCTGCGCCAGCGATCTCAATTACTTTCAGATCAGGCAATTCTCCGGTGCTCCACCCGGCCAGGTGCTCGACCTGGGCATGGATGAGCATGAATGGAACGGGACGGCGGGGGAAGTCATTGATCGTTCGGGCAACGGTAATCACGGGACAGCAGCTGGTGCAGCCAAGCCCATGAGCGAGGGGCGCTATAACCACGCGGGCGATTTTGACGGTAGTTCGGCGGCCATCGTTACTCCCCTGAATATCGACCAGTCCGGCACCTCGTCCGGGGTGACCTTCGAGGCCTGGGTTTTCCCCACCGCCAACAACAACAATTACAAGTACGTCATCAGCACCGACAATGGCGGCGCCGACTGGAGTCTGTATCAGCGATATTCCACCTGGTATGTCATGGACGGCAGCGGCTATGTCAGCACCGGGATACCGGCCGACCTCAATGCCTGGCAGCACATGGTGGTGGTCTTCGATCCGGCGTCGGGTATCCGCGTCTTCAAAAACGGCGACCAGGATACCTGGTCGACTTCGACGATTTACTTCGATTCCAATGACGCCAACGTCACCCTCGGCCGCCGGGGGGATTATACGAACGCGAACTATCACTTCGCCGGCCGCATCGATGAGGTGGCGGTGTACAATCGCCCCCTCGCCGCCGATGAAATTCTGTCCCGATTCCAGAAAAGTTTCGGTTTTTCCGACAGCGGGTTGACGTCCAACACCAGCTATTTCTATAGGATCCGCAGTTACAAGGATGCGCTCTGTGGGTGGGAGAGCGACTACGCGCAGATCGATGATACGACACTGGCGCCACCTGCGCCGACGGAATTTTCCGCTGCAGCTGTCGACACCACCCGCATCGACCTGAGCTGGACCGACAACGCCACTTCCGAGACCGGATACCGCATCGAGCGCTGCCCGGGAACGGGGACGGACTGCGACGAGGATGTCGAATTCAGCCTGCTGGCCGATTTGGCGCCGGACACCGCAAGCCATAGCGATTTGACGGTGTGCAACGGCAATGATTACACCTACCGGGTGCGGGCGGAGAAGAGCGACGGCCCCATCTGGCAGACCAGCTGGGCGACGGCACAGGCGAGCACCCCGGCGGCTGTCATGGCTGGTTCGTTAACTCTGGATGGCATCTCCGAGTCAGAGGTGAGCCTATCCTGGGATGACCTGACCATGGATGAGGACAGCTTTGTCATCGAACGCTGTGCCGGCAGCGGTGCAGCCTGTGATGAAGACGCTGAATTCTCTTCGGTGGTGGCGACCATCCCGGGGACCACTTTGGGCAATCTGATGCTCCTGCGCATGGACGAGCCGGCCTGGACCGGTGCGGCGGACGAGGTGATCGACGCTTCCGGCAACGGCAATCACGGCAGATCCTATTACAATGCCAACACGGTTGCGGAGGGCTATTACAATCGTGCCGGGACATTCGACGGCTCCTATGACTTCGTGCTCACCGGCCTCAACATCGATCAGAGCGCCGACGGACCTGGGGTCACCTTCGAAGCCTGGGTTAATCCGAGGATCTCCGACAACACTTACCGGCATGTCATCAGTACGGAGAACGGCGGTTGGGATTGGAGTATCGTCAACTACAACAATCTCTGGTACATCTACACCGGCGAGAGTATCCGCAGCACCGGAGTTTCCGTCGATCTCAATCAGTGGCAGCATGTGGCCGCCGTCTTCAAGCCGGGTTCGGGCATCACCTTCTATAAAAATGGCGTCCCCCAGGCTCTGAATGCCGCCTACATCGACTACGACACCAGCGACAATCCAGTCAATATCGGTCGCCGGGCAAACGGCAGCTACTATTTTGCCGGCCGCATCGACGAGGTGGCCGTTTACGGGCGACCCCTGACCGCCGAGGAGATCGGCAATCACCACCAGTGGGGAATCCAGCGTTTCGCTTTCATCGATACCGGGCTGGCGCCGGCGACGACTTATACCTACCGGCTCAAGGCGCTCAAGAGCGCCGACTGCAGTTGGCAGTCGCCGGCGGCGGTTGCCGAAATCGCCACCCAGGCGCCGCCGGCTCCGACCGGTCTGGCGGCCGCGGTCCCCAGTACGACGGAGGTCGATCTGAGCTGGACCGACAACAGCGGCTCCGAGACGGGTTATCGTTTGGAGCGTTGTCCGGGGAGCGGGACGGCCTGCGACGAGGACAGCGAATTCGCACTGCTGGCCGAATTACCCGCCGATGCCTCAGCCTATCTGGATGATACCGTTTGCAACGGACAGACATACACCTACCGGGTGCGTGCGGAAAAAACCGATGGTCCCCTCTGGCAGACGTCATGGAACGGGCCTGTCAGCGGTACAACGCCTCCATTTAGCGATCCGAGCGCCCTCACCGCAAGTTGGGTTTCGGAGGTTCAGATCGATCTTGCCTGGACCGACAACACTAGCGACGAGACCGGATTCAGAATCGAACGGTGCAGCGAAACAGGGTGCAGTGACTTTTCCGAGGTGGCAACGGTCGGTTCCGACACGACTCTGTACCATGACGATGAATTGACGCCCGGAACGAGCTATTCTTACCGGGTTCGGGGATATAAGAGTGCCTTCTGCGGGTGGGAGAGCGGATACACCAACGTCGACTCCGCCACAACCACACTCCTGCCGCCGAGTAATCTTGTTGCGACCACGGTCAATACGACCCGCATCGATCTGGCCTGGACCGATAACGCGGCCACGGAAACCGGCACGATCATCGAACGCTGCGAGGGCGCCGGCTGCAGCGATTTCAGTGATATCGACATCGCGCCGCCGGGTGCCACGACCTATTCCGATCCGGCGGTCGCACACTCGACCACCTACAACTACCGGATCAAAGCGGATAATTCAGGCCTCTCCGGCAGCGGCAGCGGATGCTGGACCCGACGTGTCCCCATCAATTTTTCTTCTTTTGCACCGAACGCCAAATTTCAAGTGGTGGTTTCCCATACCGCCGACATGCAGACCGATTTCGACGACCTCAGGTTCTACGACACCGTCGGGAGGCGGGAACTTTCCTTCCATATCAAGGAGAAAACGGACGGAGTCTCAGCCACGGTCTGGGTCCAGACCGGATCCAACGACAGCGTTTACATGTATTACGGAAATCCCTTCGCCTTGCCGCGCAGCGAGGAGAGGATTGAATCGGACATCTATACGTTCGAAGGCACGGAAATCGACCCGGAGGCATGGGTCGAAATCGACTCGGCGAATGCCATCGGCCAGAATAACGGTTTGCAACTCCTGGATGTTTCGGCCGGCTGGAATTTTGCGTTGCTTTCGAAGCAGACCTATGATCGTGAAAACGGCAGAGAGGTCTATTTCGATCTCCATATACCCGCCGATACAGCCGGAGTCAATTACTTCATGGCGGGCTGGGATCTCAACCAGACGTCGAACCCGAACAACAACCAGTTAGTGCACGGACTGTACTGGCAGGATTATGTCTTCAATGTCTATGAGCGGGGTGCCAGCCGTGGAACTTCCGCCGGCCAGATCTATGCTCCACAGACCGATTATCAGATGAAAGTCGTGCTCAAAGCGGCTGGTGCTCAGTATTATATCCGCGGGGGGGACTACGCGGACTGGAACCTGGTTCAGGAAACTTCCAATTACACGGATTCAGTCATGCGCATCGGCATCCACCAGAATTCCCATCAGGCGACCATCCGCGAGATACGTGTGACCCCGGGCAACACTTCCGGCACCGGCTCCCTGGGGGCGGAAGAAACCAGCGACTGTTATCTCTTCGGCCACACCTGGACCAGCGCTGCCAGTAACAGCGCCGAAGCGACCACAGATTCTCCAGCGGCGCCTTCGACGTTGACCGCCAATGCCGTGTCCGACATGGCCATCGAACTCGCATGGAGCGACAACACCGCCGACGAGACAGGTTTCAGGATTGAACGCTGTGCCGGCAGCGGCTGCAATTCCTTCACCGAGATCGCCACTGTCGGCGCCAATGTGACAGTTTATACGGATACAGCCGCCTCGCCCTCAGCCATCTTCAACTATCGGGTGCGTGCCTACAAAACGGCGACTTACAGCTGGCTCAGCGGCTACAGCAATGCAAGCGAAGACCGGACCTTTCCCGCTACCGCCTCGGGTCTGAACGCTACTGCGGTCAATTCTCTCATGATTCGGCTGGATTGGACGGACAATGGCGACGACGAAGACGGTTACGAAATCGAAGTTCAGGTCTGGAATCGGGAATTTGTCCTTATCGACATCGTGCCGCCCAACGTCACCACATTCACTGACAGCGAGGGGATCGAGCCTGAAGGTACCTATCGCTATCGGGTGCGGCCGTTCCGCGGGGCGGATAAGGCCCCCTACAGCAACGAGGCCGAGGCGACGACTCCTGCTTATCAGGTGGGTGACACAACCTGTCCCTAAGTCCCGAAAACCGGCACTACTTTTGCTACAAAAGCGGCAACGTCAAAAAATGCCGGGAGTAACCACTATGAAACAGATGCGCCTGCTGTGGCAGCTATTGTTGATCGCTTTGCTTGTTGCCATGGGCACCACGGAGGCTTTTGCACTGCGCATCGAGACAGATACTGTATGGCAAGGCCAGCTGCAGTTCGAAGAAGATGTTGTCGTTGCGCCGGGAGCGACCCTGCTGGTGGAGCCTGGAACCGTAGTCAGCTTCGTCTCTCACAAAAACCGGCCGCTGAGCCTGGTGGTGCAGGGAAAGCTGGTCGCCCAGGGCACCGAAAGTGAACCTGTCGTGTTCACTTCGGCCGCTCGGAATCGACAGCCTGGCGACTGGCAGGGGATTGTTCTGAATGGTACAAGCGAACATACCAGTCGTATACGCTACGCGCGCATCTCTTTCGCCCGCCACGGTATTCAGGGAACCCGCGCCAGGCTGGTGCTGGAAGACAGCGTGCTGGAGAGAAACGAAACAGGGTTGACGCTGCTCAAGGCGTTTGTCGGGGGCGCATATGCCTGCCGGTTCACCGCCAACACCGTCGCCTGCGTCTGGAACCAGAACTCTGGTTTCAGCCTTACGCATTGTCTGGTCAAGGACAACCTCAAGGAAGGGTTGCGCTGCAACCTCAACAGCGCTCCGGAGATTTTACACAATATCATTCAGCAGAACGGCGAGGCAGGCATTGTCTGCTTCCAGGGAGCAACACCTCTGATCCGGGACAACCTGGTCGAAGGGCACGGTAAAGGCATCCTGGTGGAGATGAAGAGTCATCCCGAGATCCGCTGGAACGATCTGACCGGCAATGACACCGCCATCTGGGTGGAAAAGCTGGTCTCACCCAAGATCACCGGCAACCGTATCGTTGACAATGGGGTCGGGGTTTACTGCAATTATTCCGGTTATCCTTTCCTGCGGGGAAATCATATTCTGGATAACCGCCGTTTCGCCATTGTCCTCGGCGACAATCAGTCCCGAAAGGTGGAAACTCTGCTTCCCGCCGGGAATCGGCAGCAGCTTCTGGAGGCGGAGACAGAGTCCGGGGCTGCATCGCCTTACGTTGCAGAAGGTTTCGATACCGGGAGTGAGGATATTCTGTTCGACAAAGTCGACGCGCGCCGCAATTGGTGGGGAAAGAAGGCCTCGGACGAAATGGCGGCGGGCAATTCGGATATATCCATTTTCGAGGATTTCTTCGACAAACCGCAGACCTTTTATCAGAAAAAACCCTTTCCCCGCGACCAGGTCGCTTACTCCCCCTGGTTGACGGCACCCCGTGAGAATGCGGGAAAGCGCTCCGGACAGAGCGGCGGACTCCGGGGAAAGGTGACTCTGGATGGAAAGCCGTTGGCCGGAGCCCGGGTTCACGTATTTCGCGGCGCGGAAAATGGATTCCACGGAGAGGGTTTTTCCTATTCCGCTCCGACCGATGACGCGGGGTGTTTTTCCTTGAATCTCGCCCCCGGCCGTTATGATTTGGTCGCTCGCAGGACCTCAGCCCGGTTTCCCGACAGGATGCCGTCCCCTGGAGACTTCCAGGGGTATTTCGGAGGCAACCCCCTGCAGGTACCCGATGGAGGGACCCTTGAGCTGACTCTGCCGGTGTCCCCTGTGAAACCATGGCATAAAGACCGCAAGGACGATAACGGCACCGCCCTGGTCGAAGGCACGGTATCCGCTGCCGGCAATCCGCTGGAAGGGGCCATGATCTATTTTTATCCGAAGTCTGCCAAAGAGTTGCGCGGTCCCGATCTGTTCGGCCCGCGCGGAGCCGTCCCGGCGGGCACCGCCAGCGACGGGAGCTTTTCGGTGGAGCTGCCGCCCGGTTCTTATTTTCTTCTGGCCGCCAAGCGCGCTGAGGATCGCCTCGGGCCTCTGAAGGCGGGCGATTACTTTGGATATTTTGCAGGAAATCCTCTGCTTCTGAAAGGCGGCGACTCTCTGCGGGTGGCATTGAGCATGGTGGAGAAGGCACGCGATTCACGCCCTTGGCCTCAGCCGAATTCAGACCGATCGGGAATTCAGGGAATCCTGCAAGCCGCCGAAGGCGAGATCCCTGCGGGACTTTATGCGTTCGCTTTCACCGAGCCGTACCCGGAAGGGGCTTTGCCCCCTTTCAGATCACAACCCCTGGATGATTCCGGGCGCTTTTTTATCCCGGTGGATTCTCCAGGTGTCTACTATGTCGGCGCCCGCACCGGCCATGGGGGGCCGCCACGGCCGGGGGAATGGCACAGCTACCATGGCGACAATCAACTGCTGCGCGTGCAGGTTTCCGAAGACGGTCGCTCTCCCGGTCTCAAGGTGATGGTATGGAAAATGGAATAAAATTGAAGAAATCAGCACTCCGCCTGATCACGAGCTTTCTGGTGT
Organism: Thermodesulfobacteriota bacterium; assembly: GCA_034189505.1. Taxonomy (GTDB): domain Bacteria; phylum Desulfobacterota; class Desulfuromonadia; order Desulfuromonadales; family Geoalkalibacteraceae; genus Geoalkalibacter_A. The sequence continues at coordinate 43,894 of JAXHUR010000002.1, read as the reverse complement.
CCATGTGTGTTTTTTCTTTCCTGGGAATTGCAAGTGCCGCATCACCGCGCATCGTTTCCCTGTCCCCGGGAATCACTGAAATTTTTTACTCTCTTGGTGCCGAAGACCTGCTGGTGGGGGTATCGCGCCAGTGTGATTATCCCATTGCGGCTAAACTCAAGCCGCGTTTTGGAAACTTCAATTTGCCCGATATGAACAAGTTGGCGGCAGGGGGGCCGGACCTCGTTCTTTTTTCCGAGCAGGTGCGGCCAGAGGATATTGACGCACTCGCTGCACAGGGAATCAAAAGCATGACACTGGCGGCCCACAGCGTGGAAGATGTTTTCTCTGCGATCGCAAAGGTTGGCGAAATCAGCGATCGCACAGAACAAGCGACCGAACTGGTTCGTACCCTGCGCGGGCAGGTCGCGCGGGTGGCCTCTGCCGTCAACCATCTTCCCCATCGGGACCGGCCCCAGGTTTATCTCGAGGTCGATGGCCCCCATAAGCTCTATACGATCGGGAGCGGGTCGTTTATGGCCGATCTGGTGCGTCTGGCCGGCGGCCGTCCCATTTTCGACGACGTCGAATCTCCCTATTTTGTTGTGGACGCGGATGAAATCGTGCGGAGGGATCCCGATGTGATTCTGATCGACCATCCCTTTCAGTACAAGACCGGGGTCGCCAAAAGAGAGGGTTGGAAAGAGATCGCCGCGGTTCGCGACAGTCAACTCTATGACGTTCAGGATTTCGACATGGTGGTGATTAACCGTCCGGGTCCCCGGATCGCAGAGGCGCTGCAGGTTCTGTCCCGGCTCATTGTCCCTGAGGCCTGGCATGGCGATTGATCTGGTCAAGGAATCTGTCGTGGTTCTGCACCAGGTCACGAAGACTTTCGGCCGGACCTGCGCGGTGGACGGAATCAGTTTAGCCGTGGGGCGGGGGACCTGCTTCGGACTGACCGGTGACAACGGCGCCGGCAAGTCGACGACGCTGAAGATGATTTACGGTTTTCTGCGGCCCAGCTCCGGCCGGATTACGGTTGAAGCCCTCGATGTCGGTAAAAGGCCGAGGGATGTGCGGAAGCTGCTGGGAATCGTTCCTCAGGACGACCTGCTGGACGGTGACCTGAATGTAGGTGATAACCTGTTGTTCCATGGTCGCTATGCCGGACTCTCAAGCAGGGAAGCTTGCGGGCGCACCCGTCGAGTGCTGCAGCAGATGGGGCTCGAAGCCAGGGCAAGCGATCCGGTGACGAATCTTTCCGGAGGCATGCGGCGGCGACTGGTTCTGGCGCGGGCTCTTCTGACCCGGCCGCGTATTCTGCTGCTCGATGAGCCCAGCCGGGGGCTCGATCATGCCAGCCGCGAAAGTTACCTGGCGATGCTGCTGCGCCTCAAGCGTGAAGGGATGACGCTTCTTCTCGCCAGCCATGACCAGGCAGAGATCGAGCTTCTCTGCGACCAGGTGGCTCAGCTCGAAAACGGCCGGGTGAAAGACGTCGGTTCTGTGACCGCCATGCAGCCCGGAAGAGACCGCAAGGTGGTCTCCGCGCTGGCGCTGAGGAGGCTCTGATGGTTGGGGACCGTGTCTTGGCCGGTGAGTTCGGCTGGGGATTTTGCTGGGTCTGGCTGCGCAACGCCCATGTCTGGCGCCGCTCCTGGAAGACCAGTCTGGTGGGTGTGATCGGCGAGCCCCTCTTTTACTTCGTAGGGCTCGGTTATGGCCTGAGTACGGTTATTCCAGAAATCGAAGGGCGCTCTTACCTGGATTTTGTGGTCCCGGGACTGATGCTGTCATCGGTCATGTACAGTACGACCATCGAGGCCACCTACAGCGTGTTCACCAAAATGGCCCATCAGAAAATCTATGCCAGCATGGTGCTCGCGCCCCTGACCTTCGAGGAGATCGTAACCGGCGAAATGCTGTGGGCGGTGACCAAGGGGATGATGAGTGGCGCCACCGTCCTGCTCCTTGCTCTGTTTTTCGGCATCGCGGCGCCATGGCCGGGAATCCTCGCACTGATCCTGCTCTTCTTCGCCGGCGTGATTTTCGCCAGCCTGGGGATGATCGTGACCTCGCTGGCGCGGGGGTACGAGTCGTTCAACTACTACTTTACTCTGGTCCTGTCGCCCATGTTCTTTTTCTCGGGAGTTTTCTATCCGGTTGACGGGATGGGGCCCTGGGTCGAGGCACTGGTCAATTTCTTTCCCCTTGCACATCTGGTTCCCCTGGCGCGTGCGTTGATGTACGGGCAATGGTGTGAGAGCCTGTGGGTCGAGGTGTTTTGGCTGGGCGGCTTTGCGCTGGTTTTCTATCTGTTCGCCCTGCGGCAGATGACACGCCGCTTTATGCCCTGAACACCATAATTCCCGGATGATTAGTCATGCGAGCCTTCGTTGTTTTTTTTCTGATCTTCAGCTTTTTTGCACCGTTTGGCGTAATTGGAGCCTCGGTTGAGGATTTTCCTCTGTTTCGCGGCAACCTTCAGCGCACCGGCTATCTTTCTGATGGACCACAGCCGCCGCTGGAAAGGATTTGGACATTTGCAACTCGGCACGGGCGCGACCGCATCGAAGCTTTCCCCGCCGCTGACGATGGACTGTCTTCAGCCGTATTGGCAGGAAGGCGGGTCTTTGTCGGTGGACATGATGGCTATTTATATGCCCTGGACGCGGGGTCAGGCGAAAAACTGTGGGAATTCGCCACTAGAGGGCGAGTCGTCTCCACACCGGCGGTCGCGGGAGGACGGGTCTTTTTCGGTTCGACCGACAATTTCATCTATGCGCTCAATGCAGCCGATGGCACGCTGATATGGAAGGTCGAATCGGGAGTGCGTGAGTTCTGCCGCATCAGCTACCGTGGAGTCAGGTCTTCGCCCGTCGCGGCAAACGGACAGCTGTTTATCGGGGGTTGTGATGGCCGAATCCGCGCGCTCGATACTACCACCGGCCGTCAACTCTGGCTGCTTGACAGTCAGACAGAAGGCAGCTATGCCTCCCCCGCGTTTGCTGAAGGAACGGTTTACACCGGCAGCGATGGGTTGAGGAACAGCGCCCTGTTCGCGATCGATGCAGTAAGCGGTAACGTTAATTGGCGCAAGGGTCTTTCCCACCAGCTTTATGCGACGCCTGCTGTTGCGGAATCTGTGGTCTATGCGCATGTCCGTGACGATCACGTCTATGCTCTGGATGCAAAAAACGGCGCGGTGATCTGGAAAACGCCTGCGCCGGCTCCTCAGCATGGCTCCAGGGTTTTTACCGATCTTTCCAAATCGAGTCCGGCGCTCGCGCCCGATCATCTGCTCGTCGGCATCGGACGTGCGTTGGTGGCTATGGACCGAAAGACCGGGGCGATCCTCTGGCGCACTGAAACGGGCGGCAAAGTCGACTCCTCCCCTCTTGTGGTAGGAGACACCGTCTATGTCGGCTCAGACGATGGCGTGTTCTATGCCTTCGCCCTGAACGACGGGCAGAAGCTCTGGCAGTTCGCGACGGGTGGAAAGATCTCGATCTCACCGGCCGCCGGCGAAGGATTGATCATCATCGGATCAAATGACGGCAAACTCTACGCCTTCACCTCTCAGAGCAGGAAGGAGTGACCTTGAAGATATCAAACAATAGATCAACTGCCAGAGTTCCGTTATGGTTGGGATTTTTGTTTTTGATTTTGTTCGCAGCGGGGTTGAAGGCCTTGCCCGTAAGGTCAGAGTCAGAGGGGACTGTCACCGGCAAGGTTCAGTACCCTGGAATCGAGCATTACCGCGGAACCGCCGCCCTCTGGCCGAATTGTCAGCCATCGCTCTTTCAGAGCATGAAGACCATCCCGCCCCCGGAATACATGACCGCCTTGTTGCCCGACGGTTCTTTTTCTCTCACTGCGCCCCCTGGTCGATATTGCCTTGGCGTCGTTGTGAGACAGACCAAAGGTGGCGACATGGGCAAACCCCGGCCGGGGGATCTGGTATATTTCATTCCGTTGATGGGAGGAGATGTCTTTACCGTAGATCTCCGCGCTGGCAAGATAGAGAATATCGGGTTGAATCAGGACGGTTGGATACTGCCGGGACAATGAGTTGATCCGAAGGGAGATATGCTCGAAAGGCTGCCGCTTGCTTTTTGCTGGGCTGCCGCTCCCGGCTCACTGCCCACAGTCTTGGCATGCTTCGGAACGATTCTTGGTGATTTCTCCAGAATGGTGGCGGAAATCGACGGCAGGATTTAGAATCAAAGGCAAAAATTGCAACGGAGGAAACCTATGGCCCGTCATTTCAGGCCGCGCGCCCCGCGCCCCGCGCCGGCCAAAAGTCAGGAAGAGATCGATGAGATGGTGCGGCGCATGAAAGCCGAAAGCGATTCAGGCAGCAATTACCGCGAGCGTTCCCTCAAACTGCATGGCTGGATCTGTGCCAAGTGCGGCCGGGAATTCGAGCGCGACACCCTGCATCTGCTGACGGTGCATCACAGGGACGGCAACCACCACCACAACCCCGCCGACGGCAGCAATTGGGAGAATCTCTGTGTCTATTGCCACGACGATGAACACAGCCGCTCGCTGCTGGGGGATTATCTCAGCGACGGCAAGCGGCCTTAACGGCAGCGAAACGACCTGTCGCAGTCAATTCATCTGATCATTTTTTCGCATTATGCGCACCACCGTCTTGTTGAACTCTCCGAACTCGAGAGGTTTGGCAAGATAGCCATCCATCCCGGCTTCCAGAAAACGCTCGCGATCCCCCTGCAGGGCATGGGCGGTCAGGGCGATGATGGGAATTCCAGCATAGGGGCGCTTTGAGGCGCGGATGCGGCGCGTGGTTTCAAGCCCGTCGAGGTGAGGCATGGCGCCGTCCATGAGGATCAGGTCGAAACGGATCTGCTCCAGAGCCGTCAGTGCTTCTTCGCCGTTACCTGTCGAGACAACCTTGTGCCCTGCTCTGCTCAGCAGGCGCCTTGTCGCCAGCTGATTGACCTTGTCATCCTCCACCAGCAGGATCTGCAGGGGCGAGATTTCCTCTTCGAGGGATTCTTCGCAGGTGAGGGGCACACCCTGCCCGCAGGGCAGAACGACCCTTGCTTCGCTTTCGTTTGTATCCACGACTTTAAGCGTGATTTTCCCTCCCATCAACTCGATCAGGCGCTGCGCGATGGGCAGTCCAAGGCCGGTTTCCTGAAATGCACGATTTGTCGGCGTGCATGGAGTCGGCGAAAACGCCGTCGATTCTCTGGCGGATTCAGGGGACGAAACGGAAACCAGAAGGTCGAGTTGCATTGTCCCTTCGCCGGTCGGGCGTTGCGACAGGGTGGCCTGAATCCTTCCGTTATCCGTGTGGCGCAGGGCGTGTCCAAGAAGGTTGAAGAAAATCTGGCGCAGGCGGGCGGCGTCCCCCAGGCAGAGATGGGAGGCCGTTTGTGCATCGATGCGCAAATCGATCTCCTTGTCTTCAGCGACGGGAAGGTAGAGGCCGGAGACCGAGCGCAGAATCTCTGCTGCGTCAAAAGGCTCCTCGTTAAGAGTGATTTCACCCATCTCGATACGTGCCAGATCCATGATGTCATTGACGATTTCCAGCAGGCAGCGACCTGAATCGAGGGCAATATGCACGGCTTCATGCTGCTCGGGGTCCAGCTCTCCCTGATCGAGCAGCTGCAGCATGCTGAGCAGGCTGTTGAGCGGGGTGCGGATTTCGTGACTCATGCCGGCCAGGAATGCGCCGCGACGGGTGGACTCGTTTCCGTTCCGAAGTACGTTCTTATCGTCGATTGTCTTACTCAAAGGCTGATCTCCATTCAAGATACTGACCCTGTATGAAAAGAGAGTGTACGACTGCCAGTGAATGGCTTATCTGCGGTAGCCGGGAAGTCATCTTCCGTTCTGTTCTCATGAAAAAGCCATCGTCATGAAAATATTACTTTTTGCGGAAACGCTCAATATTTTTTTTATTTGCCGCACCTCACTTTACACAACAGTAAAAAAATTGTAAAATTTTAATACCTTTTGGAAGATGATAAACGCCATTTTTGTTCATTGAGAAAAATTCAGAGGATTGGTTATGCCGCTAATTGAGTGGGATGAGAGTTTCAGTGTTAATATCGACCGCATCGACCGAGAGCACCGCAAGCTGATCGACCTGATCAACCAGCTCAATGAGGCGATGCTTGAGCAGAAGGCGCAGAAGGCCATGACCGCCATTGTGACGGAAATGGTCGACTACGCCCAGACGCATTTTTCGACGGAAGAACTCTACATGGAGGAATTCCACTATCCCGACCTTGATCTGCATCGGGTCGAGCATCAGAAGTTTATCGAAAAAACCGATGAACTGCGCAGGCGTGTCAGCCAGGGGGAATTCGTGCTGTCCCTTGAAGTGATGCGCTTTCTGCGCGACTGGCTCAAAAGCCATATCCTCGGGACCGATAAGAAATATGCGCCTTTCCTGAATGAGAAAGGAATTACCTGATGGCGTCGCAAAAACTCACCTGATGGCCGTGACGTAATAGATGGCGAAGTGCGGCTGTTTCAGATGAGTTGCAGGGGCGGTTCGTGAAGGGCGGCAATCTGTTCCCGCAGCTCAAGAATGTGACCGTCCCAGAAGCGCGGCGTGTTGAACCAGGGGAAGGCGGTGGGGAAGGCGGGGTCTTTCCAGCGCTGGGCAAGCCAGGCGCAGTGATGAATGATGCGCAGGGAGCGAAGCGCCTCGATCAGACGCAGTTCGGCCGGGTGGAAGGAGTGAAATTCGTTGTAGCCTTCGACGATCTCGCTCAACTGCGCCAGCTGGCGGGGGCGCTCGCCTGAGAGCATCATCCAGATATCCTGCACGGCGGGCGCCATGCGCGCGTCATCGAGATCGACCAGGTGCGGCGCATCGTCGCGCCACAGCACGTTGCCGGCGTGACAATCGCCGTGAGTGCGGATGAACCGGGGGGCGACCTCCGCCATGAGTTGATCGACCTCCTGCAGCAGGTCCCGGGTCAGGGCGCGATAATTGTCGCGATATTCCCCGGGAATGAAATGCTCGCCGATCCACTCCGCCGCGGCATGGCCGAAGTCTGCCGAGGTGAGTTGCGGACGGTGGTCGAAAGGGCGCAGGGCGCCGATACGGTGCATGCGGCCCAGCAGGCGCCCCATGATCAGCAGATTGTCAAGGTTGTCGAACTCCGGTGCATGCCCGCCCTTGCGTGGATAGAGAGCGAAGCGAAAGCCGTCGAAGTACGACAGGGTGTTGTTCCCTTCGTCCGCCAGCGGCGCCACCACCGGCAGCTCGTGTTCGGCCAGCTCCCTGGAAAAATCGTGCTCCTCGATAATCTGCGCGTCGCTCCACCGCCCGGGGCGATAGAACTTGGCGATCAGCGGCTGCCCCTCCTCGATCCCCACCTGGTAGACCCGGTTTTCATAGCTGTTGAGGGCCAGGGTGCGGCAATCGCAGCGGTAGCCGCGGCTTTCAACGGCATCCATGACGAAAGCGGGTGTCAGGCGGTGAAACGGGTGTTCCGAGGCAGACATGGGGTATCCTTTTTGTGAATGACTTGGTTTCGTAAAAGGAGCGCAGAGCCGTGATAAACGCTCGGGTATAATCAAGCCTTCTGAGCAAATGGCGGGTCGATGCCCATTATTTCACACGTGGCGTTAATGCTTTTCCGCGTGTTTCTGCTGAATTTCTGCTGATTCAGCAGTTCTTGCACTTCGGTTCGAGAGCAGTATAAAGAAAGGGTATTTGACTTCGATGACGGCGTCATAGAAAGGAAAACACCAGCTACCACCGATCAAGCCATATTCAAAGAAACCGCATCCCGCCAAGCGGGCAATGGTTTTTTTCTACAGAGGGAGGAAGAGAAACAGCCTCGCACTCAATAATAGTCATTTGCCGTCCTTCCGGGGCCTGCCGCGTTTTTCTTCCGCCAAAAGGCGGTCAAGATAGCGAAGTCTTTCTTTTGCCTTTTCGATCTCCTCTTCAATTTTTTTTCTTTTTTGAATCTGGTCCTGGATGATTTCCAGATCCTCTTGGGGGATGTGTTTAAAAACACTCCTGCCCTCTTCCCTGTATTTCAGGAACGGATAGGAATATTGCTTTTTCTGCGATTTGACGATGCGAAAATGAATGGAGCCTTTGGGATACTCGGAAGCCTTCCGCGCCAATGCTTCAATTGCATTTGCGCAGCGTTCCCGCTCATCTTCAAGCATTCCGCTGATTATCGGGTCTTTTTGCACCACAGACATGGAAATATTTTATTTTTTGTGGTGCAAACTGTCAACCTCATTTTCCACTGCAAGATCGGATCCTGTCATCTGTACCGGGTCAGCCTGATGGGAAAAGGGGGCATTCAGGGAATATCCAGGGTTGAAAAGAGTTGAAGTTGAGGAAAAAACGGGCGACCGCAGGGCCGCCCGTTTTTCATGGGTACGAGGGGAAATCGGAGAAATTCTCTGTCTTATTTGCCCCACTTCTCCTTGATGCGGCTGACGGCGGTTTCGATGTTTTCGCGGTCGCCGAAGGCGGAGAGGCGGAAATAGCCTTCGCCGCTGGGGCCGAAGCCGCTGCCGGGGGTGCCGACCACGTGGCATTCCTGCAGCAGCTTGTCGAAGAAGTCCCAGCTGCTCATCCCCTCGGGGGTCTTGAGCCAGATGTAGGGGCTGTTGACGCCGCCGTAGCAGGTGATGCCGGCCGCGCTCAGACCCTCTCGGATGATGCGGGCGTTCTCCATATAGTAGTCGATAATCTCCCGGGTCTGCTTCCAGCCTGCGTCGGAATAGACCGCCTGGGCGGCACGCTGCACCGGATAGGAGACACCATTGAACTTGGTGCTCTGGCGGCGGTTCCACAGCTTGTTGAGCGCCACTTTTTCACCTTTGGCGGTGGTCGCGGTGAGCGCTGCGGGCACCACGGTCAGGGCGCAGCGCACCCCGGTGAAGCCGGCGGTCTTGGAGAAGCTGCGGAACTCGATGGCGCATTCCTTGGCACCCTCGATCTCGTAAATGGAGTGTGGAATGTCGTCTTCGGTGATGAAGGCCTCATAGGCCGCATCGTAGAAGATTACCGCGTCGTTGGCGCGGGCGTAGTCGACCCACTTCTTGAGTTCGCCGCGGCTGGCGACGGTGCCGGTGGGGTTGTTGGGGTAGCACAGGTAGATGATGTCGACCTTCTCCGAGGGCAGATCGGGGGTGAAGTTGTTCTCCTCGGTGCAGGGCAGGTAGACGATCCCTTGATAATGGCCCTTGTCATCGGCTTCGCCGGTGCGGCCGACCATGACGTTGGTGTCATTGTAGACCGGGTAGACCGGATCGCAGATGGCGACCTTGTTGGAGAGGTCGAAGATGTCGAGGATATTGGCGCAGTCACACTTGGAGCCGTCGGAGATGAACACTTCCGATTTCTGAAGGTCGACGCCAAGCGGCTTGTAGGACTTGTCGATGATGGTGTCGATCAGCCACTCGTAGCCCTGCTCGGGGCCGTAGCCGTGAAAGGTGTCGCCGCGGCCGAGATCGTCGACGCCGTCATGCAGCGCTTTGAGCACCGCCGGGGCCAGCGGGCGGGTGACGTCGCCGATGCCGAGGCGGATGACCTGCGCGTCGGGGTTGGCGTTGGTGAATTCCTTGACGCGGCGGCCGATCTCGGGAAAGAGATAGCCGGCCTTGAGCTTGAGATAATTATCGTTGATACGAGCCATAAATTTTTCCTCCTTTAAGTGGGAACGCAGGGGTGCGCATGACTCTTTCAAGAGCCAAAGCACTCAAGTGCGCGGTGATAACCTGAAAAACTCAAAGAGATCAGGTCTCTCTCCGCGTCCTTCGCGTTTCTCAGCGTCTCTGCGTTGAAAGGTTCGAGTTATTTCAACCCCAGCACATCCTGCATGTCGTAGAGGCCGGGGCCCTTGTCGTCGAGCCACTGGGCGGCACGGGCCGATCCCCGTGCGAACATGTCGCGGCTCATGGCGCGGTGGGTGATTTCGATGCGTTCGCCCAGGCCGATGAAATAGACGGTGTGTTCGCCGACGATGTCGCCGCCGCGCACGGTCTGCATGCCGATCTCATCATGGGTGCGCTCGCCGGTCATTCCCTCGCGGTGAAAGACGGCGCATTCGTTGTAGTCGCGGCCAAGTGATTCGGCGACCACTTCGCCCATGCGCACCGCGGTGCCGCTGGGGGCGTCTTTTTTCTTGTTGTGGTGCAGTTCGACGATTTCCACCTCGAAACCGTCGCCGAGAATGGAGGCGGCTTCTTTGAGCAGTTTGAAGCAGGCGTTGACGCCGACGCTCATGTTGGGGGCCAGCACCACCGGAATCTCCGCGGCGTGCTGCTCCACCTGCTTGCGCTGCTCGGGGGTAAACCCGGTGGAGCCGATGACCATCTTCCTGCCGAGTCGGGCGCAGACTTCCAGGTTTTTGAGGGTAACATCGGGGAAGGTGAAGTCGATCAGTACATCGGCCTCAGCCAGGGCCTTTTCCAGATCGTCGGTAATGGCGACGCCGAGTTGCCCACAGCCAGCGACCAGACCGGCATCCTGCCCGACCATGTCATGACCTGAGCGCTCGGCCGCGCCGGCCAGCTCAAGCAGATCGGCTTCCTGCACGGCCGTAATAATGCGCCCGCCCATACGGCCGGCGGCGCCGGTGACAGCAATTTTAATCATAGAGACCTCGAATGCTTATTCTCTCCCTCTCCCAGCGGGGGAGGGTTGGGGTGGGGGAGGGTCTGAGCAGTTGCCCGGACTCCCCCCTCCCAGCCTCCCCCCGCTGGGGGGAGGAGATTGGTGGGTGGTATGGTTTAAATAAGCTTGTACTTCTTCAGCACGCCCTTGAGCGTTTCGAGCTTGTCGGCGCTCATTTCGCACAGGGGCAGGCGCAGGGTAGCACCGCTTTTGCCCATCAGCGACAGGGTCGTTTTCACCGGCACCGGGTTGGCGTCGATGAACATAGTGCTGTGCAGCTCGAGCAGTTCGAGATGCATCCTGCGGGCATCCTCCCAGCGATGCTCCTGAACGGCCGCCACCATGTCCTTGACGGCCTTGGGAGCGACGTTGGCGGTGACCGAGATCACGCCCTTGGCGCCGCAGGCCATCATGGGGAAGGTCAGGAAGTCGTCGCCGGAAAGCACGTCGATCTTGTCGCCGGCGCGGGACAGGATTTCGCTGACCTGGGTCAGGTTGCCGGAAGCTTCCTTGATCGCCACGATGTTGGAAATTTCAGCCAGCCGCACCGTCGTGTCGGCAGCGATGTTGATGCCGGTGCGTCCCGGTACGTTGTAGAGGACCTGGGGCAGGGAGACTGCCTCGGCCAGTGTCTTGTAGTGGCGGTAGATCCCTTCCTGGGAGGGCTTGTTGTAGTAAGGGCAGACCAGCAGCAGGCCGTCGGCGCCGAGTTCCTGGGCGCTGTGCGACAGCTCGATCGCTTCGCTGGTGGAGTTGGCGCCGGTGCCGGCAATGACCGGTACGCGCCTGGCGACCTGGTCGATGCACACCTCGATGACGCGGGCGTGTTCTTTAAAATCGATGGTGGCGGATTCGCCGGTGGTGCCGCAGGGCACGATGGCGTCGGTGCCGTTCTCGATCTGAAAGTCGATCAGGCGGCGATATGTCTCTTCGTCTAAACTGCCGTCGTCCTTGAAAGGGGTGACGATGGCAACCATGGATCCTTTGATCATAGAGTCCTCCTATGGTGAAAAGGCAACAATACAATGTTCCGCCAGCCCTTGCTTTTTGGCTGCGTAGGCGGGCGCGGCGGGAAGGCAGGTGGACGGCTTGCTTACATCCAGTCAGGGGTCGATTCGCCCCGGATCAGGTCTTCGACCGTCTCGCGCTCGCGGATCACCGCGAAGCGGTTGCCGTTGACCAGAACCTCCGCCGCACGGGGGCGGCTGTTGTAATTGCTGCTCATGGTGAAACCGTAAGCGCCTGCTGACATGAAGGCCATCAGGTCGCCCTGCCTGAACATGGGCACCTGGCGCTCCTTGACCAGGAAATCGCCGGTTTCACAGATGGGGCCGACGATGTCCGCGGCCACCATGCCGTCCTGGTCCTTGACCACCGGCTGTACGCCGTGGAAGGAGCCGTAAAGGGCGGGGCGGGCCAGGTCGTTCATGCCGGCGTCGATAATGATGAAATGCTTGTCGTCGCGCTCTTTGGTGAACAGGCATTTGGCGGCCAGGATGCCGGCGTTGCCCGCGATGTTGCGCCCCGGCTCGAAGATCAGGTGCAGGCCCAGATCTTTGGTTTCAGCCTGGATGGCGGCACCATAGTCGGCGGGCAGCGGCGGATCTTCAGCGTCGTACTGGATTCCAAGGCCGCCACCGAGGTCGAGGTATTTCAGCTCGATCCCTATGTCGCGCAGCTGCGCGATGAGTTCCTTGAGCTTTTTGATGGAATCGACGAAGGGGGCGACCTTGGTCAGCTGGCTGCCGATGTGGCAGTCGATGCCGAGAATCTCAAGGTTGGGCATCTTGGAGGCGCGCTTGTATTCAGCAACCGCATCTTCCATGGTGATGCCGAACTTGGCCTTTTTCAGGCCGGTGGTAATGTAGGGGTGGGTCTGGGGATCAACGTTGGGGTTGACCCGCAGCGCAATCCCCGCCTTTTTGCCCACTTGGCCGGCGATTTCGTTGATGCGGTCAATCTCCTGCTCCGACTCGACGTTGAACATCAGAATGTCGCTGCGCAGGGCATATTCGATTTCATCGTCGCGCTTGCCGACGCCGGAATAGACGATTTTCTCAGGATCGATGCCGGCTTTCAGGGCACGGAACAGCTCGCCGCCGGATACGATGTCGACGCCGCCGCCGAGACCGGCAATCAGTTTCAGGATTGCCAGGTTGGAGTTGGCCTTGACCGAGTAGCAGATAGTATGCGGCGCCTGCCCGAAAGCCTCGTCAAAGGCTTTGTAATGACGCTCGAAAGTGGCCTGCGAATAAATGAAAACCGGACTGCCGACGGCTGCGACGATGTCGGCGACCGGAATGTCTTCGGCATAAAGTTCATTGCCCTTGTACTGAAAGTAGTGCATGGGGTCTCAATTCCTCCTGTATGGGTCTGGTGAGAGAACTTTCTGGAAAATAAACACAAATTATTAACATACACCGGGAGATAAGTCAAAAACTGTCCATTTGGCGGGATTTTCCCGTCGCCATGGACCGGCTCTTCGGTGCCGCAAACAGGCAGGGTTGATGTAGCAACGGGCAGCCTGCCTGCTTCACATTTTAAGGTATGCGAACTTCGGGAGAGCGTGCAGATTGAACCCGTCGCCCTTCTTCTTCAAGCACGGTACGGACGGTGTACCCGTAGGTCTGGTTCACGTTAGCCGTAGTGTCTTTGAAGCGTGGCTCGGCAAGCGGATCCGCTGTCAACGGAAAAGGGGGGAAAGGGGCGTCTCCGCTGCGGCGGTAAAGAAAATACCTGGGAGTGCCGGAAGCCTGATCTGCTGCATCCCAGCGAAGGCTGACGGCGCCATCGCTGCGCTGTGCCTGTAGCCCGGTGGGAGCAGGCGGGGGCACAACCGTGGTGAGAGTGACTGCGGCGGGAGCGCTGTCAATGCCGGTGCGCTCATAGGCAAGGACCCGGTAGCGGTAGGCGGTACCCGGAATTATGGTGGTATCGAACCAGGCCAGTTGATTTTTCCTGCGGAACAGCACCCGTGAGTAATCGAGGTCTACCTGCGCCAGGGTTCGCCATTGGTCGTCGCAGTCCAGGCAATCGCTGTCGGAATAGTTCATCATGCGTTCAATGCGAAATCCCTGGGTTTCGGCACCGCCTGCAGATTCATCGCCGATCTGCCAGAACAGCACCACGCTCTCACCCACCTGTTCGGCTTCAAGTGCCTTCGGGCTGGGCGGCTCGGGGGCCTCAAGCGGGCGCACCGGGCCCTTCTTGCCGCATCCGGATGCAGTGAAGGTCAGCAACACCATAAGGGCGAAGAGCAGGTAGCGGGTCATTCGATCAGAGATCATGGCGGCGGTCCTGTCTATCGGTTTTTTTACTGCGCATTGCGTGCCCGGCGAGCCCGCTGGATTTCGCGTTCCACCGCTTCGCGCGCTGTGCCGCCGGTGGCCCGGCGGGCATTGACCGAAGCATCCAGCGTGACGTAATCGTAAATATCCTCTTCGATCAGGTCGGAGAAGGCGCGGAATTCCTCCAGCGTCAGCTCCTCAATTTCCTTGTGGTGCTCGATGCAGTAGCGCACCGTTCTGCCGACCACCTCATGGGCCTGGCGAAAAGGCAGTCCTTTGCGCACCACATAATCGGCGACGTCGGTGGCGGTGGAAAAGCCGCGTGCGGCGGCGATGCGCATCGGCTCGGCCTTGACCCCCATCTGCGCGATCATGTCGGCAAAGATCTTGAGGCTGCCCTTGACGGTGTCGATGGTATCGAACAGCGGCTCCTTGTCCTCCTGCATGTCCTTGTTGTAAGCCAGCGGCAGCGACTTCATCAGGGTCAGCAGCGCCATCAGGTTGCCGTACACCCGACCGCTCTTGCCGCGCACCAGCTCGGGCACATCCGGGTTTTTTTTCTGCGGCATGATCGAGCTGCCGGTGCAGAAGGCGTCGGTCAGTTCGATGAAGTTGAAATCCGCCGAAGACCACAGGATCAGCTCTTCCGACAGGCGCGAGAGGTGCATCATCAGGATCGAGCCGGCAGCGCAGAATTCCAGGGCGAAGTCACGATCGGAGACGGAATCGAGGCTGTTGCGCGTCACACCGTCGAAACCAAGCTGTTCGGCGACATATTCCCGGTCGATGGGAAAAGTGGTGCCGGCCAGCGCGCCCGCCCCCAACGGCATGATGTTGACCCGGCGGGCCAGATCGTCCAGGCGTCCGGCGTCACGGCAGAACATCTCGTAATAGGCCATCATGTGATGGGAGAACAGCACCGGTTGGGCGGTCTGCAGATGGGTGTAGCCCGGCATGATGACGCCAAGGTTTCTCTCCGCCTGGCCGAGCAGGGCTTCCTGCAGGAGATCGAGGTACTGTCTGATCTGATGCAGCTCGTCGCGCAGGTAGAGGCGGATGTCGAGGGCAACCTGGTCGTTGCGCGAGCGGGCAGTGTGCAGCTTGCCCCCCACCGGGCCGATGCGCTCGATGAGCCGCGCCTCGATGTTCATGTGGATGTCTTCGAGGCTGACCTTGAATTCGATCTTTCCCGCCTCGATATCGTCGAGAATGGTTTCCAGCCCGGCAATGATGGCAGCGGCATCCTCCTGAGCGATGATCTGCTGCCTGGCCAGCATGCGCGCGTGGGCGATGGAGCCCTGGATGTCGTAGCGGTACAGGCGTTTATCGAAATCGATGGAGGCGGTGAATTCTTCCACGAATTGGTCGGTCGGTTGGGTGAAGCGCCCCGCCCAGGGTTTTTCGCTCATAGGTTACGGCTCCGTTCTGATATCTGAAAAATTTACACAGTGAGGCTGGTTACTTCTTCGTTCCCGCTTCGGCAGCACTGCCGAGGGGGCATTCCTTTTCCGGCGTTTCCTCATCCTCCTGCATGACGTCATGATCCGCCATGTGCTCCCATCCTCCATCCGGGTCGGGGCGGTAGATCCCGTGGATCTTGAGGGGGAAGCGTGTCGTGCGCGGATCGAGTTCGTGAAACAGCGGTAGATTGAAATAATACAGGCGCGTTTCCGTGCCGAAGCGCAGGCGGCACACCGGCAGGCCGCCGAAGTCGTCGCTGGCGAACTCGGGGTAGTCCACCGGTCCGATCTTATGGCTTTCGTGGATGATGATGGATGAGTAGCCGAAAGGGGCTTCCCCTTTGGTTTTGATGCCCGTGGTCTCGTCGGACACATTGTTGAAAATCGTCACCGTGTCGCGCACGCCGGGGGTGTAGGCCAGATATTCGCCGTAAAACCCGTTGACCACATCCCGAAAAGCGCGGTGTTCCGGCTTGGGATTGCATTCCAGGATGGTGAGCAGATCCAGACGCTGCCGGGTGGTGAAGAACAGGTTGTTGGCTTTTTCGATAACCGTGCTGATGTTGGACTGATAGAGGTCGCGATAGACGTAGTCCAGGCAGATCAGCATCATGAAATTAAAAGCGATGGGCGTACAGCGAAACAGGGGAAAGACTTTCCCGCGGTAGAGGTCATGAAAGGGATCGATGGTTTCCTCGCCGACGAACGGATGACTTTTGGCCTGCAGAAAAACCCGCAGGCGGCCATCGGTTTCCTTGACCGCGGTGATTGCCCAGTTGGTGGGAACCCGCTCGATGTCCCCGGCGTCGAGATCCTTCAGGACCGAGGTGAGGGCCTCTTCGTTGTCCTGGCGGTATCGCTCCAGTACGGCGCGGTATTCGCTCAGATGAACGTGCTCGACCCCGAACATCGTAATTGTATTGGGACGGAAATGCTCGCGAATGAAGTCCAGTGCCTCTTCCACATAATCGGCGGGCATTGCCGACTCGGGAAGCACCAGGAAGTTGAGTTTTTTGAGGTTGCCGGAACCTTCGGCCACCATCTCGAAAATCGAGAGGATCTGCTGCCATTTGTCCCGCGGGTCGGTCAGCTTGCAGGCAGACTCTCCAAATCCCACATGATTGGGGATCTGGCACACCATGCAATGCTGGTGATGTCCCAGGGTGAATTCGACATTGATCTGCTTTTCGACAATTTTGAACATGGGGTCAGTGACCGGCTGCCTTGATATTTCCGCCCGGAAGTTCTTCTTCGAGAGAGAAGTCCTGCGGACGCTCGGGGTGCCAGGGCAGATCTGGGAACACCCGGCTCAGGATATGGCGCCCACCGGGAGGCATCGGGATCTGCGGCAATGAATTCTTTTCCACCCACACGGCTTCGGTACATTCGTCCCCGTTGGGAGCCAGTTCGCGGGACAGGGGGGCGGCGCGGTAATAAAGGATGACGAAATGGTCATTGCGCTCACCGACGCCGATGTGTTCGAAGACATCGATCAACCCTTCAACCTGGACGTCGATGCCGACCTCCTCGCGCACTTCGCGATGAAGGGCCTGCAGGATAGACTCGCCATGATCGATTTTGCCGCCGGGCATGACCCAAAGGCTGCAGAATGGCTCGATGCAGCGCCGCGTGAGCAGCACACGCTCCTGCTCGTCGATGACGCAGGCGACGACGGAGGTCTTGATGGCCTGGCTTTTTTTGAATTCCATTATGACCCTCTCACTCTTCACACCTCACGCCTTACTTCTTGCTCTGCCGCTGGATCGCAGCAATGCGCATGCGCAATGCGTTGAGCTTGATAAAGCCTTCGGCGTCGGACTGATCGTAAACGTCGTCGGCTTCGAAGGTGGCAAAGTCGACGTTGAACAGGCTGTCGGTGGCGGAATCGCGGCCCACCACGCGGCAGTGGCCCTTGTAGAGCTTGACGCGCGCCTTGCCGTTGACGGTCTGCTGCGATTCGTCAATCAGCGCCTGAAGCACCTTGCGCTCGGGGGAAAACCAGTAGCCATTGTAGATCATCTCGGCATAGCGCGGCATCAGGGAATCGCGCAGGTGCATCACCTCACGGTCCATGGTGATCGATTCCACGGCGCGGTGTGCCTCTTCGAGGATGGTGCCGCCGGGAGTTTCATACACGCCGCGGCTCTTCATGCCGACGTAGCGGTTTTCCATCAGGTCTACACGGCCGATGCCGTGCTTGCCCCCCAGCTCGTTAAGTTTGGCCAGCAGGTTGGCGGGGGAGAGGCGCTCGCCGTTGACGGCAACCGGGTCGCCCTTCTCGAATTCGACCTCGACGTATTCCGGCTGATCCGGAGCGTCTTCCGGGCGCACGGTCAGCACATACATCTCTTCGGGGGCTTCCGCCCAGGGGTTTTCGAGGATATCCCCCTCGAAAGAGATATGCAGCAGGTTGCGGTCGGAACTCCAGGGGAACTTCTTGCTGGTCGGTACCGGGATGCCGTGCTTCTTGGCGTAGGCTTCCAGGGCGGTGCGGCTCTTCAAGTCCCACTCGCGCCAGGGCGCGATGACCTTGATGGCCGGATCGAAGTGGTAATAGGCCAGTTCGAAGCGCACCTGGTCGTTGCCCTTGCCGGTGGCGCCGTGGGAAACCGCGTCGGCTCCTTCCCTGGCGGCGATATCCATCTGCGCCTTGGAGATCAGCGGGCGGGCGATGGAGGTGCCGAGGAAGTAACGCCCTTCGTAGATGGCGTTGGCGCGGAACATGGGGAACACGAAATCGCGCGTGAACTCCTCTTTCAGGTCGAGAATGTGGCAGGCACTGGCCCCGGTTTTCTCTGCTTTTTCCGGAATGTGGTCAAGCTCTTCGCCCTGGCCGAGGTCGGCGGAGAAAGCGATGACTTCACAGTCATATTCTTCGGTGAGCCACTTGAGGATAATGGAAGTATCCAACCCGCCTGAGTAGGCGAGGACGACTTTTTCAACGGATTGTTTTTGAGCCATGGATGATTTCTCCTTAAAAATGCGCTGTGAATTCCTCTCCCCTGAAAGGAAGGGAGGGATCGATATATCTATTCACCTCGCGGGATCGCAACTTCCATGAAAAGGGTGTTTGGCGCCAGGGAGGGCGCCAATCAAACGGCCAGGGATGGCGCAAAGTGGCCCTTGTCATGGAAGTTGCGATCCGACGCTGAACAGTTACGGATCGCTATCTATAATTTAACCACATAAGTGGCGGCCATGCGATCATGCAGACCCTGTTTTTCCGGGTCGATGGCGACGAGCAGAAAACCCAGGCCGAAAAAGAGCGCTGCGAGGAATTTGCCGACGACTTCGCGCCAGAAAGCCCGCAAAAAGCCGATGTCGGCGTAATCCGTTGTCACCACTTTGATGCGGAGTGCCATTTTGCCCGGTGTCTGGCCGCAATAGCCAGTGAAAAATACCTTGTAGGCCTGCCACAGCGCGAAATTGAACAGTCCGAAAATAAACATGTTCAGGACGCGATCGGGCGAGTCGACGATCAGGGCATGGACCGACAGGTCGAGAAGCCATCCCAGGATCCCCTGGGCGAGACTGATCAGAAACGTGTCGATCAGTGCGGCCACGGTCCGCAGCCAGAAGCCGGCCTTCTGCGTCGACACCTGGTGATGGGCACAATCGACCGCCTCGCGGATTTGCTGTGATGAAGGCGGCTCTGCTGAGTTCTGCGCATCCTGCATATCCCTTTCCGTGTTCATCAAACCCGGCCAGGTAAAATTCTCGTGGCAGCGGGGGCAGGTCGCGCGCGCCGCACCCCGGGGAAGTCGTTCGGCGGGCACCCGGCGGCTGAAGCCGCACTGGGGGCAAATGATGGTGGTGATTGGAGTCGACACGGGATCTCGCTTATTCTTGCGCATCCGGGGATGCGGCGGTCCTGCAGCTCGAAAGAGGATCAACCCATCAGGGTTGCCATGATCGCTTTCTGCACATGGAGACGGTTCTCCGCCTCATCGAAGATGATCGAATGCGGGCCTTCCATCACCTCATCGGTGATCTCCTCGTCGCGGTGAGCCGGCAGGCAGTGCATGACCAGGGAGTCGGGTGCCGCGTAGTCGAGCAGCGCCTGGTTGATCTGGAAGTCACGGAAAGCTTCGGCACGCTCGCGCTGCTCGCTCTCCTGGCCCATGCTGGCCCACACATCGGTGTTGAGGATGTGGGCACCTTCAGCTGCCTCGACCGGCCGCTGGGTCAGGGTGATGCGGGCCCCCATTTTACGGGCGCGTTCTATGATCTGTGCGTCAGGTGCATAACCATGCGGTGTTGCGACGCGCAGTTCGAATCCGAATACCGCCGCAGCATTGATCCACGAATGCGCCATGTTGTTGCCGTCGCCGATCCAGCAGTAAGTCAGGCCGCGCCAGTTGTCGCGGTGTTCGCTGACGGTAAACAGGTCCGCCATTACCTGGCAGGGGTGATAGGCATCGGTCAGGCCGTTGATGACCGGGATATCGGAGCAGCGGGCCAGTTCCTCCACTGCCGCCTGGGAAAAGGTGCGGATCATGATGCCGTCGACGTAGCGCGACATGACACGGGCAGTATCCTTGATCGGCTCGCCCCGCCCCATCTGAGTGTTGCTGGAGGATAGGAACAATGCATGTCCGCCAAGCTGAAACATGCCGACTTCGAAGGAGACGCGGGTGCGGGTGGAGCTTTTCTCAAAGATCATGGCCAGGGTCTTGCCCTTGAGCAGGTGATGCGCTTCGCCGCGCTTCTGCTTGTCCTTGAGTTCGCGGGTCAGATCGAAGATCTGCTCCAGTTCGTCCCGGCTCCAGTCGGTGAGGCAGAGAAAGTCTTTATTCACGATGAAATCTCCTAAAAGACATTTTGAACCACAGAGAGCACGGAGGACACAGAGCAAAATCGGAGAAAATCAAAAACGCTTGAAAACTCTGTGTTTCCTGTGTTTTATATGTCTTTTTAAATGAGATTAAAAAAACTAAACACTGAAACATAGAGAGCGCTGAGTAAAAATAATAAAAAAATTCTTTTTCTCAGAACCTTCTCTGTGTCCTCTGTGATCTCTGTGGTGAAAGCTTTTATTATTTGTATTCCTGCAGAACGCTGTCAAGGATGCCCATGGCTTCGTCGATTTCATCCTTCGTCACAATCAGCGGCGGCAGAAAGCGCAGCACTTTGCCGACGGTGCAGTTGATCAGCAGCCCCTTGGCCAGGCACTTCTTGACGATCTCGGCCCCCTCGATGGACAGCTCCATTCCCAGGATCAGGCCGCGCCCGCGCACTTCGGTGACGAAGGAGTAGCGCTGGCGCAGCTCTTCCAGCCTTTTTCTGAGATAGTCGCCCATGGCGCGGCAGTTTTCGAGAACGCCGTCTTCCAGAAGGGTTTTAAGAGCGGCAACACCTGCGGCACTGATCAGCGGATTGCCGCCGAAGGTTGACCCATGGCTGCCGGGTCCGAGAATTTCGGCGTATTTCTCCCGGAAGATGGCGGCACCGATCGGGGGGCCGCCGGCCAACGCCTTGGCCAGGGTCATGATGTCCGGTTCAACGCCGTCGTGCTGGTAGGCGAACAGGGTGCCGGTGCGGCCGCAGCCAACCTGCACTTCGTCGAATATCAGCAGCATGTCATGTTCGTCGCACAGGGCGCGCACATCGCGCAGGTAGCCCTCGGGGGGAAGATTGACCCCGCCTTCACCCTGCACCGGTTCCAGCATGACGGCGCAGGTGTGCTCGTTCAGTGCGGCGCGCATAGCGCCGATGTCGCCGAATGGAACGTAGCGGAAACCGGGGACAACCGGTTCGAATCCGACGCGCACCTTGTCCTGCCCGGTGGCGCTGATGGTGCCGAGGGTGCGGCCGTGGAAGGAGGCCAGAGCGGTAATGACCTCAAAGCGCTCGTTGCCGTGTACCTGCTGACTGTATTTGCGCACCAGCTTCATGGCCGCCTCATTGGCCTCGGCGCCCGAATTGCAGAAGAACACGCGATCGCCGAAGCTGTTGCTGCACAGCAGCTCGGCCAGCTCAATCTGCTGCGGAATATGAAAAAAGTTGGAAACGTGCAGCAGCTCGGCGGCCTGCTTCTGCAAGGCGGCGACGACGCGCGGATGGCAATGTCCAAGATTGTTGACCGCGACCCCGGCAAGAAAGTCGAGATAGCTTTTGCCGTCCACGTCCCACAGGCGGCACCCTTCACCGCGTTGTACCACCAGGGGATAGCGGGCGTAGGTTGCGGCGATGTGGCTTTCGCCACGTGCAATCCATTCGGAAGAAACACTCATGCTGAAAATCCTGTCAACGAGAGGTGTTGAAAATCTGAGTGACGTCAGGTTGTATCTCAGTCAAAGCGGGCGACGGCGGTGCCCACACCCTTGTCGGTAAAAATCTCCAACAGGCAGGCATGAACCATGCGTCCGTCGATGATGTGCGCCTTGTGCACGCCCTCGCTCACGGCATCGACGCAGCAGTTGACCTTGGGAATCATGCCGCCGGTGATGGTGCCGTCATTGATCAGGTCCGGCACCCGGTCGAGGTCGATGGTGGAGATCAGCTTTTCGTCCTTGCCCTTGACCCCTTCCACATCGGTGAGAAGAATCAGCTTTTCCGCCCGCAGGGCGCCGGCGATGCGGCCGGCCACCAGGTCGGCGTTGATATTGTATGTTTCCCCGTTGAGGCCGACCCCGATAGGTGCGATCACCGGGATGAAATTGCTTTGCTCCAGTGAATCGATAATATCCGGATTGACCGTCTCGACTTCACCCACATGGCCGATGTCGATGATTTCAGGAGTCAGGGTGTCGGGGTTGACCTGGGTCATCTCCATCTTGCGCGCTACGATCAGGTTGCCGTCCTTGCCGGTGAGTCCCACCGCCCTGCCGCCGTGGCGGTTGATGTTGTTGACGATCTCCTTGTTGACCTGCCCGCCGAGCACCATTTCGACAATGTCCATGGTTTCGCGGTCGGTGACGCGCATCCCCTGAACGAAATGGGAATCCTTGCCGATCGCCTTGAGCATGCGGCCGATCTGCGGCCCTCCGCCATGCACCACCACCGGATTGAGGCCGATGTATTTCATCAGAATGATGTCCTTGGCGAAGCTCTCCTTGAGCTTCTCCTCCACCATGGCGTTGCCGCCGTACTTGATGACGATGGTGGCGCCGTAGAAGCGCTTGATCCAGGGCAGCGCCTCCAGCAGCACATTGGCCTTCGCGATAAGTTCCTGCATAAAAACCCCTGTTTTTTTATAGCCACCAAGACGCTAAGATACGAAGAAAAACTATACACAGTAATTGTCCCCTCCCCCAGCGGGGGAGGGTTAGGGTGGAGGCAGTCTCTTCCCTGCTGCCCGCTCCCCCCTCCCAGCCTCCCCCCTCCCAGCCTCCCCCCTCCCAGCCTCCCCCCGCTGGGGGGAGGAGTTTCAGGGTGCTTTTTTTCTTGGTGCTCTTCGTGTCTTAGTGGCCAACCACCCTAAAGAATATACCGCGAAAGATCTTCGTCCTTGACGATATCGGCCAGTTTTTCTTTCACGTAATCGGCATTGATCTCGATACGCTTTTCGGTCAACTCCGGTGCACGGAAGCTCAGATCGTCGAGCATCTTTTCGACGATAGTGTGCAGGCGCCGGGCTCCGATGTTTTCGGTTCGCTCGTTGACGACCTGGGCTGTCCGGGCAATTTCATGGATAGAGTCGGTCTGGAACACCAGCTCGATCCCTTCCGTTTCCAGCAGGGCGGAATACTGCCGCGTCAGGGCGTTTTTCGGCTCGGTGAGAATGCGCACAAATTCAGCTTCGCCGAGGCTGTCGAGTTCCACCCGGATCGGAAAGCGCCCCTGCAGCTCAGGAATCAGGTCTGAGGGCTTGCTCATGTGGAAGGCACCGGCGGCAACGAACAGGATGTGGTCGGTCTTGACCGGCCCGTACTTGGTGTTGACTGTACTGCCTTCAACGATGGGCAGGATGTCGCGCTGCACGCCTTCGCGCGAGACGTCGGGACCGCGCCCATGCTCGGAGCTGGCCACCTTGTCGATCTCATCGATGAAAATGATGCCGCTTTGCTCGACCCGCTCCTTGGCGAGGGTCTTGACCTTGTCCATGTCGACCAGGCGTTCGGCTTCGCTTTCAATGAGGATCTCACGCGCTTCACGCACTTTGACCCGGCGGCGCTTGGTCTTCTTGGGAAACAGGTTGCCGAACATCTCCTTGAAGCTGGAGCCCATTTCCTCCATTCCCTGCGGAGTGAACACCTCCATGGACGGGGCCTTGGAGACTTCGGCCTCGACTTCGACCATGCGGTCGTCAAGCTCGCCCATGCGCAGCAGGCGGCGCATTTTGTCGCGGGTACTCTGTTTGCTTTCACCGCCTTCGTCGGCGGCGCGCACCGAACTCCCTTCTCCGGGGAGAAGCAGGTCAAGGAGCTTGTCTTCCGCCAGGTCCTCGGCCTTGAGGCGCACGCTTTCGGCTTCTTCCTCGCGCACCATGATGACGGCCAGTTCCACCAGGTCGCGCACCATGCTCTCCACATCGCGCCCGACATAGCCGACTTCGGTAAATTTGCTGGCCTCCACCTTGATGAAGGGGGCCTGGGCCAGCTTGGCCAGGCGGCGGGCGATTTCGGTTTTGCCGACACCGGTGGGGCCGATCATGATGATGTTCTTCGGTGCGATCTCGTCGCGCAGGTCGGGATCGACCTGCTGGCGGCGCCAGCGGTTGCGCAGGGCGATCGCAACTGCGCGTTTGGCAGCCTGCTGGCCGACGATATAGCGGTCGAGTTCGGAAACGATCTCTCTCGGGGTAAAATTATTCACGACAGGGTCTCCAGCTTGATCTGATCGTTAGTGTAAATGCAGATGTCAGCCGCGATCTTCATGGCTTTCTCGGCGATGTCGGCGGCATTCATGTCAGTGTTGTGTACCAGCGCCCGGGCCGCTGCCAGGGCATAGGATCCACCCGAACCGATGGCGGCAATGCCGTCATCGGGCTCGATCACATCGCCAGTGCCGGACAGCACCAGCATGCTCTCCTTGTCGGCGACCAGCAGCAGCGCTTCCAGGCGACGCAGCACTCGGTCAGTGCGCCAGTCCTTGGCCAGAGCCACGGCGGCGCGGGTCAGGTTGCCGCCCGCTTCCTGCAGCTTGCCTTCGAATTTTTCAAACAGGGTGAAAGCATCCGCGGCGCTGCCGGCAAATCCGGCCAGGATTTTGCCGTCATTCATCGTACGGACTTTGCGGGCGGAGTGCTTCATGACGGTATTGCCCAGACTGACCTGACCGTCGCCGGCCATGGCCACTGAATTGTTTTTACGAACGCAGAGGATGGTGGTTGCGTGAAACATAGGAAGCTCCCATCAAAAAATGCGGCCAGGCCGCAGAAAAATACCGTGAATATAACACAGCGCCGCGATAAGACAAAGAAAAATGCCGGATTGTGAAGTGACGCGAGCGATCAGAGCGGCAGGGTGATCGATGCGGTGGTTCCCTGTCCGGGCTCGCTTTCCAGAGAGAGGTTGCCGCCCAGCCGGTGCACGAAGCGGCGCGCGTAATAAAGTCCCAGGCCGAAACCGCGAACCTGCCCGGTCCGCTGCGGGTCGACCTGGTAGAATTTCTCGAACACCTTGGGGATTTCCTCGCGCGCCATGCCGATGCCATCGTCTCGGATCTGAATGCGCAGCTGATGCTGATTCTGATCCGCACGAATGCTGACATGTCCATTTTCGCTGGAAAATTTGATGGCATTGTCGAGCAGGGCGTGCAGGACGAAACGCATGTGCTCGCGGTCGGCGCGCACGGTGGGAAAACCTGCCGGGAAATCGGCCTCGATGGTGATATTGCGCTCACGGGCGCGCGGCATCAATTCCGTCACCAGCGCACGCGCCAGTTCATCAAGGGCGATATCACCGGCTTGAGGGGAGTTTTCTTTTAAGATGATGTTGCTGAAAGAAAGCAGATCCTGAATGAGATCCTCCAGGTAGGCGGATTCCTCCAGGATCATTCTCAATGTTCGTTGAAAGGCGGGATCTTTTGTGTCTCCAATGCCGTGGGCCAGATTCTGAATAAAGAGGGAGATAGCGGTCGTCGGTGTTTTGAGCTTGTGGGAAATCAGGCCGAGAAATTCTGTCTTGAGCCGGTCCATGCGCTGGAGGTCGACCAGCTCCTCCTTCATCGCCTTGCGCTCGATGACCTTTTCGACGGTGGTACGCAGCTGCAGCAGATTGATCGGTTTGGTGATGAAGTCGTCGGCGTCGGCCTTGAGAGCCTTCAGGATGACGTCTTTGTCGGCGTAACCGGTCATGACAACGACCGGTTGAGTGGGCTGCCGCTCCTTGATCCGGTGAAGGAGTTCAAGCCCGCTCATGCGCGGCATCATGACATCGGTCAGCACGACATCAACCGGGGTGGAATCAAGAATGTCGAGCGCCTGTTCCCCGGAGCCGGCTTCGACGATGCGGTATCCCCTGAGTACCTTGGCGCAGAGATCGCGTATGATCGGCTCGTCATCGACCAACAGGAGAGTATGCTGTGCTGTGTTCAAGCTCGATTCGAGGTCCATCGCTACGCTGTGTCTCCCACGTTTATTTCAAGGGCGGCGTGAACATGGCCATGAGAACAACCGGCTCCCGTCCCTCGTTTTTAAGGCCATGGAGGATCCCCGGCGGGGCGGTGCCGCAGGTGCCGGGTCCGTACTCGATTTTTTTCTCCCCCATGGTGCAGACCGCCTGTCCGGAGAGAATATGAAAGATTTCGGTCTGGGCGTCATGGGTATGGACGTAGATTTCCCCCCCCGGCTCAAGCCTGCCGAGGTGAACGGAGAGGTCCGGATTGACCGCGGCGGTAACGAGATCACGCAGATGATAGTCCTTGTGCTTCGGGTGCGTGTATTCCGCCTGCTCGGCAGCTTTGACCGTAGTTCCCTGCATGCGATGTTTCCTTTCACTCTCAGGAAAGTTGTTGGGCAATGATCTCTTCAGCCGCCGCGAGGGCTTCTTCCAGCTTTTCAGGGCGATTTCCGCCGGCCTGGGCAAGATCGGGGCGCCCACCTCCGCCGCCGCCGACCATGGCCGCCAGCTCCTTGATCAGGCGGCCGGCCTGCAGGCGGTCGGTCAGATCCTTGCTGACCGCCACCAGCAGGTTGGCTTTGCCGCCGCTCTCGCAGCCCAGAATCGTGACGCCGGAGCCGAGCTTGTTCCGCACCTGGTCGGAAAATTCGCGTAGCCCCTTGCCGTTGACCCCCTCCACGCGGGTGGCGAGATAGCGAACCCCCGAAACCTCACGCACATTGGAAAGAAGCTCGCCGGAGCGTTCAGCGTTGAGCTTGTCGCGCAGCGATTCGAGTTCACGTTCCAACTCCTTCTGGCGTTCGATCATTTTCTGCAGGCGGTTCTCCAGCTGGCGCGGATCACTTTTGATCAATGCCGCCACGCGCTCGATCGCCTCCTGCTGCTGCTGCACGATCTCCACCGCCTTTTCGCCGGTGACGGCCTCGATGCGCCGCACGCCGGCGGCGATGCCGGTCTCCTGCAGGATCTTGAACAGGCCGATGTCGCCGGCGGCGCGTGTGTGGGTGCCGCCGCACAGCTCCATGCTGAAGTCTCCAACGGAAACGACCCTGACCCGGTCGCCGTATTTCTCGCCGAACAGGGCCGTAGCGCCGGCCTTGATGGCCTGCTCCGCTTCCATCTCCTCGCTGGCGACCGCTTCGTTTTCGCGGATTCGGCGGTTGACCTCCTGCTCCACGCGGATGATTTCTTCTTCGCTCATGGCGGAGAAATGCGTGAAATCGAAGCGCAGCCGTTCCGGGGTGACCAGCGAGCCCGCCTGCTTGACATGGTCGCCGAGAATATCGATCAGCACGGCCTGCAGGATATGGGTTGCGGTGTGATTGCGGGCCGTTGCAGCACGCGCAGCGCCGTCCACCTTCATTTCAACCGTGTCGCCTTCGCGCAGCAGGCCCGCGGTGATTTCGCCCTGGTGTACGATGAGCTCCGGCAGCGGTTTCTGCGCCCCCTCGATGCATATACGGGTCTCATCGGCCGTCATTTCACCCCTGTCACCGGCCTGCCCGCCCGATTCACCGTAGAAAGGGGTCTGCGAGCAGACGATCTGCACCTGCTCTCCGGCCCGGGCTTCATTGACCCTTTCACCATCTTTGATAATGGCCTGGACCTTGCCGAAGCCCTCCAGGCTGCCGTAGCCGCAGAATTCACTGCGAATGCCGCTTTCCACCATTTCGCGCCACACCGCTTCCACCGTCTGTTCGCCCGAGCCTTTCCAGTGCTCGCGGGCCTTGCGGCGCTGCTCTTCCATGCAGGTTTCGAACCCGGCTTCATCCAGGGTAAATCCTTCGGCCTCGACGATGTCGGCGGTGAGGTCGACCGGAAAGCCGAACGTATCGTACAGGCGGAACACGACTTCGCCGGGGATCTGTTTTTCCCCCTGCCGGCGCAGCCGCTCAACTTCCTCCTGCAGGATGCGCAGGCCGTTGCCCAGAGTCTGAATGAAGCGCTCTTCTTCATTGCGGGTCACTTTGGCGATGTACTCGGTACGCTCTTCAAGCTCCGGATACGCCTCGTGCATCATTTCGATGACGCGTCCGCCGGCTTTGTAGAGCATTGGCGCCTCGAAACCGAGCATCCTGGCGTGGCGGGCGGCGCGGCGCATGATGCGGCGCAGGACGTAGCCGCGCCCTTCGTTGGAGGGCAGCACCCCGTCGCCGATGAGAAAGACGGTGGCGCGAGCATGGTCGGCGATGACGCGCATGGAGACGTCGCTGTCGTTGTCGTCGCCGTAGCGCTTGCCGGCCAGGTCGGCTACAAAATCGATGATGCCGCGCAGCAGGTCGGTGTCGTAGTTGGATTTGACCCCCTGCAGAACGGTGGCGATGCGTTCGAGCCCCATGCCGGTGTCCACCGAAGGCTTGGGCAGGGGAGTCAGAGTGCCGCCGGCGTCGCGGTCGAACTGCATAAAGACGTTGTTCCAGATCTCCATGTAGCGGTCACAGTCGCACCCCACCGCGCAATCGGGGCTGCCGCAGCCCACTTCCGGGCCGTTGTCCCAGAAGATTTCGCTGCAGGGACCGCAGGGGCCCGTATCGCCCATGGACCAGAAGTTGTCCTTCTCCCCGAAGCGGAAGATTCGCTCGCGCGGCACCCCTTCCTGCTGGTGCCAGATGTCGGCGGCTTCATCGTCTTCGGTGAAGACCGTGACGTAGAGCTTGTCCTTGTCGAGATTCAGGTCTTTGGTGAGAAACTCCCAGGCGAAGGCGATGGCTTCTTTCTTGAAGTAATCGCCGAAGGAGAAGTTGCCGAGCATCTCGAAGAAGGTGTGATGGCGGGCGGTACGGCCGACGTTCTCCAGGTCGTTGTGCTTGCCGCCGGCGCGAACGCACTTCTGGCTGGACGCAGCCCGTACATAGGGGCGCTTTTCGCGGCCCAGAAAGCAGTCCTTGAACTGGTTCATCCCCGCATTGGTGAACAGCAGGGTGGGGTCGTTGTGCGGAACCAGCGAGGATGAGGGCACCACCGTGTGGCCGCGGTCCTCGAAGAATTTTAGAAAACGTGCGCGAATGTCGTTGCCGGTCATCATGTCGGTTCGTATGTGCCTTTCTTGTGTATTTATCGAATCTCTATGCCTGTTCCCCGCTTAAAGGCGGAGAGAAGTTTCTGTCAAGGGCTGGAACTCACGGCGATGTTTCAGCCGTTTCTCTGAGAATAGCGAGAATCAGGTCCAATGAAAAGCCGCGCCGCTGGAAAAAAGCCATGACGCGTCGTTTTTCGCGGTCGTTTGTCTGGTTGTAGACAAACCCGGGGAAACGACGTGCCAGCAGATCGCGTGCGACCTGTTCGGGGGGATGCTCGCGCTGTGCCTTGTCGATGGCGTCACGCGCCTTTCCCGCCCCGATTCCCCGGCGCTGCAGATCAAGTTCGATCCGGCGCCCGACCCCGCGGCCGTCGCGCAGCATGGCGCGGGCGCGCTCTTCGGCAAAGCGGCGGTCGTTGAGATAGCCCAGCTCGCGGCAGCGCTCAATGACGGCGGCGGTGCGCTCTTCATCGTAGCCGCGATTGTGCAGGTCGCGTGTCAACTCCGCCGTGGAGCGGTCGCGTCTTTCCAGCAGCCGCAGGGCTGCCGCCATGGGGTCAGAATCTTTCGATTTGCGGGTCTTCTCCATTTTCTCCAGAGGCGTCGCTTTCGTCGGTGTCGTCCTCTTTTTCGAAATCGTCCCAGCTCAGATCCGAAGTGGAAGATATTCCCGACATCTTGAGTTTGAAATCGTCCGGGTTGGAGGACTGGCGCAGCGCTTCGTCAAAGGTGATGAGCTTTTTCTTGAGCAGCGCCATCAATGATTGATCGAAGGTCTGCATGCCGTAGGAGACAAAGCCCTGCTGGATGGCATCGCGCAGCAGGCGGGTCTTATCCTTGTCCTCCATCAGTTCGCGGGTGCGTGCCGTGCTGACCAGAACTTCAACCGCAGGTACGCGCCCCTTGCCGTCGGCGCGCGGCACCAGCCGCTGCGAAACAACGCCCTTGAGAACGCTGGCCAGCTGAATGCGGATCTGACGTTGTTGATACGGGGGGAACACCGACACGATGCGGTTGATGGTTTCCGGGGCATCGATGGTGTGCAGGGTGGAGAGGACCAGGTGGCCGGTCTCCGCTGCAGTCAGCGCGGTTTCGATCGTTTCGTAGTCGCGCATCTCCCCCACCAGGATAACGTCGGGGTCCTGACGCAGGGCACTTTTCAACGCTACATCGAAACTTTCGGTGTCGAAGCCGACTTCACGCTGATTGACGATGCTGCGCTTGTCGCGATGCAGGTATTCGATCGGATCTTCGATGGTGACGATATGGCTGGTGCGAGTGCCGTTGATGTAGTCGATCATCGCCGCCAGGGTGGTCGATTTCCCCGAACCGGTGGCGCCGGTGACCAGCACCAGGCCGCGCTGCTCCTCACCGATCTTCTTGAGTACGCCGGGCAGCTGCAGCTCATCGAGATTCTGTACCTTGAAGGGGATCACGCGAAACACCATGGAAACGGAGCCGCGCTGCCGGAACACGTTGACGCGGAAGCGGCCCAGTCCCGGTACGCCGTAGGCCAGGTCAACCTCATACACCTCTTCGAAATGTGCCTTCTGAGATGCGTTCATCACTCCGTCGGCCATCTTGGCGATCTGCTCGGAGATCATGCGCGGCGCGTTGGGCAGCGGCTTGAGCGCGCCGTCGATGCGGTAGACGGGGGGCAGCCCCGCCTTGATGTGAATGTCCGAGGCGCGCGCGCGCAATCCCAGTTTCAGGACTTCGTTGAGGTCCATGGCGGTTATTCCTCAGGTTTTTCCGCGGGAGGGTTCAGCCCGAAGTGCTCACGCAGACGGTCTTCGATGGCCTGGGCCACGTCCGGGTGTTCACGTAGAAATGTTTTGGCGTTTTCACGGCCCTGTCCGATACGCTCGCCGGCGAACGAATACCAGGAGCCGCTTTTTTCGACGATATCGACATTGGCGCCCAGGTCGATGAGATCCCCTTCGCGGCTGATGCCGGTGCCGTACATGATATCGAACTCGGCCTCCTTGAAAGGCGGGGCCACCTTGTTTTTCACCACTTTGACGCGGGTCCGGTTGCCGATGGATTCCTGCCCCTGCTTCAGGGCCGCGATGCGGCGGATGTCGAGGCGCACCGAGGAGTAGAACTTGAGCGCGTTGCCGCCGGTAGTCGTTTCGGGGTTGCCGAACATGACGCCGATCTTCATGCGGATCTGGTTGATGAAGATAACGCAGGTCTTCGATTTGCTGATCGTGCCGGTGAGTTTGCGCAGGGCCTGCGACATGAGGCGCGCCTGCAGGCCGACATGGGAATCTCCCATCTCCCCCTCGATTTCGGCACGCGGAGTCAGCGCCGCTACCGAGTCGACCACCAGGATGTCGATAGCGCCGCTGCGGACCATCACTTCGGCGATCTCCAGCGCCTGCTCGCCGGTATCGGGCTGGGACACGAGAATATCGTCGGTCTTGACCCCGAGCTTTTTCGCATACTGGATGTCGAGAGCGTGCTCGGCATCGACGAAGGCGGCGATTCCCCCTTTTTTCTGGGCCTCGGCGACAATGTGCAGCGCCAGGGTGGTTTTGCCCGATGATTCCGGGCCGTAGATCTCGATAACCCGCCCGCGCGGCACGCCGCCCACTCCCAGGGCGATATCGAGAGAGAGGGCTCCGGTGGGGATTGCTTCGACGCCGGGCAGAGCGACATCTTCGCCGAGGCGCATGATGCTGCCTTTGCCGAATTGTTTTTCGATCTGACCGATGGCCAGGTCAATGGCACGGTTGCGGTTGTCGTCGGCCATATTGGAAAACCTCCAGGTTCATAGCTGTTTATGGGTGATGTTCTTTTTTCGATGAAGTGCCGTTCAGGCCGACCCGGTACAGAGGGGTGTGAACAGCACCTTGCGGGCTCAGGCGACTGCGGTAGAGAATCATCTCGTTGACGTCCAGCGAGCCGCCGCACCAGCTGTACCCCCAGGCCGGCGGTTTGATCTCTTCCCCGCTCCGCTGCCGGGCGCGAGCGAGAGTGACATGGGGTTTGAACGGTCGCTCTTCCGGCGCGAAGCCCTCCAGCCGAAGGGCGTCCACCAGCCTGCGATAAAGTGCAGCGAGAGGCGCCGCCGGTTCGAGCCCCAGCCAGAGTACGCGAGGTCGATTCAGTCGCGGAAAGCCGCCCAGCCCCCGAATCGTCACGCTGAACGGGGCATGTAAATCTCCTACCGATAGCATGGATCTGTGAATTCGATCAAGGTCTTCTTCCGGCAGCGCGGCGAAAAAGCGCAGGGTCAGATGGATCTGGTCGGTGCGTACCCAGCGCATTTGCGGGTAGCGGGATTCAATTCGGCGGCGCAGGTCGGAGACCGCCGCCAGGTTTTTCTCAGAAAGAGGGACGGCGATAAAGGCACGGATTTCAGCCATAGGCTGCTTCCCGCACAGAATCAAGACTGACAGGCAGGAGGAGGTGAAATGCGCTGCCGGGCTGCTGGTCGGTGCAGCTTTCCAGCCATACCATGCCGCCATGGGCCTCAACCATCCCCTTGACCAGCGTCAGGCCAAGGCCGACCCCTTTGCCGCCGAAGCGGGTGCTGGATGTGGAATGGGCGTCGATCTCCCCGATTTCATAAAACTTGTCGAACACGCGCAGATGCTCTCCCGGCTGGATTCCGATGCCGGTGTCGCGCACCGTAATCTGTACCAGGGGGCCTCCGATGGTGTTGCGGAAGAAGTTGGGAGAGAAGGGCGCCAGGGTCGACCTTTCGGCCTGGATCTCGGCAAAGCAGCGCAAACGGCTGTGCACGGCAATCTCACCGCCCGAAGGCGTGTATTTGACGGCATTTTCCATCAGGCGGCTCAGGGTTCGTTTGAGATGGAATGCGTCGCCTGTAAGTTCAAGAGGGTGAGACGGGGCCTGCAGATCGAAGGAGAGCTGCCGTTTAGAAAGGACAGAGCTGAATTCTTCACCCAGGTTGCGCAGCAGAACGGCCAGATCCACCTTTTCGCGAGCCAGGTAAAGAGAGTTGGTTTCCAGGCGGGCGGCTTCCAGCATGTCGCGCACAATGGTATCGAGGCGTTGTGCTCCCCGCAGGACGGCGTCGAAGAGCTGTACCTCGTCGGACGGCAGGCGGCCGGCGAGGTTTTCGCGCAGAAACTGGGTGCCTGAAATCACGCAGGTCAGCGGGGTGCGCAGCTCGTGGGACGCCAGCGCCATGAAGTTGCTTTTCATCCGCTCCAGGCGTTTAAGCTCCCGGTTGTGGTCCTGAACCCGGGCCAGATTGTCGCGCAGCTTGCCGCGTGAGCGCTCCAGTTCACGGTTGCTCGCTTTGGTCAGCCGGTTCTGCCATTTGAGGGCTTCGAAAAGCTCGGCGCCCTGAATGGCCGTGCCGACCTGGTGGCCGATGGCCATCAGCAGACTGCGTTCATCGCGATTGAGAACACGTCGATCATAGTTGAATAAGAACAGGACGCCCACGGTCTGTTCCTGAGCCGTCAACGGAATGGCCTGAAAGCCGCGCCAGCCGGCATTGCGGATGGCGTGGCTGCGCAGGCGCAGATCGGTCTGGACGTCGGCGGAACCCTGCGGGTGTCCGCTGGCCGCCGCCCGGCCGGCCAGGCCGAGCCCCGGCGGTACGTTGCGGATATCGGTCAGAACATCTGAGCTGATATTGCGATGAACAGCCAGCTGTAAAGTGGTGCCTTCGTTGCGCACCAGGAAGATGCCGCCGCCATGCGCCTCAAAGACGGCAATGACGTCCTCCAGAATGGTCTGCAGCAGCTCGTCGAGGCCGCTGCGTCCAGCGATGTTGCGGGCGATTTCATTGAGCAGTACCAGTTCGCGATTTCTGCGGCGCAGCGCGTTTTCCGCCTGCCGAAAGCGGGTGACATCGCGGATGACGCCGTGCACGATCTGATGCTCACCCAGTTGGCCGAGGCGGGCATGCACCGCTCCGATCAGTTTTTCACCGTCCTTGCGCCGCAGCTGCAATGCCTGTTCCTCGCCGTAGCCGTCACGCATGACGCGGCGCACCAGTCGCAGGTAGCGACGCATCTGGCGACCGGGAAAAAGGACCGAAAGGGACTGCCTGCGAATCTCCTCCTGGCTGTAGCCCAGCATCCTTTCCCCCTGGGGGTTGACCTGTAGAAGGCTGCCGTTGGTGGGGTCGATGAAAAACAGGGCATCACCGGCATGGTCGAAGATGTGCTGAAAACGCTTCTGTGCCGTTTCTGTCTGCCGCTGCAGATCCTTTTGTTCTTTCTGCAGTTTTCCCGTCTGGGCCTGGAGGTGTTTTGTCTGCCGGAGATTGATCAGAAGGAGGGTGCCAAGCGCCGCACTCAGCAGAAATCCGCCATCATGGGTGACGTCATAAAAGGCGCACAACAGTAAAATGAGGGCTACCGCTGCGGCAGTACCTATGCCGCTGACGTTTTTTCTGTTGAGCAAGCCGGCCATGGGTCTGATCTCCATGGAATGGATGAAGACTGATCTGCGAAGTACCGCTTCCGCCGAGCCCTCAGGGAGGACGGCGGTTTTAGGTTATTAAGATGAGAGAGCCATATTCATCGTCTCTGATGTTCGATCAGGTAGCGGCGCAGCCACTCAAGAGCCATGCAGGCGCTGGCGCGCCGGACCTGATCGCGGGTTCCGCCGAAGGTGTAGCGTTTGGCCTGTTCAGCGTCGCCTGCCGACAGGGCGATGAAGACCGTGCCGACGGGTTTGTCATCGGTGCCGCCGTCAGGGCCGGCGATGCCGGTGATGGCCAGGGTGATGTCCGTGCGGGTGGCCTGCCGCAGACCAGTCGCCATGGCGCGGGCGCAGAATTCGCTGACCGCGCCGTATTCATGCAGGATCCGCTTTGAAACTCCCAGCCAGTCGTTTTTGGCCTGGTTGGAGTAGGTGACGGCGGCACGGTCGAGGAAGCTCGAGGCGCCCGGAATGGCCGTGAGCCACTCGGCCACCATCCCGCCGGTACAGGATTCGGCCAGCGCCAGGGTGAGGCCGCTCTGTTTCATCATTGCGGCCACATTCTGTGCCAGCGTTTCCCGTTCTCTTGCCACAATGAAGTCGCCCAGCTTTTTGCGTATCGACACTTCAGCCTGATCGAGCCGTTCTTCCCAGTCATCCCCTGCAGCGCGCAGCTTGAGGTGAACAAAGGGGTGGTCGACGCCGAAGGCAATCGTAACTCCCTCGGGTAGAGGCTGGGATTCGATCATGCTTTCGGTTTTCGGCTCCGAGAGGCCGAAGACCTTGAGAACCCTTTCCCCCATGGGGGGGCGGTCGCCGAACCATTCGTCGAACAGGGGAGGCAGATGGCATTCCAGCATCGCTTCCAGCTCGGCGGGCACGCCGGGAAAGAAAAGAAGGCGGCAGCTGTTCTG
>JAXHUR010000002.1:0-8576 GCA_034189505.1 Thermodesulfobacteriota bacterium | reverse complement strand
GCCGCAGTCCAGGAAAAGGGCACAAGGGCCACCGCCACAAGATAACCGACAAGTTCATCGATGACAATGCGGCGATCATCGATCACGCCGAAAATACGCCCCGCATGGGTTGCTGCCCAGCAGGCCAGCGCCACCAGCGCCAGCCACGTCAGCAGGTAAAGAGGGGTGGACAGACGCGAGAGCAGGGCATAAACGGGAATCCCGGCCAGGGTACCGACGGTGCCCGGCGCGCGCGGAAAATAACCGAGGCCGCCGTTGGTCGCCAGCAGCAGAATGAAACGTTTCATTGAACCTCTCCCGGAGTGGCCCCTTGGTTCCTTTCAGCTGAAAACAGGCCGTCCGCGGCGCGCTCCACCAGCCGATAGATTTCCGGCAGCGGGCGACCGGTGGTTCGCGACAGCGTCCGGCAGCTTTCAAACTCCGGCGTGATGCGCAGCAGTTTCCCGCCGTCGCGCAGCAGCTTGACCTGCGCCGCACCCAGCTCGGTGTCGATCGTGCGGGACTCGCGCGCCAGGGTGAAGCGCTCCCAGATCTGCCGGCGCACCCCGGCGGCGCTGCTTTCATGCAGCAATCGGCGGGCGCACTCTGCGCCCTGTCCCAACGGGGCCAGGACGGTGATCCTGATGCCGGGGCGGTTTTTTTTCATCTGCAGCGGAGAATAGGCGACATCGAGGGCGCCCTGATGCAGAAGATCTTCCATCAGTGCGCCGAGCCATTCGGGGTTGACGTCGTCAAGGTGCGTTTCCAGAACCTCAACGTGCTGTGCAGTGCTTTCACAGTTGCGGTCCCCGAGGAATCCGCGCAGCAGGTTGGGGCGATCGGGCAGGTCGCGACCGCCGACGCCATACCCGGTGCGCGACAGGGTCATATCCGGCAGCGGGGAAAAGGTGGCCATTTCCACGGCAATTGCGGCACCGGTCGGCGTCACCAGTTCCTGTCCGGCGTCATCGTGGGTGACCGGGCTTCCGGCCAGAATCTCGGCGGTCGCCGGTGCCGGCAGAGGCAGGTTGCCGTGAGCGCACCTGATGAAGCCGCGGGTCAGCGGCAGGGGGGCGCACAACACTTCCGGCTCCCCCAGCAGGTGCCAGCCCAGTGCGGCGCCGACCACATCGAGGATGGAATCCACCGCTCCCACTTCATGAAAGTGAACCCGGTCGAGGGTTGTATCATGGATATGGGCCTCGGCGTGCCCGATGCGCAGGAAAATGCGCCGCGCCAGCTCTTTTGCTGCGTGAGGCAGGTCGGCCGCGGCCAGCATGGCGTCGATGTCGTGCCAGCTGCGGTGGGGCTGGGCGGCCGTTGTACGGATCAGACAGCGGCTGCCGGCGATCCCTGAACGGCTCTCTTTTTTCCACTCGATCTCGTAGTCTGCCAGCGACAGTTTTTTCAGGAGGCTTTTGAGTTCCAGTTCATCGACGCCGAGATCGACCATGAGGCCCAGCATCATGTCGCCGGAGATGCCGCTGAAGGTGTCGAGAAACAGCGTCTTCATGAATTCTCCTGCAGGTTGATGCGATGGGCGGCGAAAGCGGCGCCGAAGCCGTTGTCGATATTGACCACCGTCAGGCCGGATGCGCAGGAGTTGAGCATGCCGAGCAGAGCGGCGATGCCGTTGAAGGCGGCGCCGTAGCCGATGGAGGTGGGTACGGCGATGACCGGTGCCGACACCAGCCCCCCGACCACGGAGGGGAGCGCGCCTTCCATCCCCGCCACCACGATTACCACCGCGGCGCGCTGCAGGCTTTCGGTGCGCGCCAGCAGCCGGTGCAGCCCGGCGACGCCCACGTCGACGATCTCTTCAACCTGGTGCCCCAGCATTCGCGCGGTGACGGTGGCTTCGCGCGCGACCGGCAGGTCGGAGGTGCCGGCGGCGACAACGGCGATTCTGCCGCGTCCGCGGGGGACGATGGGAGCCTGCAGGAGGGTGAATATGCGCCCGTCGGCATCATATTCGCCGGCCGGAAACAGGGCCAGAAGGTCTTCCGCTTTTTCGCTGCTCAGGCGAGTCACCAGGATGTTGCTGTCGCTCCGCTGCATGCGGGTGACGATATTGATCAGCTGGGAAACGGATTTTCCTTCACCGAAGATGACTTCGGCGGCGCCCTGGCGCAGGCTGCGGTGATGATCGATCGTGGCGATGCCGATATCCTCGAAGGGAAGATGTTTCAGGCGCTCGATGCTTTGCTCGACGCTGAGTCGGCCGTCACGCAGGTCGGTCAGCATTTCTTTGAGTTTATCCGGATTCATGGGTGGCATCCTGAGATTGTTGTGTTGAGCGTGGTGACAGGTGGCGCGCCAGGTAGCGCTGATAAATCTGCTGCGCCAACTCGTCGGCGTGGTTGCCGCCGCCGGTGGTTTCGGCGTGAAGCAGCAGCGGATCGGCCAGCGTCAGGCGCGCATTGTTCGGATCTTTGCCCCGGCGCGGATCAAGGGTCCGCAGCAGAGAAATGTTGCCGCCGGCATCCGGCATCAGCCGCAGGCGCAGCATCAGGGCGAGCGGATCGTCCTGAATGTGCAGTGTCGCCCGCTGAGGGCGTGTGCCCTGCAGCACCAGCGCCGCTCCAAGTTCACCGCCGACCTGCAGTTGCCCCTGAAGCCCCTGTTTGACGATCAGGTCAGGCAGGGCGGTGAGCGCCAGGTCTGCGGCGGGGCGGCAGGTGTCAAGCAGCAGCTTGGGGCGCAGCCGCTCGAGATAGCCGATCTCCCAGCGATGGAAAAGCTCGGTGCGGTTGCGCAGGTGCAGCCGTCCGTTGTCGTCGGTCTGGGCAAAACCGCGCTGCTGAAGCTCTTTCAGCACCGGCCCGACGGCGCCGAGGGCGAGGCCGGCCTCCTTGCTGAGCCGCCGGTAGCTCCAGTTTAGTGCCTCGGGCTTTCGCAGCAGCAGGTGGATCAGGCGCAGGCCGGTCGGCTGAAAGCCGCGCCCTGCCTTGGGGGTGCGGGAGGCTTTTTTGCGACCGCTGATTTCAACCAGTAGACCGGGCTGGCGCAAAAAAGCGTTGCCGGCGGTGTCGATGTATTCGATTCCCTCCTGGCGCAGGGTCTCGCCGCAGCCGGGAGAAACGTAATCCGTCATAATCAGAGGGGGAATCGATGGCGGATCAAGCCGGTGACGGTGAACGGACAGTTCGGCTGCCTGTGGTGTCATGCGGGTCACCGCAACGATCCGGTAGCGGCAGCAGCCCCATGAGCCATGCATCTCCAGCGTGCCGCCGGCTTCAGGTTCCGGCGCGGGAATGAATTCCGGCCGGCAGTCCGGCAGGGCATGCAGGGAGGCCAGACACAGGTCGAGAACCTGTCGTTCATGTGCTGTCGATTGAGCCATGGCTGTGGGTTGACCTCCTCCTGATGCAGGCCGGCCGGCAGCAAAGACCTTTCTTACCGCGGTTCGATGCGGTTGAGGAAGACTTCGCGCGGTTTGCTGGTGCCGTCCGACGGCCCGACGATACCTTCCTGCTCCATTTTTTCGATCATGCGTGCGGCGCGGTTGTAGCCGACCCGCAGGCGGCGCTGCAGCATGGAGATGGAGGCCTGCCGGGTGTCGGCCACCAGCGCGAGGGCTTCGTCCCACTTTTCGTCCTCTTGCTCGTCGTCGCTGCCGCCGTTGCCTTCACCGCCGGCGGGCGTTTCCAGAATCGATTTGTCGTATTCAGGCTCGCCCTGTTTCTTGAGAAATTCAACGACGCGCTGTACCTCCATCTCGCTGACAAAAGCGCCGTGCACCCTCTGCAGGGCTCCGGTGCCGGGCGGGAGAAAGAGCATATCGCCCATGCCGAGCAGGGTTTCGGCCCCCATGGAGTCGAGGATAGTGCGCGAGTCGGTGCGCGAGAACACCTTGAACGAGATACGGGTCGGGAAGTTGGCTTTGATCAGGCCGGTGATGACGTCGACGGACGGCCGCTGGGTGGCAAGAATCAGGTGAATGCCGGCGGCGCGGGCCATCTGCGCCAGGCGCGCGATAGCTTCCTCGATCTCGCGCCCCGCCACCATCATCAGGTCGGCCAGCTCGTCGACAATGACCACGATGTAGGGCAGGTGGCCGTGTTCGAGTTCTTCGCCCTCGACCGGTTCGACCTCCGGCAGATCATTCTCCATCATATCGACGGCTTCGTCTTCGCCGTTGGCCTGGGTTTTCCGTTCGGCGAGTTCCTTCTCCTCGCGGGCCAGTTTCTTGTTGTAGCCGTCGATGTTGCGGACCCCTTTGTCGGCCATCAGCCGATAGCGCCGTTCCATCTCCCGCACCGCCCAGTTGAGGGCGAGAGCGGCCTTCTTGGGATTGGTCACCACCGGCAGCAGCAGATGAGGAATCCCCTCGTAAATGGAGAGTTCGAGCATCTTGGGGTCGACCATGATGATGCGCACCTCTTCCGGGGTGGCGCGATAGAGCAGGGAGAGCACCATGGTGTTGATGGAGACCGACTTGCCGCTGCCGGTGGAGCCGGCCACCAGCAGATGAGGCATTTTCGCCAGGTCGGAGACCACCGTGCCGCCGAAGATATCCTTCCCCAGGGCCATGGGCAGACGCCCCCCCGCTTTCTGAAAGACGTCCGACTCGAAGATGTCCTTGAGCCATACGGTTTCACGCTCGCGGTTGGGGATCTCGATTCCCACTACGCCGCGGCCGGGAATGGGGGCGACAATACGGATCGACATGGCACGCAGCGCCATGGAGAGATCGTCGGAGAGCCCGGCGATCTTGTTGACCTTGACGCCGGGGGCCGGTGCGAATTCGTACATGGTGACCACGGGCCCCGGCTTGACTTCAGCAACTTCCCCTTCGACGCCGAAGTCCTTGAGCTTGT
Source organism: Thermodesulfobacteriota bacterium (assembly GCA_034189505.1). GTDB lineage: Bacteria > Desulfobacterota > Desulfuromonadia > Desulfuromonadales > Geoalkalibacteraceae > Geoalkalibacter_A. Next base: position 3,777 of record JAXHUR010000002.1, on the reverse strand, counting down.
TCTCCAGCAGGCGCGCGTTGGCCATCAGCGATTCGCGATCTACCTCAGGAGCAGGGCCGCCGTCGTGATCGAGCAGCGACAGGGATGGGCGGTGATAGGTCCCGGAAGGTTCAAGAAATTCAAAATGCTCCTGCAGCTCGGGGTCGTCTTTTTTTCTCTTTTTTTTCTTTTTCGAAGAATCGTTCGCCGATGACTTCGGGTGCGGTACGGGCTGGGCGATGACAGGGCCCTTCTCGAGCCGCTCCCCCTTCTCTTTGGCTTTCTGCTGCCTGCGGGCGGATCGCTGATCGCGGCGTTGTTCGATTCGCCGCCCGAGCCGGTCAAGACGATCGGAGAGGAAAAGGACCAGGGAAAAACGCGTGGAAAGCATCAGGGAGACGAGGAAGAAAACACTCAGCACAATAGCGGTGCCGGTGATGTTGAGCAGGCTTGACAGGGAGTAGACCAGTATCCGGCCCGCGGCCCCGCCCGCCTCATCAAGGGTCGAACCGAACAGGGGGATCTCCTTGAAGCGCAGCGCCAGCAGCCCTGCCAGCGACAGCAGCAGAGCGAAAAAGGCCAGGGTGCGCTGCAGGCGAAACCGCACCTCGCGCATGCGCAGCAGACGCCAGGCCACCAGGAAGCAGGCGAGAGGCAGCAGCAGGGCGGGCAGCCCAAAGGTCTGGAACAGGATGTCCGCAAGGTAGGCGCCGACCACCCCGCCGAGATTGCTGATCTCATCGGGCCTGATGCTGGTGTTCCAGGAAGGGTCGCCCTGATTGAAGGACACCTGGCAGAGCAGCAGAAAAAGGCCGAGAGCCAGCCAGATCAGGCCGGCAATCTCCTTGCGCAGGGTCACGCGGCGGGTTTTCGAAGTTTCGTCACTCATCCCTTATCCGTCGATTCAGAGTGAATAGTTGAGGAAAAAGGCGCCTGTCATCCAGCAGTAGATGGCGAAGGCGAACAGGCGCCGGCGCCGGATGATGGCCAGCAGAAAGCGAATGGAAAAATAGCCCGCGATAAAAGCGGCGGCAGTGCCGGCAAGGTACAGGGGCAGCTGATCGGTGGCGACATGGCGGATATCTCCCAGCGACAGGATGGCGGCACCGAATACAGCCGGCAGCGCCAGCAGAAATGAAAAGCGCGCTGCGGTTTCGCCGTCCACCCCCTTGAGCAGCAGGCTGGCGATGGTGGAGCCGGAGCGGGAGATGCCGGGGATGATCGCCATAGCCTGGGCGGTGCCTGCCACCAGGGCATCCGCAATCGTCAACTGACTCTCCTTGCGGGTGCCGCGGCGGAACCGTTCGGAGATGAACAAAAGAGTGCCGGTCACCAGCAGCATGGAGGAAACCACCGTCAGATTTTCGAATAGTCCTTGAAAGAAATCCTTGAATGTGAGGCCGATGATGGCCGTTGGGATCGAGCCGGCCACCAGCAGGAGCAGAATCTTGCGATGCACGCCTGAATCTCCGCTGCGGCGGAATGGGGATTGAACCAGCATCTCGATGTCGTTCCAGAAGAAGAGAATGACCGCGATCATGGTGCCGATATGCAGCATGATGTCGAACAGGACTCCGGGCTGTTCAAAACCGGGCAGGAAGTGCTGGGCAATGGCCAGGTGCCCCGATGATGAAACAGGCAGAAATTCGGTGAGCCCCTGCAGTGTCCCAAGAAAAAGGGCTTGAAGCAGTGTCATGTGGTTTATCCCTTTAAAAGTCAACGGTTTGATAAAAGGATCGTCAAAGCTCCATGATGATCGGCACGATCAGCGGTCGTCGCTGGATGGTCCGGTTGAAGAAGCGCCGCAGGGCCTTGCGTACTTCGACCCGCAACTCTTCCCAGTCTGAAATCGCCTCCAGGCTGTGTTCCGTCAACACTTCACGTACCGCGGCGGTGGCCTGTTCAAGATAGTCGCGGCTTTCCTCCTCGGGAACAAATCCGCGCGTCAGCAGTTCGGGTCCGTAGACGATCTCACCGCTTTTGCTGTTGACGCCGAGCACCGCCATGACCATGCCGTGATTGGCGAGATGGCGTCGGTCGCGCAATTCAAGCGCTCCGACGTCGCCGACGCCTCTGCCATCCACCAGCACACGCCCCGTTTCAACCTCATCGCCGAGGCGGACCCCCTCCCGGCTCAGGATGACCGGCATGCCGTTTCCCATCACGAATGCTTCGTTGACGCCCAACCCCATCGTGCGAGCCAGCTGGGCGTGTTTAACCAGGTGGCGGTATTCTCCATGGATCGGCACGAAATGCCGCGGGCGGGTCAGCGCCAGCATGGTTTTGAGTTCATCCTGGGCGGCGTGTCCGGAGACATGGATTTCGCTGGTCGTTTCGTAGACCACCTCCGCGCCTCGACGGTAAAGGTTGTTGATCAGATTGGCAATGGCCTTTTCGTTGCCGGGGATGAATTTGGAGGACAGGATGACCGTGTCGCCATGCTCGAGCACAATCTGCTTGTGATCGTTATGCGAGATGCGCACCAGGGCGGACAGCGGCTCCCCCTGGCTGCCGGTGGTGATAATGGTCACCTTGTCGCGATCGAGGTCACGCAGATCGCGCAGGTCGCACAGGGCCTCGTCGGGGACCTGAAGATAGCCGAGCTGACGAGCCACCGCGCAGTTCTGCTCCATGCTGCGGCCGTGCAGGATGATGGAGCGTCCGCAGGCTCGCGCGGCGTTCATGGCCTGCTGGATGCGGTGAACGTTGCTGCTGAAGGTTGAAATAACAACCAGTCCCTTGCAGCGTGGCATGATTGCGTTGAATGCTTCCCCGACCACCTGCTCCGAAAGGGTGGTGCCGGCGCGCTCCACATTGGTGGAGTCGGACAGCAGCAGGTCGATCCCCTCGTCTCCCAGGGCGGCCAGGCGGGAAAGGTCGGTGCGTTCGCCATCGACCGGGGTGTTGTCGATTTTAAAATCGCCGGTATGCACGATGAGCCCCGCCGGTGAACGGATCGCCAGTCCCGCTCCGTCGACGATGGAATGGGCGGCGCGGAAGAATTCCACCTCGAAGGTGCCCAGGCGTACTGTTTCGCGCATTCTGACCGGGTGCAGGTGGGCGCTGTCTATCAGGTCGTGCTCGCGCAGCTTGTTGCGAACCAGCCCGAGTGTCAGACCGCTGCCGTAGATGGGGGGAAAGCCCAGCGCGGGCAGCAGGTAGGGGATGGCGCCGATATGATCCTCGTGGCCATGGGTCAGCACCAGTGCGCGGATGCGGTCGACCTTGTCCGCAATGGCGCTGATATCGGGAAGCACCAGGTCGATGCCCAGCATGTAGCTCTCAGGGAACATGATCCCGCAGTCGACCAGCAGCAGATCTTCACCGCATTCAAGCACCATCATGTTCATGCCGATTTCGCCCAGGCCTCCCAGGGCGAACCAGCGCACCTCGCCTGTTGGCAAACTGTTCTTTTCCGTCATAGTGCACCTTTCTTGGAGGTCAGAGCGCCGACGAGGATGAGACGCACCTTTTCCATGAGGTGTCCTCTGTCCTTGTCCGTCAAACCACGGGTGGACAGAGCGGGGAGCAGCTGCACCTCGATCACCCCTGGATGGATGCGCATCCGGCCCCCGAAAGCAAAGAATAAACGACGCTGCCGGCATAAGCAGGGTCCACAATGGAAATATCAAAAAAAAGAGTGCGCGTCATGCCGGGATATTCCGGGAGTTTTGATGATGCCTGAATCATCGACACCCTGGTGGGTCTGGTCGAAAAATCAAGTTTAGAAGAGTTGCCGCAGGCAGTCAAACCATTTTCAGATTGAGGATTTAGCCTGTTTTGTGGATGTCTTTTCAA
>JAXHUR010000019.1:0-47876 GCA_034189505.1 Thermodesulfobacteriota bacterium | reverse complement strand
CTACGTTCGAAATCCCCATACAAGGCCAGACCGGCGACATGGGTGCCGTGGCCATTTTCGTCATGAGCTCCTTCCCCTGGCAGAAAGCTCTGCGCGTCACCCACGGCGGCTCCAAGTAGAGGGTGACCTGTTGCAAGGCCACTATCTAGGACGACTATACCCGGAGCTTGCTCGCCTGGATCGGAAATGTCAGGGAAGCTCTGAATATCCTGAAAAATCAGTCCGCGCTCAAGGCCAAAGCTTGGCGGTAGGTCAACAGAGCGCACATCACGGTGCCGGAGGAGCTGGTCAGCCTGATTGGCGTCACAAAGAACCCGGTAGAGCGTCAACCCCGGTTGCTTGACCTGATCCTTTTTCTCAATGCCTTGCTGAGCCAGCCATTGCTCGAAGGCAGCCCATTCCTGATCACGCCCTTGATGGTTATCCTCCAGCGGCCAAAGTTCAACATCGAGCAGGAAATCATCTGATTCCGGGAAACCCCGTGTTTTGAGAGCCCACCCTTTGCGGCCCTCGGGGCTCCAACCATCGACGCTCTGCAAGGCATAAATAACCTGCTTATTCGTTACATCACCGCCGCTGGCCATCGTAGAAAGACGAGCTTCGAACTGCGCAAGGGCCGCATTACTGGCAAAGCCGATGACGACTGTTTCGTCCTCCTGGCTGACAAATTCGATTTCTGGTGAGATCTTGCGCAGATCCTCCGGATTGAATCCCTTCTGCACAGAAAATCGGAACAGTTTACGGTCATCAAAGCCACCCACATCTCCGGAAGCTTGTTCTTTAGCGAGGGTAAGCTTTTGTAACAGGCCTCGTCCATGGCCACGGACATCCGTGGGGCCCTTCGGCGGCACATATGTACCTGGCCGTTTCTCCTTAACTGGCGCTTCTCGCTGTAGGGCGAGGTGGGGAAAGGTCTCTTCCATGCTCGATTAACTCCTTTTGCTGCGTGCCCTCCGAGCATCCTCGCGTCGAATGGCCGTTTGCAGGTGGCGTTCATTGAGAAATTCCTTACCCGCCAAGACCATATCTTTCGCAGCACGGCGCAGAACCCGCTCCACGTCGGCATGGCTCATCCCTTTGAACAGTCCTGCTATGCGAGCATCCTCGATCTCGAACTCCCGCCGAAGTCCACGAAGTTTGACGGCTAACAAGCGCCGCAGCTGCTCCAGATTGGGCGACTCGAAAACCAGCACTTCGTCAAATCGCCGCCAAACGGCTGAATCAAGAATGCGCTCATGATTAGTTGCCGCCACCAGAATGCTTTTGCCCTCATACGCATCGAGCATCTGGAGGAAGGCATTCACTACTCGCTTCAATTCACCGTGCTCGGCCTCGTCTGAACGCTCCTTGGCCATTGCATCGAATTCATCAAATAGAACCACCATTGGTACAGTAGAAATAAAATCGAAGACCTGCCGAAGATTGGATGCTGTTTCGCCCAGGAAGGAGGAGATCACGCTGTCAATACGTACTATTGCCAACGGCAGCCCGAGCTCGCTGGCCAGAACTTCAGCGGTCAAGGTTTTTCCGCATCCCGGAGGTCCGCAAAACAGCAATTTGTCTGCGGGGTGAAGACCGTAACTTTTCAATGTCTCGGAACGATGATGCTCTTGAAGCAGCTCATCCAGGAGAGAAGCGTTTTCGTCTGACAGCACGACGTCTTCCAGACGCCTTACTGGCTCTTTGATCTGCAACAGAGGTAAATTCCGCTCTTTATCTTTGGGTAAGCGGTCGTTTAGCGCGGAATGCAGTGGCACGGTCGAGCTTCGACGTCCATAAAGTATCTTTTCCAGATCATTTGCCAGCAGGTGATGATTCTTGGAGCGCTCTTCCTGGATCAGTTGCTCGGAAACACGCTTAAACGCATCATGGTTCCCTTCCGATCCGGTTTTGATTAGCTGTCTCAGTAACTTAGCTGTCGCCATAGCTATTCTCCTGTTTTATCTCTCGTACCGTAACATTGTCTTTCTCAACTATTTTCGTGGTGCCTCAAAATGCGCGATGTCGCAAACCATGCAAATGCTTGCCAGCACTCAAAACATCCCTCGTATCCTTTAAAGTCCCTTGCGAGGTTATCCTCGATTAACAAAAAACAGCGTACTCGTTTTGCAATCTGCGCACTCTCTGAAAAATTTATTTTTTTCTTTGCGAATTCTCTCTTTATGCCCTTCCTGGCCGCAATCAATTTTGATCGGGGTGTTGCCGTCACACCCATTGCATTTAAAGTAGTAGCCATATTTTCCGTATTGGATATTGAGATCATCATGGCTTCCACACCAACGACATTTTAAGTCCTCGGTATCTGATCCAGGGGCCTCCTTTTTGGGCGAAGACTCAGGAGAGTGGTCCTGGGTCTTCGGCAATTCTGTGACTCCAAACTTACTTGCATAGTCGAAGGAAGCGGGAACATGCAGCGCAACAATTCTGCTTGCAATGTCTTTGAGCGTTTCCGGGCCGACAAATCTTGCCAAATTCCCGAATGTGCCGACAACACCCTCACTCTGAAGATTTTTATCCAATGTTTTAGACCACATATCGGCTTTGACGATTTGGCTTGTATCGAATTTTTTTGGCCTATCTACCCGAGCGGAAGAGGCAACCAGAATATAGGAATGAAAAACGGGCGTTAGCTTCATCCCCATGCGTTTTGGCATTTCTATTTGGGAAAAGGCATCTTTAAGAACAGAAATGTGTCGTTCATTTTGTGAAATGGGCGATGGCATACCTTCGTAGTTTTTTTTGAAACCATTCCAACGAAGGAATTCGCCATCTTCAGTAATTTTAAACCCTGCGTGGAAATTTTTGGTCTCCAGTACGAAAACGTTCAGGGTTCGGTGAATCAGTAAATGATCGATCTGCGCCACGCGTCCGTTTATCTCAAGACGAAGGTCATGGATAACAGCGGTGTTTTTGGAATCTTTAAGGTCAAAGTCTATTAGATACGCAGACTCTTCCTCACCCCTGACGCCCGAGCGAACTGACTTGAGTTCCTGCTCAATTTTTGTTCTTGTCTTTCCAGTAGAAACAGACATAAGGCGCTCAAGTTCTGCCACCTTATTATTAGGGTCAATTGCTTTTATAATCATTTTTCCCTCTTTATATTCAACTGGTTGGAGATCGCTAGGGATAAAGAGAAATCAATCTTAAAGCCGCCATTCTTTACGATGCTCTGTCAGATATTCCTGCGCTGGCCAGAGGTCAGGATCAGCAGGAGGGATGATACGGCGACCGGAGAGCATCAACAGCAACCCCGGCATATTCGGATCAACATTAATCTGCCGCGCGGTAAGAACCGAGTAATCGTCAGCAACGCCCAGCATCCCTTCGTCGAAAGACCAATGGCAGAGTCTGCACAGCGCCATACCATTGCGTATGTCGTCATTGCGGCTTTTGTTCCAGGGGATGATGTGGGCGGCTTCGACTACAGTGTGCTGCTCGGTCGTGATGATTCGCACGCCGCACAGGGCACACCGATGATCGTATGCTTTGACGACAAAGCGCCGGAAGCCCTGATTCCGCGCTGCGGGTTTGTATGCATCAGCAGAAGCCAATGCTTCCTGAACAATGGGCTGATGCGCTTTTTTCTCCAGCTCCCGGCTGTAATCATAGGCTTGCGCGTTGATAAGAATCTGCTCCTCAATCGCTGCCCTGCCCTCCTCGGAAAAGCAGGAGCACAACAACGCTTCACGCAGAGCATTGCGACTTTCAGGCTGCGTCATAAAATGGAACAGCTCTTCATCCAACTGAGCACCCAGTGCAAGGCTGCGAAGCGGGCTCAGTGTCGAAATATGATTGAGCGCCGCAGGGATGATCTCTTTGTCGGGTTGCGGCACCAGTTTCCAGAAGGGTTCGTTATGCAGGCGTGAGAAGGGGAAAGCGATGCTGCTGTTCTGCGTGGGCGGAAGAACCCGGTGCCAGTAAAGGTTGAAAAGTTCGTTCAACTCGACCAGATCGCCCCTGACATCGATGAATGATGAAAGAAGCTCGCCACGGGCAATCAGATCCATTACCGCCAGCAGAAGAATCGGTTTATGCGGAGCACGTTTTCTGGTGGCCTCCGGGAAAACTGCATTGGGCGCCCGACGCAGGTTGGCGAACTGCCGGATATAGGTTTCCAGAGCAGTCATCTCCAATACACCGCTTTCTCAGGCATGACCCAGCGAACCCCACCCCGGGGGTCTTGCGTGTCGTCGGCATAGCGAGGAATCAAATGGATGTGCAGGTGCATGACCGTCTGCCCAGCAGCTTCACCGTCATTGATGCCGATATTGAAGCCGTCTGGAGGGGTCGGCAGGCTTCCCTGTCGGGCAACAGAAGATGTCGATAGACCGGCAAGAAGGTCGCGCATATCGGACAACAGCTCAAACATTGCCGCCTGCTCTTCCTGGGTGGCGTCGAAAAAGGAGGAGATGTGCCGCTTGGGGAGAATCAGGGTGTGGCCGGGAGAAACAGGAAAGGCGTCAGAAATGGCCAGGGCATGGGAATTGGCCTTGAGGATTCTGGCATTATCAAGATTGCAGAAGGGGCAGTTGTCTTTCGCCGCATAAAGGCTATTTGTATCTGCCTCTGGAATCCTTTTTCCCGACACCTGATTCCCCTCCGTGCCACCGGAAATGCTTTTCAAAATATTTGGTGAAAGTCACCCACAAAATTAAATTAACCTAAACCTATCTCATGCCTTGGTTGCTGTCAATTATTGATTTCATCCTGAGTTCGAGTCATTCTAATATTGTTTTTAAACCATTAAAATAGAAAAAGCGGCCTATAGCCGCTTTGTTACTTGCTCTATCAAATTGTTCCTTCGTGGTGTTCCTTCGTCCTTTTGAACATTAAAAAAGGCACTTAGAATCGCTCTAAGTGCCTGTTTTTATTGGAGCGGGAAACGGGATTCGAACCCGCGACCTTCAGCTTGGGAAGCTGACACTCTACCACTGAGTTATTCCCGCGTTGTTGACGTGGAACCGGATTATAGGAACGCGGCTAGTCTTTGTCAATCTCTTTTTGAACCTGCAATTTCAAGAAATTCCGCGCATCTTCAGCGTTTTCGATCCGGCCTTCAATCTCGGCCTGTTTAAGGGCGTCAAGCAGCTCTCCCACCTCTCTGCCCTCCCCTGCGGGCAGCATCTCGCTCACCTGGTGACCGTCAAGCAACGACAGAATTCGATTGTCTTCTGCCAGGTGGTCCCAGGCGTGCCGGGCCTCTTCAAGGCGATGCCGGATATCTGCATTATCGCTGCATCGAAAATGCAGCCACAACAGCGCGTCTTGCGCATCCCGGCCTAGCGTAGATGCCCAGAGAGCCAGGGCACGAGGCCTATCGGCTACCCTGGCCAGCAGGTCCTTTCCGCACCGCTCTGGATTCAACCGCAGCAGCGACTGCAGGCGGATGCCGGTGGCGTTGGAGAACGCCAGGGATCGGGCAAGATGCGGGATTTGATCCGCAGAGATCAGTTCCTGGAGCAGCACAGCGAGCCGCAACAATCCCTGGCGCGTCAGGCCGGACTCTACCGGTTCATTCAGGGATTGCTTCGACCAGGAGCTATGCTCAGCCAGATGGCGGTTCAGATGTTCAACCCGGGCCAGCGCCTCCTCACACTGGAGGCTGTCAACGTTTGCCTGAAAAATGACCCCTATCGCATCCACCTGGTCAAGAATGCGCAGCCCTGTGACAGGATTTTCGGATGAAAGAAGTGTGAACAGTTCGGTCTTGATTCTCTCCGGTGCGATCGTTTGAAGTTCCGGGGCAGATTCTGTGGCGAGATCGGCGGAAGCCGCATCAAGCGCCAAACCGAGACAGGAGGCAAAACGCGCCGCCCGCAATACCCGCAAAGGATCCTGGAGAAAAGATTCAGCGGAACAGGCACGCAGAATTCCCTTTGCAAGGTCTTCGTGTCCATGACAAGGATCATAGATGGATTCATGACCCTCAGAGGAAGGAGCAAGCGCGACTGCCATGGCGTTGATGGTGAAGTCACGTTCAGACAGATCCGCCTCCAGGGTGGGAGCGCGATAGGGGGCGAAGTCGAAAAACCACTGGCGGTTCACGCGGCGCAGAACCACCCGGCTCTGTCTGCGCGATTCATCGAGCCAGAACCAGCGCCCTCCGCAATCCTTGGCCCAGTCTTGCGCCAGGTCGGTCGGGTCTCTTGGAGTGATGAGATCAAAATCGCAGGGAGACTTTTCGAGCAGCAGATCGCGCACCGCCCCGCCGACCAGAAAGCACTCCAAACCTTCTGGAATAACATTTCTGAATTCAGATATTAAGGAATGTTTTTTGAGAAAAGACTTTAATTTTTTCACGGAGAAAAAGCTTCAAAAAAAGGCCCGCCGAAGCGGGCCTTTTGGGTTCAGAATGGTGCGGATCAGGAAAGATCCTCGACCGCCTTGTAGATCAGGTCGAACAACTCGGCGATGTCTTTCTCCTCAATGCAGGAGAAGGCAATCCGCAGGTCGGTCTTGCCGATGGAGATAGTCCCGACGCCGTACTTGTCGAGCAGATGCACCCGCAGCTTCTCAGCGTCGACATTCTTGAGCTTCAGGCACATGAAGTAGCCGGAGTTGAAGGGATAGTATTCCCAGGCCTTGTCGTACTTGCCTGAATCAAGCACCTCTTTGACCTTCAGAGCGCGCCCTTTCATCACCTTGTACTTCTGCTGCTTCTCCGATTTGAACTTGGGAGACTTGAGCGCTTCGATGACGAAGGTCTGCGACGGATGGGGGCAGTTGGAAATGGTGGCGCGGATGATGCCCAGCGTCTTTTTCTCGAGCGCGGTCATAACCGGGGAGTTCTCGTACTCGTGACCATCGGCGAAAGTGATGAAGCCGGTGCGGAAGCCCCAGACGTACTCTTCCTTGGTGGCGCCATCGAGTTTCACCGCCAGCACCCGCGGGTGCATGTTGGCCAGCTTGCCGAACAGCGATTCCTTGAGGGAGTCTTCGTAGAACAGCCCGAAATAGGCGTCGTCGGTCACCGCAACCACGTTGCAGCCGCCTTCGGCCACTTCCTTGATGGCGGCGACAATGGCGGCGCCCTCTTCCACGGTCGGTGTATAGCCGCTGGGGTTGTTGGGAAAGTTGAGCAGCACAACCGCTTTGCCCTTCTCTTCCGCGCTGTTTTTCAGAACGGCTTTGAAGGCGTCGACGTCGAAACCGCCGGCCACGGTGAAGGTCGGGAACTTCTTGACGATCGCGCCGCGGCGGGTGGCGAAGGTCAGGTTGTAGTTGCCCCACATCATGTCGGGCGAAACGACGTGATCGCCCGGATCCATGAACAGGTCGGCCACGATGGAAAGCCCGTGAGTCAGGGCATTGGTGACGACAGGCATGCTGAAATGCTTGCCCTGCAGGCTCGGGTTTTCCTCCAGCATCTTGTCGCGCCACAGCTGGCGCAGCTCAGGCTTGCCGGCCGGCGGCGCGTAGGGGAAGATATCCTTGGGATCGAACGCGGAGAGCTTTTCGTGAATGCAGGGCAGATACATGGGACCGTTCTTCTCGGTGGCGATCCCGATGGTGGCGTTGAACTTGTGCGCCTTTTCCTTGGCTTCGGCCGACTGAGTCAAAATTCCCTTGGGGAAAAACAGGTTTTTCCCGAGATCGGACAGTGATTCAAGCACATTGGCGTTGTGCTGGCTGAGCATTTCGTTGAGTTCAGCGGCCAAAGGATTCATGAATTCCTCCCAGAAAAAGGTAAAAAGGATCTGCGCCGCAGCAGGCGCGGCTGGAGTGTTTTCGATCAGTTCAGCCCGGTATTAAATCAGGATCACTAAAGGCTGTCAACGGCTATCGATTTGTATACATTTGAAGATGGCTGGTATACGCTGAAATCACCCCGGTGGCCAGGTGAAATCGCGTCCGCCGAGCAGATGAAAATGGAGGTGCCACACCGACTGACCAGCGCCTTCGTTGCAGTTGTTGACCACCCGGAATCCGTCTTCGGAAAAATCCAGGTCGTGGGCGATTTTGCCGGCCGCCTGGTAGATATGGCCGATCAGGTCATTGTCGGCGGTGGTCAGGTCGAGCGTAGTGCGGATGTGTTTGAGAGGGACAATCAGAATGTGAAAAGGCGCCTGGGGATTGATGTCCTCGAAGGCAACCACCTGGTCGTCACGGTAGACCTCCCTGGCCTGGATCTCTCCGGCGGCGATTTTACAGAAAAGGCAATCTTCGCTCATATCGCACTCCTTTCTCTGCTGTTACAGCAGAAACAGCTGCTGCAGTTCCTCTTTCTTCTCAGGTGATTCATTCACCTGGGCGGCTTTGATCTTATCCAGCGTCACCACATGCCAGCGATCCCGGGCTGCGCGCTTGAGCAGCCGTTCGTCGTGAGAGAGCAGGATCACCTGGTGCTCGGCACTGATCTTTTCCAGGGTGTCGAGCGCTTCGGAGAGCCGTGCGGCGTCGAGGTTGACCAGCGGATCGTCGAGGAGAAACGGCAGATTGCGGCTGCGCGAAAGATGCCGGGTCAGAGCCAGGCGCACCGAGAAATAAACCGCATCGGCCGTGCCGCGACTGAAAGACTCGACCGGCTGCCACTGCCCTGAGCGGGTCTTGACGAAGAGGTTGAAGTCGTCATCGAGGCGCGCTTCGGCATAGCGGCCCGCGGTGGTTCTGGAGAGGTAGTGCCCGATGTCGGCGGCGAAATTCTGCAGATAGGTCTGGCGGAACTCGGTCACGGCCTCATCGAGCAGATCGAACCCGAGCTTCAACGACTGCGCACGAAAGGTCAGCGTCTTCTCCCGTTCCTGCAACTGCTCCAACTCCTCCTGAAAATGCTCCAGGTCGGCAAGGGCGCCCTGCATGGCGGCTTCGCTGCGCGTCAGCTCCAGCAGGCGCTTCTCCTTCTGCTGCAGCTCCTCGCCGAGTTCACGCAGTTTCTTTTCGGCTTCCGGCAGATCTTCGCGGGCCATCAGCGCCTGGCCGTATTTGGGGCGCTCCTTCTCGAGGCTCTCCTCCACCTCGGCCAGTTCCTGCTCGGCGCTCTGCTTCTCATCCTGCAGGGCATCCGGCGAATCAAGCACCCCGAGAGCGCTTTCCACTTCGCGCAGGGTATCGATCAACTCCCGATGGCGTACCAGATTGCGCCGCATCTTGACCCGTTCGACCGCTGAGGATCTTATCCCCATCGCCTCGAACTGCCCGTCGATTTCCGCCAAACGCTCCTGGGCCTCAACCCGGCTCTGTTCCAGAATCTTCCCCTGCCCTTTCAGGTTGCTCATGGCAGAACGGAAGCGCAGGAGGCCGGACAGAAAGGGCGCCCAGATGCAGACTGCACCGATCAGAGCAAGTGCCGCAATGGGCAGAAACCATTCGGGAAGATAGAAATAACCGCCCACAACCGCACCGACCAGACCGGCAGTTGCAGCGGCACGCCATTTCCATTTGGGGCCGGGCATGTGGACCAGCCTCTCGCGCAGGGCAACCGTTTCCGACTGGACCCGGACCAGTTCCTGGCGAACCTCCTCGCTCTCTTCCAGCAGGCGCGGAAGCTGTTCGGGGATCTGGCGGGGCAGGCCGACAGCGGCGAATTCCTTCTTGACGTTGTCGCGCTTTTCCAGAAGATCGTTGACCTTGTCCTGCTGCTGTTCGAGGCGGGCCAGGTCTTTGCGCAGCCGTTCGGCCTTCTCTTCAAGGTCATGCTGCTGCCGCACCCAGGAAAGGTAGCGCTCGCCCTTTTCATAATCACTGCGGCCCGCGTCGATCTCGTCTTTGAGTTCGGCGACCTCGGCGCGCATCGCTTCGAGCTTTTCCACGCCGTGCTGCTCGCGGGTCCACTTCTCCTGCAGTTCCTGCCGCCGCTGGCGGACCTCCTCCAGTTCACGGTCGCGGTTTTTGTCGCGCCCCCAGGGATTCTCCCGCGTCAGCGAGAAGTAATCCTCCTGAAGCGACTGGAGAACCTTGTCGTAGTCCACTTCGATAAATCCGGACAGCAGGGTCTTGATTTTTGCGGCCATGCCGCCCTGCCCGCTGACTTCGAGACTGCCCTGTCCGAAAAAGAGCGAGGCGCGGAAGATATCCTCGTCGGCAATGCCGAACAGGCGACTGAGCTGTTCCAGGTATTCCTCCCGCTCGGAGGAGCGTCCCTGGGGTGAGGCTTTCCCCTCGAATCGATAGAGGTTGTGGTAGAGATCGTCACGCTCGGCCAGCACGACGCGGTCGCTGGTCAGGTCGCGCTCGATCCGCACCGTGTGGCTGCGTCCTTCGAGGGAAAGTGCGACTCCGGGCGAGCCCTGCCTGCCCCAGGGGCGGAAACGCTCCTTGTCGCGCACCCCGAACAGGGCTGCGGGAATCGCTTCGATCAGGGTCGATTTACCGGCTTCGTTGGAACCGATCACCAGGTTGAGTCCGCGCCGGAAATCGACGCTCTTCTCACTGAATTTTCCGAAATGACGGAGTTCAAGACTGCGCAGAATCATGACTCGCCTCCGCCAAAAGCATGAAAACGGACCAGCACTTCCCGAAACGCCTGCTCCACGACATCGCCTTCAGTCTCTGTCGCTTTCGCCATGCACTCCCGCGCGCGCCTGACGAAAAGACCGCGAACCGTATTTTCGTCCTCAATGCGGCGCGCGAAGGCACTGTCGAACAGGCGGGTGCGGTCATGCAGTTCAAGGTAGAAAAAATGGTGAGCCGTTAATCCCTGCAGCCTGTTGAGATCCAGGGGTGCCTCAACCATGCCGCTCAGCGTCAGCCGCAATAAGAGATCCTTGTCGGCCAGCTTTGCGATCATATCCGCCGCTTCCTGCTCGCCGGAGCACCCGGAAAGATCCAGGGTCCGGCCTTCGAGCCTCCGGCTCTGGCATTCGACCTTCTCCACCTCGACCTGTCGGGGAGAAATATTCGCCAGGGTGCAGAAGCGGGGGCCGTTCTCACCGAAACGCTTTCCTTCCGGAGAGCCGGGATAGCACGCCCACACGCGTTTTTCATCGCTGAGCAGGTCGAAATCGTGGTAATGGCCGAGGGCGACGTAATCGAGATCCCAGGTCTTGAGCAGCGGCAGGGTGAAAGGCAGGTCTTTTTTGCGGTAATCCCACTCGGGGCTGCCTTCGCGGGAGCCATGAAGCAGTCCGATATGAATCCCCTCTTCGCAGCGACGCTGCATGCCGGCCAAGGCCCCTTCCGAAGCGCTGCTGCGATAGGCGAACCCGTAGAGGTAGACTTCCTGTCCCCGCACGGTGATTCGGACAGGCTCATCCACAACGGCATCCTGCAGCACAAGCGCGCCGGGAAACTCATGGCGGCGGTAGACACTGTCCGCGGAGACCACATTGTCGTGAGTGCCGGGGATGAGCACCGGCATAATGCCCCGCTCGGAGAGGCGCTTGAATCCGGCCTGAACGCGGCCGACCAGCTCGGTATCCGGTCGGGGATGATCGAACAGGTCCCCGGCGACAAGGAACAGGTGGACTTCGTTCTTGATTGCCAGGGTCAGCAGGCGTTCAAAGGTGCGGTAGAAATCTTCTCTGCGCGTTTCCCTTGAAGCTCCGAGCTGCTTAAGGGGAGCCCCCAGGTGCAGGTCAGCGGTATGCAGAACTCGTATCATAGAAAGAAACCCTTATTCGGCCTCGTAAAATTCGGGGTAGTAACAGACATTGGTTGAACAGGCGGCTCCGAAATGCTTCCGGTGAGCCTCGCGTGCCAGGCGTCGGAATTCACTCTCATCCGTCATTGCCTGAAGGTCGTCCATGAATCTTCTCACCAGGCGGATATTGTTCGCTTTGAGGGCGGGCGGCGCCCCACGTCCCACCAGTTTAACACCGGAAATCCCGGTACGCTCCAGAGCAGGGAGTGCGCACAGGCCGCACCCGTGGCGCCGGTCGGTGCGTGACCAGGAAGCCTGCCGCTCCATTGCCGCGGTCAATTCCGCTGATGCAGACGGCTGAAGAGGGGTGAGCGAGTATTGGATCTCGCAGGGCCAGATTTTATCCGGCGCGCTGTGATGAAAAGTGCACAGTCCCTCGGTATTGGGGCACTTTCCGACCAGCATGAATGCATCGAAAGCGACATCGGACACAGCGTTTACGATGTGGCTGATGTCGGCAATCGGCAGATGGCGCGGCAGCACCACCCGGTCAATCCCCTGGCGAGCGTAAAACTTAACAGCTTCTGAATTGCTCAGATGCGCAAGGGTGCTGGCATGAAATTCCATGTGGGGATAAAGGGGCCTGAGTGCGCGCAACAGGCCGAGATCAGCCAGAATGATGCCGTCGACACCGATCCTTTCGACCACAGCGACATGCTCGAGCAGCATCGGCAGCATGTCGTCGTCATAGAAAGGGGCATTGAGCGTCAGGCTGAAGGTGCACCCCCGGTCATGGGCCCTGGCGACAATCTCTGAAAGATCTTCAAAACGTTCGATCTGCGCACCGGCAAAAGTGCGTTGATTGATCGATGCCAGCGGTCCGAATCTCTCCTTCCACTCGGTCGGCACGAAACCGCCGTAGAGTTCGTCGGCGCCGGCCCGTAAAAGGGCATCCGCTTCTGCAGCATTGTCGATGGGGGAGATGACTTTCATCGCCATGACATTGAGCTTTTATTCGTTGTCACGATAGCGCCAGATATGTTCGCGCCGGTGATCCCACCAGGTGCCGTCTTCATGGGCAATCAGCGACTCCCCGACAATCACCAGGGTCAAGGCCGGTCGTTTGGTCTTTGCGCTGAGATTGAAAAAATCCCGGTCCCCGACCTTGCCTTCGATATCGCTCAGCACCCCCTCGACGATCTCCTCGCCCGGAAGTCCGAGGCGGTGGATCAGGGCGATACCCACGTCGCTGCCGTATCCTCGACGCAGCTCCGTGACGAGTTCGGACAGCGGCATGTTGTTCATGTAGATCAGCAGGGTCGTGCCGGGACGGGCGAAGTCGGCGAAGGTGGGATCTCCGGGACGGTCTCCCAGCGTGCGGGGCGATACGATGACGGCGCTCTTGCAGACCCCGGGGAGATCAAGGGTTCTCTTCAGCCGTGCGGAAGCCGCGTTGGCTGTTCCGACCCCCGGGATAACCTCGCAGCGCTCTCCCAGCGCATCGACCAGCCCCTGGAAGGGAGAATAGAAAGTCAGATCACCCGGGATGAGAAAAGCGACGTCACTTTCGTTCAGAAAACCGTCAATGCGCTCCAGAAGTTCGTCGAAATAATAATCGAAAGGCACCAGAATCTGCTTGCCCGTCAGATGCTCTGCAAAGGTCTGCTCATAAGGGGTGGGGGCAAACACCACCCCGCAGCGCGACAGCGCGCGAGCCCCTGCAAGGGTCAGCATTTCTGGATCACCGGGTCCGGCGCCGATAAAATGAACTTTATTCTCCGTCATCAATCACTCTCGACAGAATTCGGCATTTCCTATCTCACAGGAGACAGTGTCATGCGGCGCAGCGCCCACCTGCAGATAAATCAGAAATTCGCGATTGCCTTTGGGGCCCAGGATCGGGCTCGGACAGACCCCTTTTACAACACACCCCAGGGAGTGAGCAACATGGCTGATCTTTTCGATCACGGCCTCGTGCCGGTTCGGATCGCGCACAACGCCTCCCTTGCCCACCTGCCCTTTGCCGACTTCGAACTGGGGCTTGATCAGGGCCACCAGACGTGCTGCAGGCGCCAGCAGCGCCAGGGTGGGCGGCAATACTTTTTCCAGCGAAATAAATGAGGCGTCGATAACCGCCAAATCAGGTTTCTCCGCAAGCGCACCGGCAGAAAGCTCGCGGATATTGGTGCGCTCGAGGTTCACCACCCGGGCGTCCTGCCGCAGGCTCCAGGCAAGCTGACCATAGCCGACATCGACGGCATAAACCTTCATGGCGCCGCGCTGCAGCAGGCAATCGGTAAATCCTCCGGTCGAGGCGCCGACATCGATGGCCACGCTGTCATTGACCTCAATAGCGAAGGTATCGAGTGCTGCAGCAAGTTTGAGTCCGCCGCGGGATACGTAGGGCAGAGGCTCCCCCTTGATCCGCACGTCGGCCTCCGCGGTCACACCGGTTCCGACCTTATCCACGACATGGTCATTGACCAGAACCTGTCCCGCCAGAATCAGGCCCTGCGCCCTTTGTCGTGAAGAAACCAGTCCGCGCTCTACAAGCAGCTTGTCAAGTCTTTGTTTTTGTGACATTATTAATGGAAGTTAAGAGGTGGCAATTTAACCTTCACAAAGCACCAAAGATTAACATGGCTGTCGCAGACGGGCAAAGCATTTCTGAGAAGGATTGGCAGCCCGCCCTGTGGAGCAGAAGCAGGCTGAAGTTCGGCCGGAAGGTGCTATAATGGCACATAGAGTGGCGGGACTTTCCTGGTCGCCCCGAAATGGTCGTCAATCCTCATCTTGACATACAGGTATGAATCATCTCGCCCAAAATCCTCATCCGAAACATTTACTTCATCATCTTGCACTGAGACAGGATGAAATTGATGAGGCAGAAACCTTTCGCCCAATCGACCTGCATTGTCTGCATCCGGAACTGACCGCGCCCTGCGACCTCTATCTCAAGGTCCGCCTGAGATCGCGCTATACGCTTTTTGCCCGCAAGGGGCTGGCGTTTTCGCCCCGGGACCGCCAGAATATGCTCGACAGCGGCGTTGAAGAGCTTTACATCAAGGAAGAAGATTCCGAAATCTTCTACCACTATCTCAAGGATGCGCTGACGCTGGTGGTGCGTGATCCGAACTGTCCGTCGGAGACCAAAGCCCATTTTGTGCATGCGGCATGTCGCGACATCATGTCCAAGGTGTACACCGACCCCCGCGCCAGCTTTATCACCCAGGCCCATGAGATGCTTGGCCCTGCCGTCGACCTGGTGGTAAGAGACGACCGTGCAACGCGCTGCCTGGTGCAGTTGACTGCGCACGATTTGAGCACATATACCCACTGCACCAATGTCGGCATCTTCAGCATTGCCATGGCAAAGATCTTCTACGGCGATAGCGCCGATCACGACCTGCATAAATTGTCAGCGGGATTTTTCCTTCACGATCTGGGAAAATGCAAGGTTCCGTTGGAGATCCTCAACAAACCGGGGAAGCTCGACCAACAGGAATGGGAAGTGATGCAGACCCACCCCCAACTGGGGTATGAACTGCTCGAGCAGACCGGGCACATGACCGACGAGGCACGCATCATCATCCTGGAACATCATGAAAAAGATGACGGCACCGGCTACCCCAACGGGCTGGGAGCCGGGGACATTCACCCCTATGCCCGAATCTGCCGCCTGGCCGATGTGTATGAAGCCCTGACTTCAGACCGCCCCTACCATACCCGCCAGAGCACTTTCAATGCCTTGAAGTTGATGAAAAATCACGTTCTGGCCGATATCGACCAGCAGCTTTTCACCCATTTCGTCAAGCTTTTCAGGTTCTGAAAAGCGCATCTACCCCAGAAAATATCCCCGGTTTTCAGAAAAAGTCCTGCCGATTTCATGCTCGATCTCTTCCAGATAGCGACTGCTGAACTCCAGGATCAGCGCCCCTTTGGACTCGGCGACGTCAAGATGCGGTGCGGGCTCGCGCTGCCCGATTCCCAGCCTCTGGCACAGGCATCCGGCCACGTTGACGACAGCCGCCAGTTGCAGGATTGCAGGTTCCTCCTCGGCGTCAATATCCAGGTCGGCGTGATGCAGAGCGGACTGAATCAATCCATCGGAGAAATTCCATTTGTTGAGCACCGCGGCGCCCACCAATGCATGCGAATAGGGAAAGTATATTCCCTCCAGATCAAGAAGCGAACCTTCGCCGTTGTAAACGGCCTGCATCAAAGACTGGAATTCCTGAGGATGGCTGTAATTCAGGACCACTTTTCCCAGGTGTCTGAACAGGCCGGCGACGAAGGCTTCTTCCGTATCCACCTTTTCCATACGCTGGGCAAGAATTCTTGCTCCGATCGCGCATCCGATGGAATCCTCCCACAGCATCTTTTCCAGCAGGCCGAAGCTCTTGTTCATCCCCTTGAGGCTGGCGGCCAGGACCAGGCTGCGCAGAGTTTTTTCACCCATGACGACAATTGCGCTCTCAAGAGTCCGCACCTGACGCTTCATGGAATAAAAGGAGGAATTGGCGATTTTGAGAACCCGCGCAGAGAGTGCGGGGTCATGGGCAATAGTGCGAGCGAGCCTCCCGGCGGAGGCATTTGGATCCTGCAGCAGCTCGATCACCTTGACTGCAACTGCAGGCATGGGAGGAAGATCGCCGACGGAATTTACGACTGTTTGAAAATCTGTGCTCATCGATTGACTTCACCTTGCAAAAAATTGAAACCGGCAAATCAAGGGTAACAAATTTTTTTGGGGAATGGGACTTTTTGTTGCCATCCTTCGTCACAAAAAGTTTCTGCCCGCAACTATCCTGACACAGGGGGGTAAGCCCTTATTTTCCGCGTCACGCGTCCGGCGTCGCTCCGCCTCCCCACAACCTCTCCATCAACCCCGTATGCCGATGGACCCGCGCATCGACGGTCTTTTCAAAGACCTCGCGCGTGCCGCGAATCGTTACGCTGTGTCGGGCGCGGGTGATGGCGGTGTAGAGCAGCTCGCGGGTCAGCAGTTCACTGTGGCGGTCGGGGAGCAGGAGAAGCACCCGGTCGAATTCGCTGCCCTGGCTTTTGTGCACCGTCATTGCGTACACCGTTTCGTGGGCGGGCAGCCGCTGTGGCGACAAGGCGCGCGGCGGCCCGCCCTGACGCGGGAAAAAAGCCCGCAAGGCACCTCCCGCCTCATCATCCGGCCAGATCAGACCGACATCTCCGTTGAACAGTGCCAGGCGATAGTCGTTGCCGGTAATCAGAATGGGGCGCCCTCGATAAAATTCATGGCGCGGGGCGATAAGCCCCCGGCGGGCCAGCGCCGCCTGGGTCAACCGGTTGAGACCTTCAACTCCCCAGGGTCCGCGTCGCATGGCGCACAGAAAGCGAAACTGATCGAACCGGGCCAGCGCCTCGACGGCAGAGGACGCGGACAAATAGGGGCGGAATGCTTCGTCGATCAACGGCTCGAACACTTCGGCCATCTGCTCGGCAGGGGGTAGATCCTCCCAATTGAGATCCTCCTGTCCAGCATCGGCCAACAATCTGAGCGCCTCCTGCGCATTGCCGTCGTTGACGGCGCGCGCCAGCGCACCGATGCCGCTGTCGCCACTGAAGCGATAGCTTCTCCGCAGAAAAACCACCGTGTCGCTCAGCTCCGAAACGGATGAGGCGGAAAGTTCGTCGCCGGACAGGTGCGCCACCCTCTCGACATGAGGCGATGAATAGGAGGCCTCGCGCGGCGGGCCGCAGATATTGGCCAGCACCGCGCCGGTCTCCACCGATGCCAACTGGTCGCGGTCCCCCAGTAAAATCAGCCGGGCATGAGGCGGCAATGCCGCAAAAAGAGCCGCCATCAGCGGCAGATCCACCATGGAGGCTTCATCCACGATCACCAGGTCGCAGTCGAGGGGATTCTCTGCATCGTGCACAAAGCCACGCTTGCGGGCGGAACGACCCAACAGGCGATGAAGGGTCAACGCCTCGACTGGAATCGCGTCACGGATCTCTTCGGGGACATCGAGCCGATCGCGCGCGGCACCGATGGATTCGGCCAGGCGGGCAGCGGCCTTGCCGGTGGGAGCAGCCAGAGCGGTCCGCATGGAAGATGGATTCTGTTCCAGCAGCAGGGCCAGAATCTTGACCACCGTGGAGGTTTTTCCGGTGCCGGGACCGCCGGAGATGACGCAGAAGCGATGTGTCAGTGCCGTGATGGCGGCAACCCGTTGCCAGTCGATCTCGCGGCCACTGCTGCCGAACAGCCGACGGACTCCGTCGCGCACAAGCTCTACATCTGCAAGCGCCACAGGCTCCGCCGCCCTCTTCCGGATCTCCCTGCACAGCGATTCCTCCTGGTTCCAGAATCTCTGCAGGTACAGGCGCCGGTCGGAGAGAATCAGCGGCCGATCTTCACCCGGCTCGCCCACTACTGAAATCTCCCCCAGAGCGCGGGACCAGGAAGCAACCTCGGGCAGCCTCACGCCGGGAAATTCTTCAACCTCATCCTCCCGTTTCGGGATCAGGCTCTGCGCATGACTCAGATCGAGGCAGACATGCCCCTGCTCCGCCGCACGGCAGAGCAGCGCTGCCGCCCACATCAGTTCCGGCGACTCATCTGCGGCCAGACGGCAGATAAACTCGGCAAAGCGGCGGCTCATGGGCGAGAGGGAAGAGAAAGCGGCATCATTTTTCATGTCAGGTTCTCCCCCTCTCTTAAAAAGCCATCCAGAGCCGTCAGCAGACGCGGGCTCGGACGATCGTAATAGACTCCGGCTCCGGGCATCTCCTCCGGCGCAACGCCCCGCAGGAACAGGTAATAAACCCCGCCGAAATGCCGGTCGTACTCATAGCCGGGCAGTCGCGCGCGCAGCAGGCGGTGCAGGGCGACACTGTAAAGATGGTACTGCAGCAGATAGTGATCGCGAACCATGGCGCGGCGCAGGGCTCCGGGATGATAGTGGGCGCGGCGATTGCCGAGATGGTTTGACTTCCAGTCCACCAGGTAATAGCGTCCGTCGTGGACAAACACCAGGTCGATGTACCCTTTGATGAAGCCCTGTACCGGCGCGAACTCAAGCCCCCCGAACAGAGGACCGCTCACCGCGTCCACATCGAGATCGCCGGAGGCGAACACCTGCCTCAGACCGGGAGCGGAAACCTTCCCTGCGGGAAAATGAAATTCCATCTCGGCCAGGCGATCTCCGGCGGACAGGCTGCCCAGGCAGACCGTGCCGAAGTCTCCCGGCAGCTCGGCCCCCAGCACGCGGCGCACCATGGCATGCACAGCATCCCCCCATTGCGGGTCGAAGCCGAACAGGCGCAGCTTGCGGTCGATCAGCTCCCGCGTCACACCATCATCGGGACGGGTGAAGTCGATCTCCTCGAATATCTCGTGCAGGCAGCTGCCCGGTCTGGCTCCGCGAGGGAAATAAAGGATATCGTCGAAACGCCCCCCGGCCGGCTCTTCCTCCACCTCGTCCGGCCCCGGTACGCTCAGCACCAGCGGGTCGCGATCGGGGAGAAGGCGCTCTTCGCCCTGCCCCGCCACCAGCGAAGAGAAGCTGGCAATGCGCCAGTCCAGAGGAATTTCTCCTCGGAATTCGCGACAATTCAGCGCGCCTCCTTCTGCGGGCGGCGCCTGCCATGAGAGGTCGTCAGGTTGCGGCAGATCGGTCAGAGTCAGATTGCCGCCGCTGCCTGCCGCCAGTTTTTCCAATTGACGGCGCATCTCTTCATCATCCATTCCCTTGACCATCCGGAACTGCTCTTCCAGTGCCGTCTCCCCCGCCTGATCGGCGGTGTGAAACAGGTAGGCGGGTGCCGAGGATTCACTCCGGTTGACCGCTCCCCACAGCAGGTAGCAGCGGTTGCGGGCACGGGTCACGGACACGTACATCAGCCGCAGGTTTTCAGCCAGGTTTTCCTGCAGAGTCCACTGATAGTGCTCGCCCTCTTTTTCCGGATCGAGATCCAGGGTCAGGCGGCCGCTGTTCTGGTCGTGAAACAGCAGGCTGTCGTCGGAGCGCGGCCTGGAATGCTCCCAGGCGAAGGGACAGAAGACGATGGGATACTCCAAGCCCTTGCTGCGATGGATGGTGACGAGTTTGACGGCTTCTTCGTCCGTCTCCAGCCTCATCTGGTATTCCTCGCGGGTCGGCTTCTCGTTAAGCTGATTTTCAAGCCAGCTCAGCAACCCCTCCATTCCCAGGTGCTGCTCAAGACCGACCCTGTGCAGCAGTTCGATGCCATGCAGCAGGTTGGTCAGCCGGCGCTCCCCATCCGGGAAGGCCAGGAGCCGCTCGCGGACCCCCTCGCGCGCCAGCATCCGGTTGGCCATCAGGATAAAACCCCGGCGGGTCCAGGTATCATGATCGGCAGCGAAACGATCGAGGCGTTCGTTCCAGGCGTCTTCATCCGCAGCGAGCTGTTCAAGCTCCCGGCCGTCAAATCCAAGCATCTCCGTCCCCAGAGCGGCACGCACCGCACTGTCGCGCACCGGATCGGCCACCGCCGCCAGCACCAGCCGCAATTCCTCCATTTCGTGCGAGGCGAACAGGCTCTCGCTGCCGTGCAGGACGCTGGGCACCCCCCGGGTGCGCAGACATTTCTGTACCAGCGCGGCCTGCGCGTTCTTGCGGGTCAGTACGGCAATATCGCCGGGACGCACCTCCCGCCCGTCGAGAAGCAGGCGGCCGGCGCGCGCCTCCTCCAGCAGGCGGACGATCTCGGCAGCGACCGATTCGGCGATCCTCTCCACAGCGGTCTCCACCGCGACAGGTTTGCCCTCCGCCCCCCGGGGCATGAACCACAGGTGCAGGCTGGCATTGCCTGCCGCGCCCTGATGAACCAGGGACAATTCATCGCGACCGGGCGCCGGGTGGACATCGGTGAGTCTGATCTGATCGAACCAGAAAGGCCGGGGATGATGGGCAAACAGGTACTGCACCGCCTGAACGAGGGGGCCGTCGGATCGGTAGTTGGTGCCGAGGGTGTAATGGTGATCGATTTCGTGGGTCGCCTGAAGGTAGGCGAAAATATCCGCGCCTCGAAAACTGTAGATCGCCTGCTTGGGGTCGCCGATGAGAAACAGCAGCGCCGATGTGTCGGGGTAGATATTGCGGAAAATGCCGTACTGCACCGGGTCGGTATCCTGGAATTCATCGATCAGGGCCGCCGGATAGCGCATGCGCAGGGTGCGGGCGAGATAATCGCCGCCCTCCTTTACCAGGGCCTGGCGCAGATCCCGCAGCAGATCGTCGAAGGCCCGGATGTTCTGCTTGCGCTTGCGGCGCGGCAGTTCATTGTCGACAAAAGTCAGCAGATCCCGGCGCAGTTCGATCAGGCGCTGCCGCCAGCACTGCTGCAGCGCATCCAGGGCTTCGCTGAGTTCACCCACCTGCTCGAAAAAAGAATGCCGAATGGGATCTTTCCCTTTCTTCACAGCACCTTGGATAGCACTCTGTGAGAATTTTTCGAGCTTTTCAGGGGGTGGGAGAAGATCCTCTCCGGCAAGATACTGGTCCAGTTCAGCGATCCAGTTTGGCAGCCATTCTATCCGGTACTTCCCTCGATTGAGGGCCGGACTGTTCATCAGCAGGTCGCTGATTGATTCCCGCTGATCGCGCCAGGTGTCCGCGGTCCGTTCAAAAGAGCTTCGGGCGGCTTCAAAAACACTTCCGTCGTCCGTTCGTTGTTGTGGCGGGGGAATGATCCGGGGCGCATCGAAGGCATGATGATCCCGGACGAATTGGTACAGCGCGCCAGGGGCCGCCCCCTGACGCTGGGCCCAGGCTGCCCACTGCGGACCCGCTTCGATGAATTGATTCCGCCAGAAATCTTCCACCGTCTCCCGCAGCAGGCTCTGCTGGTCGGTGACCAGTTCGGTTTTGAACAGCGCCCCGCTCTCGAAGGCCTTCTCCTGCAGGGTGCGCTGGCAGAAACCGTGGATGGTGAAAATGGCCGCCTGGTCGAAACTGACCAGCGCCTCCTGCAGCCGCCCCAGGTCGCGTTTCGGATTGCGGCTCATGCCGTGCAGATGCGCGAGCAGCGGATCGAGGCCGCCGCAGGCGCCGGCAAAAACATCACAGGCCTCGCGCAGCCGCCGGCGGATGCGGTCGCGCAATTCTTCAGTAGCGGCTTCGGTGAACGTCACCACCAGGATCTGGTCGACGCGCAGCCCTTTTTCAAGGATCAGGCGTACGAAAAGCGCCGCCAGGGTGTAGGTTTTGCCAGTGCCGGCGCTGGCCTCGATCAGGTTGCGGCCATGCAGCGGGCTTTTCTCAAGGTCGAATGCAGTCGGTCGATGTGTCATGCCAGTTTTTCCCGCACCGCAAGCAGAGGCTGAAATATCTGAACAGCCAGGTTTTCAAAGTCTTCATCGAAGGGTGGTGTGTCTCGCAGGGCATACCGCAGCCAGCTGTCATCGCTCTCACCGGGCACATGGTAGCCGCCCTTCCATGCTTTGATCGCAGAGTTGAGCGCCTGCGGGGGCGAACCGCCCTTGTGGATCTGTTTTGCGTAGGCAAGCGAGCTGTTTGGGTAGAAGTGCAGCAGGCGGCGGCTGCCCTCTCCATAGAGGTTCAGCAAAGCTTCAAGCGGTGTCACCCCATCATCCAGCGGAGGAATTCGCCATCCTTCGTCACGCCCCACAAGAACGGTTTCGTATGCGTTGCCGCAGCAGGCCATGATCAGATGACAGATCCACGCTTCCAGAAGATCGCCCCCGCGAATTCGACCGAAACGGTACCGCAGAATGCTCTCCCGTCCACCCGGATTCAGGCGTCCATGCAGACGATACCCGCCCAGACTAAAGTCGATGTCGAGCCGGGGGGCCTGGTCGTCTCTCCAGGACTGCAGCCGTTCGGAAAACTGTTGCGCATGGCGGGAACAACGCGCAAACAGTGCTTCACCGGCAGCGCCAGGCGGCAACACACCCTGGGCCTGGTAGTAGCGCACGTCGTGGGCATGGGCTCGCTCGGCCAGATGATCTTCAACCAGGGCATTCATCAGGCGGAAATTTTCGAGTCCGTCGAGTTCCAGCGGTTCCCGTTCGTCCAGCGGCGCCTGCGCGTCCCCCAACCTGATTCCCAGGCGGCGGTCGAGGAAAAAGCGCGTCGGGTGACGAAAAAAGCGAACCAGGTCGTCCACCGAAACATCATTCGTGTCATCAGTCTCTTCCAGGGGTTCGCTGACCAGCGACTGCGGGCTGCGGGAGGCGGAGGAGCGCGCAACACGGGCGGCTGCGTTCTCCCGCGAGTAGCTGAACAACCTGCTGTTCGCGGCGAAATAGGCAGGATGAAAAGCCTGCAGCCGGTGTTCAACCACCAGATGATCGAGCAGGCGACCTTCCTTCAGTTGAAAGCCGCGCTCGATCACATCGAGCAGCTCGCTGACCAGCACCGAGGGTGGAAGGGAACTGCTGTCACGCATGCTCTGCCCCACATAGGAGATCAGCAGATGTTCCCGCGCGGAGAGCAGAGCCTCGAGAAAAAGGTAACGGTCCTCGGAGCGCACCGAACGATCCCCGGGGCGTGGCCGCCGCGCAATAAGGTCGAACCCTGCCGGCTGGGGCGTACGCGGGAAAACGCCGTCGTTCATTCCCGCCAGAACCACCACCCGGAACGGAATGGCGCGCATCGGCAGCAAAGCGCAGAAGGTCACCCCGCCGGCCAGAAACCCGTGCGCTGACGCACTCTGCTGCAGCGCCTCGTCCAGGCAGCTGCGCACCACCTCCAGCGGGATTTCAGTCTCGTACCGGGCCGCGCCGGCATGCTCCCGCAGCCGCCGCACCTGCTGCCGCAGCGTTTCCAGTTCTTCCTCGAAATCACGGCTGGGCTGAAAAAAGAGATCAAGCACCTCTTCGAGAAAATCGGCCCATTGGGCGGGAGAGCGGGACTCGTGCAGATCGCCGGCGACGGCGAAAAGTTTTTCGGCGAAATCGACAAATGAGCCGAGTGGGTGGGCCTGGCCCCCTTCAACCGGGGCGAAGGGAAGAATCCCTTCCAGCAGGCGATCCCCATCGCCGCAGGCATAGCCCAGCAGCAGGCGATCGAGACCGGTGCGCCAGCTGTTCTGTCCATAGGCGGGGACGCCCTGCCGCTGCCGATCCTGTGCGTCGATCCCCCAGCGAATGCCCGTTTCGCGCACCCAGCCGCGCACCACATCAAGGTCGACGGCGGTCATCCCTGCCGAATTCAGCACCGCAGGCACTTCCAGAATATCAAGCACCTGGGCGGCGCCGCAGCGCCCACCGGGCAGGGCGAGAATCTTGAGGAAGGCATCCGCCGCCTCGTTCTGCCCGCGCATGCCGCGATCGGCGATGCGGAACGGGATGCGGCGCTCGTCGCCCATCCCCTCGAAAACAGCGCTGATATAGGGCGCATACGTCTCGATGTCCGGAATCATCACCACGATATCGTTGGGTTTCAGATCGACACTGCGGTCAAAGAGATCGAGCAGCTGATCGTGCAGAACCTCCATCTCCCGCAGGGGACTGTGGCAGGAGTGAAACCGCACGGAAAGATCGTCCTTGCCGACCGTCAGCCGGGGAGCATTGCGGCCGGGGCGCTCCCGCAGCATGAGGATGTCGGACTGCAGGGCATGAAGGAGACTGTCCTCGGCGGGGTCTCCGAAGCAGGAGTGCTCCTCTTCGAAGTCGAGATTTTCAAGCAGCATGCGGAAAAAATCGCGTCCCAGCCCGCCCAGGGAAGCCAGCAACGGATTGCCCGCGCTTAAATAAAGGTCGGATTCGACGAACCCTTCGAAAGAAAGCTGACGCTTGCGTCTCACCGCCTCCCTGGCGGAAACGATATCCCCCCAGTATTCCCGGGAGGGATTGAGCAGAAACAGGTTGATTTCGACATAATGCGCCAGTGCCTGGAAGACCGCCAGATGCATGGGAGGCAGCGAAGGAATGCCGAAAATGGCAACCCGGGCAGGGAGCTGTCGCACAAGGCCAGCGCCCTGCCCGGCCATTTCCAGGAAAGTCTCCAGTACCGCGCCTTTGTGCGCCGGTCGGCCCTCCCCCGCCAGGCAGCGCCACAGAACCGCCTGCCAGGGCTCGTCTTCATCGCCGCCGCCCTGCTCCCAGACACGCAGCATTTCCGGTCTATAAACCGTGTACTGGTCAAAAAGGTCGGCCATCCGCCGGGCGAACTGGTACCGCTTGAGAGGGTCGCTGCCGCTGCGGAAATAACGACGGAGAGCATCGAACCCGTCCTTTTCGATCAACTCCGGCAGGGCCGCCATGATGCGCCAGGTCAGGATATCCGGATCGAACGCGCTGCTGCGCGGCAGCTCGGGCAGAAGGCGGCGGAAGATATCCCAGATGAAGGCATTGGGGAAGGGAAAGCTTTTTTCGTCGTTGCTCCACACCCCGAAACGCTCCGCCAGGCGCAGAGACAGCCAGCGCTGCATGCCGCGGCTCTGCACGACGATCACCTCCGGGGTCAGCGGCGAGCCGGCCGGCACCGCAACGATTTCGGCCAGGCGGTCGAAGAGAGTTTCGAGGCGATTGCTGGTATGAAGGCGAAAATGCGACATGGGTTCCTGTGAACTGTGAGGGGTGAGGGAGAGGCGTCAGGCGTGAGGGGCTCTTGCCCCTCACGGCATTAACATAGGACAGCTCGATCTGCCTTGCAAAGGCCTTTTGCTGACTCACAGGATAGTTTCAGCCTATGCCATAATACGTCACACCTGAAGTCGCTTTTCTACTTCGGCCACCCTTCGGATCACACCGATCACACTGTCGGGATTCAGAGAGATGGAGTCGATCCCCTCCTCCACCAGAAATTCGGCAAATTCCGGGTAATCGCTCGGCGCCTGGCCGCAGATGCCGATTTTGGTACCGGTCTTGTTGGCGGCACGTATCGCCTGGGCGATGGTTTTTTTCACCGCTTCGTCGCGCTCGTCGAAAACCTCCTTGAGCACCGCGCTGTCGCGGTCGATGCCAAGGGTGAGCTGAGTCAGGTCGTTGGAACCGATGGAGAAGCCGTCGAAGCGCTCGGCAAACTGCTCCGCCAGCACCACGTTGGACGGGATCTCCACCATGACATAGACCTCCAGCCCAATCTGCCCGCGGACCAGTCCCTCTTCGGCCATGACCTCCAGAACCCGATCCGCCTCCTTGAGCGTGCGGCAGAAGGGAATCATAACAACGACGTTGCCAAGACCGATCCTTTCGCGCACCCGCTTGATGGCGGCGCATTCAAGCGCAAACCCGGCGCGGTAATGTTCGCTGTAGTAGCGCGAAGCACCCCGGAAGCCGAGCATCGGGTTCTCTTCGGAAAACTCGAACTGGCGCCCGCCGATGAGATCGGCGTACTCGTTGGTCTTGAAATCACTCATGCGCACAATGACCGGATCCGGGTACTGACTCGCCGCAATCATCGCGATCCCCTGAGCGAGCTGGTCGATGAAATATTCGCTCTTGTCGTCATAGTGACGGGTCAGCTCCCGAATCTGCCGTTTTGCGTCCTTGTCTTCCAGCTCATCGTATTTGAGCAGCGCCATGGGGTGGGCTTTGATCTGATTGTTGATGATAAATTCCATCCGAGCCAGCCCGATTCCCCGACAGGGCAGACGCCACCAGCGTGATGCCGCTGCAGGGCTTGCAATATTCATCATGATCTGAGTTCTGGTTTCGGGCAGATCGTCGAGGTTGACCTCCGTCTCCTCGTACTCGAGGATCCCCTCGTAGATCCTGCCCTGGTCTCCTTCGGCGCACGACAGGGTGACCTCCTGCCCGTCCTTGAGTTCGCCTGTGCCATGCTCGGTGCCGATGACCGCCGCGATCCCCAGCTCGCGGCTGACGATGGCGGCATGAGAGGTGCGTCCGCCATGATCGGTTATGATGCCGGCCGCTTTCTTCATAATCGGAACCCAGTCGGGGTCGGTCATTCCGGTGACCAGGATGTTGCCATCTTCGAAGCGTTCAATTTCGCTTGCGCTTTTGATCACCTGCACTTTGCCCGCGGCGACCGATTCGCCGATCGCCATGCCGGTGAGCAGAACCTCGCCCTGCTGCTTGAGGTGATAGCTTTTAAGAACGCCCGCTTCTTTACGGGACTGTACCGTCTCAGGGCGTGCCTGTACGATGAACAGCTCTCCGCTGTCGCCGTCCTTGGCCCATTCCATATCCATCGGCGTGCCGTAATGGCGCTCGATGACCGCCGCCCAGCGCGCAAGCTGCAGGATTTCATCATCGGAGAGCACAAAGGAACGCCTCTCTCTGGCCGAAGTGTCGACATTACGGGTGGTGCTGCCCGCGCCGCGCGCATACACCATCTTCTTCTCCTTGCCACCGATGGTTTTATTCAGAATCGGAGTCAGCGTGCCGTCCTGCAGCAGAGGCTTGAACACTGTGTAATTGTCCGGCGTGACCGAGCCCTGAACCACATTTTCACCCAGTCCCCAGGCTGCATCGATCACCACCACATCGGGGAAGCCGGTATCGGTATCGATAGAGAACATCACCCCCGCACCGGCCTTATCGGAGCGCACCATCTTCTGCACACCCACCGACAGAGCCACCTGCATGTGATCGAATCCCTTATTTTCACGGTAGCTGATGGCACGGTCGGTAAAGAGCGAAGCGTAGCACTTGCGGCAGGCATCGAGCAGCTCTTCCTCGCCGGTGATGTTGAGAAACGTCTCCTGCTGGCCGGCAAAGCTCGCATCGGGCAGATCCTCAGCCGTGGCGCTGCTGCGCACGGCCACATCAACCTCCTCTTCGCCGCTGCGCCGGCAGAGTTCCCGGTAGGCATCGCGTATGGCGATGGCAGTCTCATCAGGCCATTTTCCTCTTCTGATCATGCGGCGGATCGAATCGCCCGTCTTGTGCAGCGTCTTGTCGCCTTTACGGTATTCCTCAAGTCGCTGACGGATCTTTTCCTCCAGATTGTTCGCCGTGATGTAGCGACGATAGGCATCCGCAGTGGTAGCGAAACCGTCAGGCACACAGATCCCCTCGGACTTGAGCGTTCTGATCATTTCGCCCAGGGAGGCGTTCTTGCCTCCGACAAGGGCAACGTCTTTATTGTTGAGAGTTTCGAACCAGCGGATCGATTCATTGCGCTTCGTCATCTGTTTCCTCCTTATAGTCACTCAGCATCTCTTTAAGTTTCATGGCGTCAGCGGGAGCATATCCGCTCTGGTCGTTGTCGAAGAAGCAGTAGACATCTTTTCCCTGCCGCATCCATGAGGAGATGGCGCCGGCCCAGCCGGAAAGATCCTGCGGCGAGTAGCTGCCCTGGTATGCCGCATCCGGCCCATGCAGCCGGATGTAAACGAAATCACCGGTGACCTTTTTGGGCGATTCGGCGCCGGCCAGATGGTAAATACAAAAAGCCGCGCCCGAGTCTTCCAACAGGCGATAGATCTGGTCATCAAACCATCTTGGGTCGCGAAATTCGAATACGTAGCGATGACCTTCCGGCAGGCAGCAGATAAAGTCCTTCAGTCGTCCGGGGTTCAGACGCCAGTTCGGCGGCAATTGAAACAGAATCGGGCCCAGTTTTTTTCCCAGCACTTCAACGCGCTCGAGAAATTTCGCGACCGGCGCCTGCGGATCCTTGAGTTTTTTCATGTGGGTGATATAGCGGCTGGCTTTAACGGCAAATGAGAAACCTTCCGGCACGGCGTCACGCCACCCGGCAAGCGTTTCAACTTCCGGAAGATGATAGAACGAATTGTTGATTTCAGCATCGCTGAACCGGGCCGCATAGAAGCCCAGCATTTCGCAGGACGGGATATCCTCTGGATAAAAAGGGCCTTTCCAGTGCTTGTAATGCCAGCCGGATGTTCCGATATGCACTTGCGCGCTCATTTTTCGCCTATCCACCTTTCCGTTTGGCATTCAATCGACCACTCCGAAATCAGGAACAGCTATGTTTCGTTTTATCAGTCAGACTCTCTCTGTCAAATCCATAAACGGCGATTTCAAAGACGTTCCGGTTCTTCCGGCCGGCACCGGCGGTTCTTGACAAATATCCGACTCACGATATGTTCTGATCATGTGCGAAATAACTGAAATAAACTTTTTCTGCTTTTGTTTATGACACCTCAGGAATCGTCATACGGGACTGTCACTTCCATCGTCGGGAGTGTGGTGGAAGCTCGCTTCACCAGGGACGTGCCGGGCATCAACAACCTGCTGGTCGCCGGTGAGAACGGGGAGATTCTGGTGGAAGTCGCGCTGCACCTGGATAGCCGGACGGTGCGCGGCAACGCCTTGACTCCCACCCGGGGCCTCGCCCTGGGTGCCGCCATCAAGGACACCGGCGAGACACTGAAGGCCCCGGTCGGTACCGAAACACTCGGCCGGATGTTCAACGTTTTCGGTGAAACCATCGACCGTAAAGGTTCTGTCGACGCGCAGGAACGTCGTTCAATCCACCACAAGGCACCCGGGTTGATGGAACGCGCCACCGAGTCGGAAATCTTCACCACCGGCATCAAGGCCATCGATGTTCTTTCGCCTCTGGAACGCGGCGGCAAGGCGGGTCTTTTCGGTGGTGCAGGGGTCGGCAAAACCGTGCTCATCACCGAGTTGATCCACAACATGGTCGGCGAACACGAGGGCGTTTCCATCTTCTGCGGCATCGGGGAACGATGCCGCGAAGGCGAAGAACTCTACCGGGAGATGAAGGATGCCGGTGTCCTCGACAACACCGTCATGGTCTTCGGCCAGATGAACGAACCGCCCGGCTGCCGCTTTCGGGTCGGGCTGACCGCCCTGACCATGGCGGAGTATTTTCGCGACGACCGCCGCCAGGATGTTCTGCTGCTGGTGGATAACATATTCCGCTTCATTCAGGCGGGGATGGAGCTCTCCGGGCTGCTCGGGCTGATGCCGTCGCGCCTGGGCTATCAGCCGACCATGGCGTCGGAACTCTCTGCGCTGCAGGAACGCATCACCAATACGGCCCACGCGGCGATCACCTCGATTCAGGCAGTCTATGTACCAGCCGACGACCTTACCGACCCGGCAGCGGTACATACTTTCTCGCATCTTTCAGCGTCCATCGTGTTGTCGCGCAAGCGCGCCAGTGAAGGCCTCTATCCCGCGGTGGATCCTCTCCAGTCCAACTCCAAGATGCTCACCCCCCAGGTGGTGGGCGAGCGCCATTACGGGATTGCCCAGGAGATCCGCCGCACCCTGGCGTCCTATGAGGAGCTCAAAGACATCATCGCCATGCTCGGCATGGAGGAACTTTCGCGCGATGACCGCAAAACCGTTTTCCGCGCTCGCCGCCTTGAGCGTTTTCTGACTCAGCCCTTTTTCACCACCGAGCAGTTTACCGGAATGCCGGGCAGGTCCGTTTCTCTTGAAGATGCCCTTGATGGCTGTGAGCGCATTCTCAATGACGAATTCAGCGACTTTTCGGAAAAAGCGCTGTACATGATCGGCAAAGTGGATGAGGCGCGGCAGAAAGCACGTAAGGCGACAAGCCCGTCAGATCAGGACAAGGACAAAGGCGAAGACAAGAATTCGCAGGATTCGGATGGCGGAGAGGCGGCATGAAGCTGAGAATATTTCTCCCCACGCGCATTCTTCTTGAAACCGAGGTCGTCAGCGTCACCGCTACGGCCGCGAACGGTTCCTTCGGCCTTCGACCCAACCATATCGATTTTGTCACTGTCCTGACACCCGGCCTGCTCAGCTATCTCCCGGCGGAGAGCGACGAAGAGAAGTTCGTGGCGGTGGATCGCGGAGTGCTCATCAAACAAGGTCAGGATGTGCATGTCTCCGTGCGCAACGCCGTTTCCGACGTACCTTTGACGGAGCTGGTGGAAATGGTGGAGGAGCGCTTCGCTGAACTCGATGAACAGGAACGCCAGGTCAAGACTGCGGTGGCGCGGCTGGAAGCTGATTTCCTGCGGCGGTTCATGCAGGTCTGAACCTGACCACAGTAATGATGCTTTCACAGGAAAGCATCTATGGTTGAGGCGGAGATTTTGACTGAAGAGCAGAAAAACAGCGACCCCCATAAGGAGTTCCGGCGCAAAGTCAAAGAAACGCAGAATCGCAAGCTGCGCGCCCGGCGCCAGGGGGATCAGGGCGTGTGGTTCGGGCTTGGCATGTTCGGGCTGGTGGGCTGGTCGGTGACGATCCCGGCCCTGGTTGCCATCGCCGTAGGGGTCTGGATCGACGCCCGCTTTCAGAGTCAGTATTCGTGGACCCTGATGATGCTGGTCATCGGCATCGGTGTCGGATGCCTTAACGCCTGGTACTGGGTCTGCCGAGAAAGGCAGAATATCGAAGATGCATTTACCCACAACCAGGAAGAAACACCCAGACAGGATAAAAAAAGATGAAAATTGAATTCTGGCAAATGGCACTCGCCCTGGTGGCAGGAAGCGCCATCGGATTTTTTTATTTTGGCGGGCTGTGGCTGACAGTGACCCGCGTTCCCGGCAGCCGCAATCCGCACCTGCTGCTCATCGGCAGCTTCTTTCTGCGTCTGGCCGTCACTCTGGCTGCTTTTTATGCACTGGTTCCCTGGGGATGGCAGGCGATGGCCGTCGCTCTGGTCGGACTGCTGATGACTCGACAGGCACTGACCCGGTGCAAGGGGAAAACGACGGTGGTGCGTGATGTGTGATGTGTGATGTGTGATGCTGGTTTTCAGATAACCCCTGAACTTTAAATCCTTCAATCTCGAGTCTTTTTTATGGAAATCACTCCGGATGCTTTCATTTACTGGCAGCATGGTTTCGCCAGGCTTAATGCCACCATTGTCGTGACCTGGCTCAATATGGTGATGCTGGTCGGGGGGTCGGCGTTGGTGACCATGCGTCTGACCTCCGGTGAAAAACTCGGTCGCGGTCAGAACCTGCTGGAAGTGGTAGTGAGCAACATCCGCAGCCAGATCGGTGATATGGGGCTGGAACCCGTCGATGAGTTCCTGCCGTTTATCGGCACGCTTTTTCTTTTTATCCTGCTGCCGAACGTGCTCTCGGTGGTTCCCGGCTACCGCGCACCAACGGGTTCACTGTCCACCACGGCCGCCCTGGCCATCTGCGTCTTCGTCGCTGTTCCGATCTGGGGCATCCGACGCCGGGGGCTGATCGGCTACCTCAAGCTCTATATCCAACCCACCCCTTTCATGCTCCCCTTCAACCTCATGGGTGAGCTGTCGCGCACTCTTGCCCTGGCGGTGCGCCTCTTCGGCAACATCATGAGCGGAGCCATGATTGCCGGCATCCTGCTGTCTCTCGCCCCCCTGTTCTTTCCCGTTCTGATGAATATCCTGGGACTGATCACGGGGGTGATCCAGGCCTATATTTTTGCGGTTCTGGCTGCCGTCTACCTGGCGGCCGCCGCCCAGGCGCACCAGGATCAGGAAAAAAAGAGCGAGCAACAACAAAATAAAGGAGGATCATCCCATGGATAGTCTCGGTTGGGTCGCAGTCGCCTCCATCATCAGCAGCGGCTTGTGTATCGGAATCGGCGCCATCGGCCCCGCACTCGGTGAAGGGCGTGCCCTCGCCCAGGCGCTCCAGGCCATGGCGCAGCAGCCCGATGAAACCAACACCATCACCCGCACTCTGTTCGTCGGCCTGGCGATGGTTGAGTCGACAGCGATCTATGCATTTGTGGTGTCGATGATTCTGATCTTCGCCAATCCCTTCTGGAACCATTTTCTGGAACAGGCCGGCGGAGGCTGAAATGCTCATCAACTGGTTTACTGTTGTCGCGCAGATCGTCAACTTTCTCATCCTTGTTTTTCTGCTCAAGCGGTTTCTTTACAAACCAATTGTCAAGCACATGAACGAGCGGGAGGAAAGGATCGCCACCCGGCTCCAGGAAGCTTCGGAAAAGCGCGCCGAGGCTCAGCAGCTGATCGACGAGTTCCGTGAAAAGCAGGAAGAAATGGAGCAGCAGAGCCGACAGAAGCTGGAAGAAGCTGAGAATGAGGCCCAGAAACGGCGGCAGGAACTCCTCGAACAGGCCCGCGATCAGGTCCAAAGCAAGCGTCGGAGCTGGCTTCAGTCCCTGGAGAAAGAAAAGGAAGATTTTGCGCGCGGCCTGAAAAAACGCTCCGCCCAGGAGATTCTGCACTTTGTTCAGCGGGTTCTGCAGGACCTGGCCGATGAACCTCTGAACAACCGGCTGGCTGAAGTCCTGCTGGCACGGATGAAAAAACTCGACGATGAGGTTAAACAGAGACTTTCAAAGGCCGCCGAGGAAGGTGAAATCGAGGTTCGGTCCACTTTCGAACTCGATGCATCCATGAAAGACAAGATCACAACCGCTTTACGTGAATTCTGCGAAAATCACGCCGAGGTCGCTTACCAGGTTGATCACGAACAACCCCTGGGGGTCGAGGCAAACGCCGGCAGTGTTAAATTCTCCTGGAGCATTTCAGGCTATCTGGACGAACTCGAGAGCCAGGTGCTGACCCTGTTCGAAGAAAAAAGCCAGCGAGAAAGCGACGAAAAAGAGGAAAAAGAGGAAAAAGAGAAAGCCACCGACAATCAGAACAACTCTGACGAAAACAATTCTCCCCAACAACAGGGAAAAGAATGATCTTATGACTGAAAAACCATCCCAGTCAGACCAATGGCTGGATGACATATTCTCGACTCTGGAGCAGAGTCTCAATAATTTTTCGCCGCGTCTGGAACCACGTATCGTCGGTCGGATAAGCTATGTGGGCAAAGGCATTGCCCGCGTGCGGGGGCTGGCAGGCGTTCAGGGCGAAGAGCTTCTGTCGTTTCCCGGCGGCGCGCTTGGGCTGGCCTTCAATAACAACTTCCGCGAGATCGGCGTCGTCATGCTTGACGATTACGACCACCTGGGCGCGGGAGACGAAGTCCACCGCACCGGCCGTGTCCTCGATGTCCCGGTGGGAGAAGAGCTGATCGGCCGCGTGGTCGATCCCAGCGGCCGCGTCCGCGACAACAAGGGCCCGCTGCGCTTTCGGGAGCGGCGTGCTGTGGAACGGCCCGCTCCTGAAATCATGGACCGGGCACCCGTGACCGTACCCCTGATGACCGGCCTCAAGGCAATCGATGCGTTGATTCCCATTGGACGCGGGCAGCGCGAGCTGATCCTCGGAGACCGCCAGACAGGCAAAACCGCCATCGCCGTCGACACGATCATCAACCAGAAAGGCAAGGGGGTGCTCTGTGTCTACTGCGCCATCGGCCAGCGCGCTTCGAGCGTTGCGCGAGTCATCGCAGACCTTGAGCAACGAGGCGCCATGGACTATACCACCGTCGTAACCGTTGAAGGCGATGATGCGCCGGGCCTGCGGTTTATTGCGCCTTATGCCGCGACCACCATGGCGGAATATTTCATGGAGCAGGGCGAGGACGTGCTGGTTGTCTACGACGACCTCACTCATCACGCCCGGTCCTACCGCGAAATCTCGCTGCTGTTGCGCCGCCCGCCCGGACGTGAAGCCTTTCCTGGCGACATATTTTATATCCATTCGCGGCTTCTCGAACGCTCGACCCATCTGCGCGACGAACTCGGCGGCGGGTCACTGACCGCCCTGCCCATCATCGAAACCGAGGCCCAGAATATTTCCGCCTACATCCCGACCAACCTGATTTCCATCACCGACGGCCAGATCTATCTGTCGCCGGGGTTGTTCCGCAAAGGCGTTCTGCCGCCTATCGATATCGGCATGTCGGTTTCGCGGGTCGGCGGCAAAACGCAGTTTCCCGCTTATCGGGCAGTCGCCGGCGATCTGCGCCTGACCTATTCGCAATTCGAGGAGCTTGAAGCTTTCTCCCGCTTTGGAACCCGGCTCGACGAGGACACCCGCAAGACACTGGAAAGAGGGAAGCGGATACGCTCGGTCCTGAAGCAGCCGCAGTATGCCCCCCTTCCCGCCGCAGAGCAGATCATCGTACTGCTTGCCGTCAACGAAGGAATTTTCGATTCCGTCCCGGAAGACAAGCTGATGGAGGCTGAAGGCCTGATACGC
The DNA here is from genome assembly GCA_034189505.1 of Thermodesulfobacteriota bacterium. Classification (GTDB taxonomy): domain Bacteria; phylum Desulfobacterota; class Desulfuromonadia; order Desulfuromonadales; family Geoalkalibacteraceae; genus Geoalkalibacter_A. The sequence continues at coordinate 13,436 of JAXHUR010000019.1, read as the reverse complement.
GGCGGACTGCAGCACATTCGAAAAATTGCGGACAAAATTGAGGCCGGAGAAAAACTCACCGACGAAGACCTCGCAACCCTGAAGCAGACAGCCGCAGATGCGGTTGCAAATCTTGTGGAAAATCCTGAAGACCAGGCCGAGACAGGATAACGCCACTGCTTGTGAGAGTAATTCAATATGCAGACCCTTCAGGACATGGAGCGCAAGCTCAAGAGCGCTGACGATCTACATACCGTCGTGCGAACCATGAAATCGTTGGCGGCCGTGAGCATTCGCCAGTACGAGGACGCGACCCGTTCCCTGGACCGGTATTTCGAATCTGTTGAAATGGGGTTGAGAGCGGCTCTACGCACACATCCGCTGGTGGGGCACCAGAAGGAGCCGCATAAAACCCTGATCATTGTCTTCGGATCGGATCAGGGCATGGCCGGCCGCTTTAACGAAGCGATTGTTGAATTCGTACAGGCCGCTCGCCAGGAAATGAAAATCAGGGATGATCATTTTCTGACCTGGGTTGTCGGTGCCAAAGCCCATGGCCTGATGGAAGATGCAATTGGGGACGTTGGTCAGTTTTTCTCTCTTCCCCCCTCGGTTGAAAGCATCACCCCCAAAGTCCAGCAGATTCTCCTGCATCTTGCTGAAGTGCGCCAAAAACAGGGTGAACTGCGACTGATTTTGTTTCATAACCACCCTGCCGGAGGCTCATCCTACACCCAACAGCGGGTCAATCTGCTGCCGCCTGATCAAAAGTGGCTCACGGATCTTGGGGGCCGGCAATGGGTTGACCGCCAGATCCCTCTCTATACCCTGCCCTGGGAGGAATTGTTCGGCGCATTGATCGGCGAATACCTTTTTGTCGCTTTTTTTCGAGCCTTCGCATCATCCATGGCCGCCGAAAATGCCGCTCGCCTGGCTTCGATGCAGAGGGCCGAGAAAAATATCGAAGAGACCAAGGAAGAACTGACCCGGACCTTCCACACCATGCGGCAGAATATCATCTCGGAAGAACTCTTCGATGTTATTTCCGGATTCGAGGCTTTGACCGGAACAGAAGGGGATTCGGCGTAAATACACTAATTCAATCTATTGATATCATTATGGAAAATCGCAGCAGGAAGGATACAATGAACAATAAGAGTCCCATTATCTCCGCCAGTCAGTTTGATGCGGTCATTTTCGACATGGACGGCGTCGTTACCCAGACCGCCCACGTGCATGCCGCCGCCTGGAAGAAAATGTTCGACAGCTATCTGCAGCAGCGCTCCGAACGCACCGGAGAGCCGTATGAACCCTTCAGCATCGAAAAGGACTACACCCGTTATGTCGACGGGAAACCCCGCTATGACGGGGTGCGCGATTTTCTTAAATCGCGGGGGATCGAACTGCCTGAGGGTGACCCGGAGGACGGCCCCGATGAGGAAACCATCCGCGGCCTGGGCAATCGCAAAAACAGCTTTTTTCAGGAAGTCCTCGAAGAACAGGGGGCAGAACGCTACGAGACCACCGTCGGGTTGATTCACCAGCTCAGGCAGGCGGGAATCAAATCGGCCGTCATCTCGGCCAGCAAAAATGCCCGCAAGGTTCTCAAGGCGGCCAACGTACATGACCTGTTCGACGCTCGAGTGGACGGCCTCGACGCGGAGGAGATGGGTTTGCCCGGCAAGCCGGCACCGGACGTCTTTGTTGCTGCAGCCGAAAAGCTTGGCGCCTCACCCGCTCGTTCAGTGGTGGTTGAAGATGCTCAATCGGGGGTACAGGCCGGACGGGCGGGAGGATTCGGGCTGGTCATCGGCGTCGACCGCGCCAACCAGCGGGAGGAACTGGCCCGCTATGCCGATGTGGTTGTCAAAGACCTGGCGGAAGTGAAAGTGGAAAAGCGCAAACACAATCCTGAAAAAAAAACCGACGATCTCCCCTGCGCCCTCGATCGTTTCAATGACGTGACCTGCCGTCTCAAAAACAGGCAGCCGGCGGTCTTTCTCGACTATGACGGCACCCTCACTCCCATCGTGGAACGCCCGGAAGATGCGGTCATCACCGATGAGATGCGCCAGACGGTGCAGGATCTCGCCGATTACTGCACCGTCGCCATCGTCAGCGGACGCGACCGCCGCGACGTGGAGCAGCTCGCAGGCGTCAAGCGGATTCACTATGCAGGCAGCCATGGTTTCGACATCGCCGATCCGGAGGGCCGAACCATGGAAAACCGCCAGGGAGAAGCCTTTCTGCCTGCTCTGGATCAGGCGGAAAAGGCGCTCCATGAGCACCTCGACCACATTGAAGGCGCCCAGGTGGAACGCAAGAAATTCGCCATCGCCGTTCATTTCCGGCGCGTGCCTGAATCACGGCATGCAGAGGTCGAACAGGCTGTGGACGAGGTGCTGGCGCAGAGCAGTAGGCTGCGTAAAACCGGCGGCAAGATGATCCATGAGCTGCGCCCCGACATCGACTGGGATAAGGGGCGTGCGCTGCGCTGGCTGCTCGAAAAGCTCAATCTCGACCGCCGTGACGTGCTGCCGATCTATATCGGCGACGACCTCACCGATGAAGACGCTCTGCGCGAGATCGAGCAACAGGGGATCGGCATCCTGGTGCGGGACGGGGAAACGCGCCCCACCCATGCCCGCTACGCTTTGGAAGACACCGCCGAAGTGCGCATCTTCCTGCGCGAGCTCCATGATTTTCTCGAAGAACGCAACGAAGAGGATGAAGAATAATGAACAGCTGGTCGCTGATCTACGAAGACTTCGATCCTGAACAGGAGAAGCTGCGAGAAGCGCTCTGCACCCTGGGCAACGGTTATTTCTGCACCCGGGGAGCCGCGCCGGAGTCACAGGACGACGGTGTACATTACCCCGGCACCTACCTGGCCGGCGGCTACAACCGGCTCAAAACCGACATTGCCGGCCGCACCATTGAAAACGAAGACCTGGTCAACCTGCCCAACTGGCTGCCACTCTCCTTTCGTCCGGACGGCGGCGATTGGCTGGATCTGGACCGGGTCGAGATCCTCGATTTCCGCCAGCAGCTTCATCTCAGAATCGGAGTGCTACGCCGCAAGATCCGCTTCAGAGATCCTGAGGGGCGCATCACCTTTTTCGAACAACGCCGCTTCGTCCACATGGGACATCGCCATCTGGCGGCCATGGAAACCACACTGCGACCGGAAAACTGGTCCGGAACCCTGGAAATCCGCAGCGCCCTGGACGGGCGCGTCATCAACAACAATGTCCGCCGCTATCGCGACCTGGCCAGCCGGCATCTTCAAGCGATGGAAACAGAGCAGATCAACCAGGAAACGATCTATCTCAAATCGTGCACCCGCCAATCGAGGATCGAGATCGCCCTGGCCGCACGAACCCGCTGCGAAGCCGGCGGCGAAGAGCAGAAACAGGCACGCCACCTGGAACGAACCGACGACTATATCAGCCAGCAGATCCGACTCGACGTAAAACAGGGACAGCAGATCCGGATCGAGAAGACGGTGAGCCTGTTCACCTCGCGCGATGAAGCGATTTCAGAATGCGGACTCGATGCCCGCAAGGCCATTTCGCGCGCACCGGGATTCAATAAACTTCTTGAGGAACATACCTTGCACTGGCAGCACCTCTGGCATCGCTACGGCATGGATCTCGAAGAGGATGACGGCGAAAGAGGCGCCCGCAACAAGATGATCCTGCGGCTGCACATTTTCCATCTGTTGCAGACCGTCAGCATGCAGACCATCAAGCTCGATGTCGGTGTTCCGTCCCGCGGATGGCACGGCGAAGCCTATCGAGGCCATATTTTCTGGGACGAGCTGTTTATATTTCCCCTGCTTAACCTGCGCACCCCGGAAATTACACGAACCCTGCTCAACTACCGCTACAGGCGGCTCAACGAGGCTCGTTTTGCCGCACAGGCGGCGGGGTACGCCGGCGCCATGTATCCGTGGCAAAGCGGGAGCGATGGCCGCGAAGAGAGCCAGAAGGTTCATCTCAATCCGAAATCGGGCAACTGGATCCCTGACAATTCCCGGTTGCAGAGACACGTCAACGCTGCCATCGCCTGGAACGCCTGGCAGTATTACCAGGCCACAGGAGATCTGGAATTTCTCTGCTTTTACGGAGCCGAGATGATCCTCGAGATCGCCCGCTTCTGGGCCAGCCTCGCCACCTGGAGTGAAGAGCATCAACGCTATGAAATACTCGGCGTCATGGGGCCCGACGAATATCATGACGCGTACCCCGACAGTGATCGCCCCGGCCTTAACAACAATGCCTACACTAACGTGATGGCCGTGTGGGTCTTTATCTGCGCCCTTAAAGTGCTCGACACCCTGCCTCCCGATCGGCACCGGGAATTGACCGAAGGTCTCGATCTACAGGATGAAGAAATCGAAAAATGGGATCATATCAGCCGCAGAATGCGGCTGGTTTTTCACGACGACGGCATTATCAGCCAGTTTGAAGGATACGACCAGCTCGAGGAATTCGACTGGCAGAGCTATCAGGAGAAATACGGCAGGGTCATGCGTCTAGATCGAATTCTCGAGGCGGAAAACGACACGCCCAATCGCTATAAATGCTCCAAGCAGGGCGATGTCCTGATGCTGTTCTATCTCTTCTCCGCCGACGAGCTGGGCGAGATTTTCGATCGACTCGGTTATCCCTTTGAATATAAGACTATTCCCAAAAATATTGAATATTACCTGCAGCGCACTTCTCACGGCTCGACGCTCAGTCAGGTCGTGCATTCCTGGGTTCTCACCCGATCGGACCGCGCCGAAAGCTGGGAACTCTACACCATGGCCCTGCGTTCGGACATCGACGACATCCAGGGCGGCACCACCCCCGAAGGCATTCACCTTGGCGCCATGGCCGGCACCGTCGATCTGATCCAGCGTGCCTACACCGGGATTGAAACTCGTGGAGAAGTGCTGCGGCTCAACCCCTGCCTGCCGAAGGAGATCAAAAGCCTGTGCCTGAGATTGCGCTACCGTGGGCACTCCGTCGACCTGTCGATCACACGCGATAAAATGACGCTGCACTGCCACGAATGCCGTGTCGAACCGATCAAGGTCGCTTATTGTGAGGATGAAAGACGACTCTGCGGTGGAGAAACAATTGAATTCGACCTGATGAAGGCGGACTGCAGTTAATGGGGGCGGCTTCAGCTCTACCCACGCTGCACCGTTTTTGCCTTCACTCTTCGATGCGGGCTCCAGCATCCCGCATCTTTTCAATCGCTTCTCTTCCGCCTTCAGCCGTCACCGGACGCGTTGCCGCTTGAATCAGGTGCATCTCGAAACCTTCCCGCCGGCCATCGAGCACAGTGGCCTGAACACAGACGTCCTGCGCCAACCCCCCGACGAAGATGCGCGTTATCTTGTTTTTATGCAGCCATTCGCCCAGGCCGGTCTGGTCGAATGCGGAATTCTGATCCTGATCAAAGCGCGTCCCCTTGGTCACAACCACGGCCTCGTCAGGCATAACGAGCGCCGGATGAAACCGTGCGCCCTCGGTGTCCTGCACACAATGCGGCGGCCAGGGTCCACCGTTTTGCTCGAAGCTGATATGATTTTTCGGATGCCAGTCCCGTGAGAAATATAGCCCGATCCCGGCATCCCGCGCCGCACGGATCCAGGCATTGAGCACCGGCACGATCTCATCTCCCCCTTCAATGGGCAAAGCCCCACCAGGACAGAAATCGTTCTGAACATCCACCACCAGCAAAAGATCACCACGCTCAAACTTCACAGACCCAATATCCATACAACCTCCGCACACCTCACACATCACACCGCACACCGCACACCGCACACCGCACACCGCACACCGCACACCGCACACCGCACACCGCACACCGCACACCTCACACCTCACACCTCACACATCACGCCTCACACATCACGCCTCACACATCACACCTCACACATCACACCTCACACATCACACCTCACGCCTCACGCATCACACCTCACACCCAAAGCCTTCCGCGTCCCTGATTTGCATTCCCATCCAAATACAGTAAATTTCCAATAGACTTGAAAGGAGTTTATCCCGCACATGCCCATCCAGAATACCGACATTTCCCGCATTTTCAACCACATCGCCGACCTGCTCGAAATCAGCGGAGCCAACGCCTTTCGCGTCCGCGCCTACCGCAATGCGGCACGGACGGTGGACGATCAATCGCGAAGCATCGTCAAGATGCTTGAAGACGGTGAGGACCTCGCTGAACTTCCTGATATCGGGAAGGATCTGGCCGGGAAAATTGCAGAGATTGCCGAAACCGGAACATTGAAAATGCTGGACGATCTGGAACAGGAGGTGCCCGGGGAGTTGTCCAAACTGCTCGAAATCCAACAGCTCGGCCCGAAACGGGTGGCGGCGCTTTATCATGAACTGAACATCGAGAGCCTTGAGGATCTTAAAAAAGCTGCAGAAGATGAAAAAATTCGGGAACTGGAAGGATTCGGCAAAAAAACCGAACAGAAAATCCTCAAAGAGCTGAAGCGGGTTCAGGATTCCGCTAAACGCACAAAACTGGCGGACGCCGAACAGATCGTCGTTCCCCTGTGCGAATACCTCGAAAAAATCGACGGGGTCAAGCAGGTCACCGTCGCCGGCAGCTATCGCCGACGGTGCGAAACCGTGGGCGACCTCGACATCCTCGTGACCTGCAGAAAAGACAGCCCGGTCATGCAGCGCTTCACCAGCTACGAAGACGCGACCGAGGTGATCGCCCAGGGCAAAACCAAATCCTCCATCCGACTGCGCAGCGGGCTGCAGGTTGATCTGCGGGTCGTGCCCGAAGTCAGCTACGGTGCGGCTCTCTACTATTTTACCGGGTCAAAAGCGCACAATGTTGCGGTACGCAGGATCGCGGTCAAAAAGAATCTCAAGATGAATGAATATGGTGTCTTCAAGGGCGAGAAAGACGATGAAGAACGCATTGCGGGGTCCGATGAGGAGGAGGTCTTCGCCAGTGTGGGACTGGCCTTTATCCCGCCGGAGCTGCGTGAAAACCGGGGCGAGATCGAGGCGGCGCAGGAAGGCAGGCTGCCGGCTTTGATCGAGCGCGACGACATCCGTGGCGATCTGCACGCCCATACCCACGCGACCGACGGTCGTGCTTCGCTTCAGGAGATGGCTGAAGCCGCCCGCTCCCTGGGATACAGCTACCTGGCCATCACCGAGCACAGCCAGGCGGTAACGGTGGCTAAAGGACTGAATCGCAAGCGGCTGGAGAAGCAGATCGAAGAGATCGATAAACTCACCGACGAATACGGCGGCTTCCGCATCCTCAAGGGAATCGAAGTCGATATCCTTAAGGACGGCTCCCTTGATCTGCCAGACGAAGTTCTGAAAAAGCTCGATTTCACCCTTTGCTCAGTTCATTCTCACTTCAATCTCCCGGCAGACAAACAGACCGAACGCATTCTGCGGGCGATGGACAACCCTTGTTTCAACATCCTGGGACATCCCAGCGGCCGGCTCATCAATGAACGGGAAGCCTATTCGCTCAACATGGAAAAGATCATGGAAGGGGCAAAGGAGCGCGGCGTCATCCTCGAACTCAACGCCCACCCCGACCGACTGGACCTCAACGACCACCACTGCCGCATGGCGAAGGATATGGGGATTAAAATCGCCATCAACACCGACGCCCATTCCACCGACGGCCTCAACAACATGAAATACGGGATCTATCAGGCCCGGCGCGGCTGGTTGAGCAAGGATGATGTCATCAACACGCGGCGGGTGGCGGACCTGTTGAAGTTTTTCAAGCGGTGAGGGATGCCGCTAAGACTCGAAGACTCGAAAAAAACCTTTTGATCAGCGACAATTAAATCTCCCCTTCCCAATCTCCTCTTCCCGTTGATCACTCAATAAAAAAGGCGGCCCCGATACAGTGGGGCCGCCTTTTTTGTTGGTCATTTGAGGAGATAGGTTCGATCGCGCCTCTCGGCATAGTCCCGCTCGTGACTCAGGCGCCGAATCAGGGCAATGCGCCGGAAAGAGGTTGGCAGGCGCAGGAGAAACACCGCGGCGGCCGCGACGCCCCAGGTGATCCCGACACTGCCCTGATAACTGAAAAAGAGCTGCCGCTTGACCACACTGTCTCCCAGGTAGACCACGGCGGCGAAGAAAAAGAGATAAAGGCCGAGCTGCCACATCAGTTTACGGATAATGCGTGGATTGACAAAAGTTGGTTTCTTCTTTGACTTGGAATTTGGCTCAGGTCTGGCGCCAGACTTCTTTTTGCGCCGGGGGCTCAGCGACAGACCATGCAGGCAGACGCCGAGCGCAACGATACTGTCAAAAATGCGCAGAAACGCATATCCACAAATTATCCCCCAGATCAGGGCTACGAGCAGAGAGCCGAATGTCATTAAATACTCCTTGATTGCAATTCAAAAGACATCAAATTCGGCCATGATTCTACCACCAAAAACAAATCAATAAACAAAATTCAGCAAAAAAGCCGCTCAAACGAGAGGCTATTTTGCTGGGAGCACTTGTATTACCGTTAAAAACTCAGGGCAAGCTGCGCCGTCACGGTATGGCTTTCATCCTCATTATCATCGCCATACAGATATTCAAGTCCCAGTACAGTGTTGCGGAACAATCCGCGGGAGACAACGGCCCCGTAGCGCTTGAGATCGTTCTGAAAATCTTCGGCACCTTCCGTCTTTACGCCGAGTTGCCAGCGTTCGTTCGGCTCCCAGGACAGTTCCACGTTCCATGCCCAGGGCTTTTTCCCGGTCAGATCTTCTCCAGCATCGACCATCTCTGCCGAGAAGCTCTCCAAGGCTGCGATAGATTCAGCCAGAAGGTTGATTTCCCACAGCTGCCATGAGAGATAAGCACCACTGGCTGCTACACTTGAGCGGTACAGATCCTGGTCCTGTACCAATTCTATGTCGCTTTCTCCCAGATCGCTCAGATAGGAAATGCCGAAGGCGAATCCGTCCACCGGTGTCAATTCTACAGATGCCACCCAACTGTCGATCTGGTCATCATCGTCGTGGGTATCGACTTCGCCATTGAAGGCCCCGATGTGCAGCGCGATCAGATTCCCCTGAAACCCCAATACTGCGGCGGTGCTGTTGGTTTCGCTCAGCTCCAGAGTCAGAGGGTCACTGATAAAGGCGCTATTGAATTTCCCGAAGGGCAGATACATCTTGCCGCCGGTAAAGGTTACATAGTGCGACCAGAAAGGCACGGGGTGCCGCAGAAAGATCACTGCCTGGTCGATTTCAATGTTTTCGGTCCCGTCCTCTTCCCACAGAAGCGACAGATGAGCGGCGATGTTTTCATTGATATCCACATCGGCCGATAGCTCGACCGTCGCCACCTGCAGATCGCTGGTTTCGTCTCCCCCTTCGGCCTTATCCCATAAAGCTTCAAGCTCCAGCAGGCCGCCGAGCGTAATCGACTTGTTCCGTGCGGTTAAAATAAATGGTTCATCAGGTTTTGTTTTTTCCGCTTCCAGTGTCGCGATACGCTCACGCAGATTCTCAATCTGACTGCGCATGGCCTCATAATCGGGTTGCGCGGCGGCCACACTCGACAGCATCATGATCAGGATAATCATTAAAGGTTGCCATAGACATCGTCTTGGCCGGTTCATCGACTTTCCTCCAGAAGGTTTCGTAATTTGAAATTTTCCAGAGGCTATCCTATTTGAAAACGAATTTCAAGAACATTTTCTGTTTTTCTTCAAGTTTCCGGAATCTCAACAGAAAAGCGCATCGTGGATGCTGGTAACTTATGTAACTTTTGTCCCATCCCCTATTCCCAGCCTCTTCTGGATCGCTTTGATGGCCGAAACATATGAGCGACCGCTCATCCTCCCCAACTCCGGCAACCTCGCCCGGACCTGAATGCACCGCAGAAGTTACACAGACATGGCACGCCGGGTTGGGACAGATGTCAGCAGGGTCGGAGGAAATCTTCGGGATCGGTTTCATCCTGAAAGATCTCGTTCCTCCCCCCCCCCTCAACCCTCGAACCATAACCTGATGTAAAAAGTTCTGGGCATGGTTTCGCCCCCTATCCCGGCGTGGTTTTCTCTCATCACATAAGAACACTGAAAGTTACAAAGGTTACCTGCGTCCCTACCCGTACCACTATCCGTCCCGGGTTTTACCGGGTGAGGAGTGGGGTCTCTATTCACCTCGCTGGGTCGCGCCTCTCCTGTCAGGCCTACCTGTAGTGCAACAGTGACGAAAAATTAATACTGCGCTAGCTCCCCTGTAACACTCGTCGGGAAAATAGCGGGCATCGCATGTGACGCATTTCGCCTGTATGTGGAGCCCGACTATGTCAAGAAAACAGACCGCCGATGAGCTCTTCCGAATTTCTTTCACTCCAGGCACATGGACAGGGCGGATTTTTCACCCCCTTCAGCGCGGGAGCCGGTTTCTGCCGGCATTAAGGAAATGCCGGCGGCTTTATGCGGAGATAGGCGAGTGTACGCCGCAGGAATTCTGCGGCAAGGTCCTTGAAACCATGGAGATCAAAATAGACGTTGAAAAAGAGGATCTGGCACGCATTCCCCGTCGTGGTCCCCTGATCGTCGTTGCCAATCATCCTTACGGAGGGGTGGACGGCATTATCCTGCTCCATCTACTCAAACAAGTACGAACGGACGTGCGGGTCATGGCCAACATGGTTCTGAGCCGAATCCCCGAACTTCAACCGGACCTGATCGGCGTCGACCCCTTTGGCGGACCTGGGGCGCGGACAAAAAACCTGGCGGGGATGCGCCATTGCCTCAATTTTATTCGCGAGGGCGGGTGTGTCGTCGTTTTTCCCGCCGGAGAAGTCTCCCACCTGCTTCTGAGCCGCCGCCGCGTCAGCGACCCGCAGTGGACACCCAATCTCGCTCGCCTGATCCGCTGCAGCAACGCTTCAGTCCTGCCGGTGTTCTTTCCCGGCCGAAACAGCCTTTTTTTCCAGGTCATGGGCATGATTCACCCCCGGATGAGAACCGCCTTGCTGCCTCACGAGCTTATCAATAAAAAGCAGACCACCATAACGGTACGGATCGGCACGGCCCTTCCCTTCCGCCGCCTGCAGCATCTGGCCCCCTCGACACTGCTGCATTATGTCAGAGCAAGAACCTATCTTCTGGAGCAGCGAAGCTGTGCGAGTTCCAAAAAGAACCAGCCCCGGAGAGCAGGCAAGGCCCTCGAGCCGGTGGGCACTGCGATTCACGGAGATCTGCTGAGAGAAGAAATCAGCGCCCTGCCTCCTCAGCAGCGGCTGGTTGAAAACGGGCCCTACGAGGTCTTTTACGCAGAAGCCTTTCAGATCCCCAAAGTTCTCAGTGAAATCGGGCGCCTGCGTGAACGGACCTTCCGGGAAGTGGGCGAAGGCACGGGGCGTTCACTGGATCTGGATCGCTTCGATTGCTTTTACAGCCATCTCTTCGTCTGGAACGGGCAGGAGAACGAAATCATCGGCGCCTATCGACTGGGGAGAAGCGACCGCTTGCTGGAGGAGTTCGGCCGGCGCGGGTTTTATACCCATACCCTCTTTCATTATCGGCGCCCTTTTATCGAGCAGATGGGTCCGGCACTGGAGATGGGGCGATCTTTCGTACGCAGCGAATACCAGAAGGGCTTTCACCCGCTGATGCTGCTGTGGAAAGGCATCGGGCACTTCATCGCCCGCCACCCCCGGTACGCCGTCCTGTTTGGTCCGGTCAGCATCAGTCACGACTACAGCAGCGCTTCACGGGACCTGATGGCCAGAACCCTGATGACCCATTACTCGATTCCAGAGCTGGGTCGTCTGGTCAAAGGACGAAACCCTCTGCATTTCAGGAAATTCAACCGGAAAGAGAAAATCATCGACGTCAACGGCGAGCTGTTTACCGAGTTTGACGACCTCGCCGCAATGGTCAGCGAACTGGAGAACAACGGAAAAACCGTGCCCGTACTGCTACGTCAGTACCTCAACCTGGGCGGCAGAATTCTCGCTCTGAACGTGGACAAGGATTTCAGCGATGTTCTGGACGCCCTTGTCCTGGTGGATCTCCGCGACACCGAACTGAAAACTCTCGAGCGTTACTGTGGCCGTGAGGGCGCGCAGTCTTTCCGTGAATTTCACCAACGCCATGATCTGGTGGCCGGGTTCTGATTGACAAAGAAGGGGAATACGAGATGCTATTGGCTGCTTTCTATCTTTGGTGTGTTTCCGCGCTGGCCACGGTTGCTCTCTACACCTCGGTGTCGCTCTGGTTCGACCACCGGCTGGCCTGGAGCGAATGGATCAGGCTCTGGCTGGCGGCGATGATCGTTCTGGGGCCGCTGGGCACTCTTCTGACCCTCAGGTTTCTGGCCAGCCTCGGGCTGGAGGTCCATAAAGAGATGCGCAGGCACAAAAACGGCGGGGAGCGGATATGGACGGCAGGACATTCCTGAAGCGCCAACACCTCTCCCAACCGCTTCGGTCGCTCTTGATTGCCGGCCTCTTACTCCTCGCCACTCCCTTCATCGGCACCGCCACAGAATCTAAAACCTGCTGCTACCTTCATTCCTGCGGCGAGGAGTCTCATCTCTCCCTGTGGCGACTGGAGGTCTACGACGACCGCTCCCTCCTCTATTCGTCCACAAAGGCAGAAGAGCACTTCAATCTTCTGACGCCACAATGGGCCTCCAAATCCTGGCGCCTGGTCAACGAAGCGGAGAAGACGCGCATCAAGGTGGAACGCGTAGGGGACCAGTTGCTGATCAAAGGGCTTTTCCAGGGGGAAGAGATATCGAGATCCGAAGCGATCGACTCGGCACCATGGTATCAGGCCCATTCGGTGGGGCTGCGCAACCTGCTCAATTCCGACGGGAAAACCCTGGAATTCTGGACGGTTCGCCCCGACAACCTCTCGGTGCGGCGCCTGCGGGCACAGCGACACTCCATGGGAAAACTCCCTATCGCTGGCGAACCACAGCAGGCGATGCGCATCCGCGTCACAGCAGTCGGCGTCCCTTCATGGATCTGGCACGGCGACTACTGGCTGCGCCCGCAGGATGGGGTGCTTCTCCAGTATTCCGGGCGCAACGGCCTGCTCGGCGCGCCCCCGCTGAAGATCAGCCTTCAGGGCCCGGATCAGACCAACTCATGCCATGAACTTTTTGACCTGGGACAGCGGGGACAACGCTGGTAACTTATGTAACTTTTGTCCCATCCCCTATTCCCAGCCTCTTCTGGATCGCTTTGATGACCGCAACGTATGAGCGACCGCTTATCCTCCCCAACTCCGGCAACCTCACCCCGGCCTGAATGCACCGCAGAAGTTACACAGACATGGCGCGCCGGGTGGGACCAGAAGTCAGCCTGGCCGGGCAAGGAAATCCTCGAGATCGGCTTCATCCTGAAAGATCTCGTTCCCCCCCCCCCTCAATCCCTCGAACCATAACCTGATGTAATAAGTTCTGGGCATGG